>DATJNE010000097.1:0-4207 GCA_035508305.1 Acidobacteriaceae bacterium | reverse complement strand
CGCCGGCCCCAGCGCGCCGGCCACTTTCCCGCACAGCGCTCCCACCGCCGGATAGTTCGCAATCGTCTCGCGCACCGAAGCCATCTTCTGCTTCGGCACAGTCTTCAGAATCACGTCGTAGGACGACATATCGTTCTCCTTCTCGATCAGCCGGATGTGGCTGCTGATTCTGCTGAGCCGATCGCCTTCTTCTTCCACCCGGCGCTGCTGCTCCGCTTGCTGCAGCACGAGCATGCCCCGCATCTGTTCCGCCGTCACGCCCTTTTGCAGCAGCTTCACGATTTCCTCGAGCGAGAAGCCGAAATCCTTCAGCACCAGGATGCGATACAGCTGCGCCATCTGGCGCGCCGCATAGTAACGGTATCCGCTCTCCGGATCCACCCGGACGGGCGTCAGCACACCAGCTTCGTCGTAGTACCGCAGGGTTTTGATGGAAACGTGCGCCAGTGTGGAGAAATCGCCGATCTTCAGCATGAGTCGGTTGTCCACCCTGCCCTCAGGGGAGAGTCAAGAACTTTTCTGAAGATTGCCTTCCCGCGGGCTTCCTCTCCAGATCAACGAGGCTGACGCACTCGCCCGAGGCGCGAAGCGCGGTCGCCGGAACGGCTACTGCACCCCGCACATCGCTTTCGCCTTCTCCAGCTGGTCCGGCGTGTATTTCTTTGGGATCTTCACGAATTTCAGGTGGTTCTGCATTCCCACCTCCTGCAGCGCATCCAGATCGCTCTTTGTCTCGCTGTATTTCTTCTTCGGCAGCGTGGCCTTAATCGCATCCACTACTTCCAACTGTTTCACGGTGAAGCTGTTGTAGGTTCCGTTGTCGTTCTCGCTCGTCATCTCTTCGGACTCTTTGAAGATCACACACCCGTCGTTGCCCGACTGCATCCCCCACGCCACCGGCTCCTGATTCGCCGTCTTGTCCTTCGCAAAACTCACCGCGCCCGCCGCCATCATCAACAGACTCGCCGCCGCTGCCACCCGAACCGCGTTCCTGAAAGCCATTCCACCTCTCCCATGAGTTTTTCCTGAGTCTATCAACAAAATGCGGCCATTCCGCCCGGCTTCCGGACTTCGTCTGCAAGGAGAACCTGTCTTCCACCGCGCGAAGCCCGATAATGATCCTGCCAGCCCATGACCAAACGCTCCGCCGGCATTCTCCTTTTCCGCCGCACATCCTCCGGACCCGAAGTCTTCCTGATTCACCCCGGCGGCCCCTTCTGGGCAAAAAAAGACTCGTGGTCGATTCCCAAAGGCGAATACCACGATGGCGAAGAACCGCTTGTGGCTGCGCGCCGCGAATTCCAGGAGGAAACCGGATCGCCGCTCATGGTCGATCTTCCCCACCAAAGATTCACTCCGCTCGGCGTCATCCGCCAGCCCGCCGGCAAAGAGGTCATCGCGTGGGCCGTCGAGGGCGACTTCGACCCCGCCACACTCGTTTCCAATACCTGCATGGTCGAGTGGCCGCCCCGCTCCGGGCGCCAGATTGAAATCCCCGAAGCCGATCGCGGCGCCTGGTTCGATCTTGCTGCTGCCCGCAAAAAACTGTTTCGCGGACAGGAGTCCTTCCTCGACCGGCTCGTCGCCGCTCTGGCGTGAACCCTGGCCGCACGCCCGGCAGGCGCGGCGACCGGCTCGCGAGCGGATTGGCGAATTCCGCGTCTACCATGGTGCAGTTGCCTTCGACCCAGTAACGGAGCCTGCTCATGCACTTCGTCCGCCTCCGGACCCTCTGCACACTCCTTCTCGCTCTGACCGCGTTTCCCGCCCTCCGCGCCCAGCTCATCCTTGCCAGGCATGCTGAAACTGTCCCCGCTTTCGAGGTCTCCACCGTGAAGCCCTCCAGCCGCGACCTCGGCCGCTCCTTTCATGCCAGCGTCCGGTGGAACAGCAGCGGCTACAGCGCCGAAAACATGACCCTTCGCAACCTCATTCGCAATGCCTTCGACGCGCAATCGCCCCCCCAACTCAGCGGCGGCCCCGACGCTTTGCTCGACGCACGCTGGGATATCAGCGCGAAAATGGGCGAAGACGATTACGCCCGTCTGAAGAAGCTCTCCCGCGACGCCCGTTTCCGCACCCTGCACCTCATGGTCCAGGCGCTGCTCGCGGACCGCTTTGGCCTGAAGGTGCACGTCGAAACCCGAGTGCTGCCCGTCTTCGATCTGGTGGCCGGCAAGGGCGGGCCCAAACTCAAGCCCTCGGTGCTCGAATCGCCCAACACTGTCGCGCCCGCTCCCGGCGGCGCGGGTGGGCCAGCTCCCAACCGGCCGGCTATGCCGTCTCAGGGAGTCTCCACCGACGTCGACAACGATCAGGGCACGATGACGGCTACGGATGAGACGATCGACGCCCTCACTACCATGCTCAGTCGCCAGGCCGAACTCGACGGCCGCATCGTCATCGACAAAACCGGTCTGACCGGCAAATACGACTGGACCCTGCACTGGTCTCCGCAACGGTTCGATGCTGCGGCCAGCGCCGATGCCACCGGTCCCTCGCTCTTCAGCGCCCTCAAGGATCAGCTCGGCCTGAAACTCGAGCCCGCGAAAGGCCCGGTCGAGATCGTCGTCGTTGATGCGGTCTCCAATCCTACCCCTAACTAGGTTGAGCTTTGTTCCCAGGTGTCGGAAATCTCTGTGTCTGGCCCGCAATGCCCGGTTCTCGGTGTCCGGCGCCCGGCTTCCCCGGTGCTGCACCCTGTACCCTAGTCACCATGCGCCCCTCGCTGCCCGATCGCGCCCACTTCCTCCGCCTCGCGCGCACCCATTCCCTTGTTCCGCTTTACCGCACCCTGACCGCCGATCTGGAGACCCCTGTCTCCGCCTTCCTGCGCCTCGCCGCCGCCGAACCCGAGTGTTTCATTCTGGAATCCGTCGAAGGAGGCGAACATCTCGGCCGCTATACCTACATCGGTACGCGCCCCAGCCGCCGCATCGTCTCGCATGGCGATCAGATCGAGATCACGGAGCACGGCCGCACGCGCCGCGTCACTGGCGACGTCTTCGCCCACCTTCGCGATGCGCTCCACGGACACAAGCCCGCCCGCGTCTCCGGGCTGCCGCCCTTCACCGCCGGGGCCGTCGGCTTCTTTTCTTATGACGTGGTGCGGCAGATCGAGCGGCTGCCCCAGGACACCGAGGACGACCTCGGTCTGCCCGACGCCTGCCTCATGTTCTTCGATGAAGTTCTCGCCTTCGATCACGTCAAGAAGGAGATTCTGCTCATCGTCACCGCCGATCTGCGCCGCCACAAGCCGCAGGCTGCGCATGCTGACGCCCTCCGCCGCCTCGACCGCCTCGAGCGGCGCCTGAGCCAGCCACTGCCGAAGCTCCGGGGGAAAAAACCGGCCGGCAAGCTCCGTCTCACCCCGCGCACCAGGAAGCCTGCCTACCTTCGCGCGGTCGAGCACGCCAAAGAATACATCCGGGCCGGTGACATCTTTCAGGTCGTCGTCTCCCAGCGCCTCGACCTTGAGCCCGGCGTCGATCCCTTTTCTGTCTACCGCGCGCTGCGCATCGTGAATCCGTCGCCGTATATGTATTTCCTGCGTTTTCCGCGCCGGGTCGCCGACGCAAAGTCGCCGCACCAGGAAACCACTCACATCGTCGGCTCCTCGCCGGAGCTGCTGGTCCGTGTCGAAGGCCGCCGCATCGAGTACCGCCCCATCGCCGGCACCCGGCCGCGTGGGGCCACGGAAGAATCCGATCTGGCCGCCGAGCAGGAAATGGCTAACGACGAGAAGGAGCGCGCCGAACACGTCATGCTCGTCGACCTCGGCCGCAACGACGTCGGCCGCGTCAGCGAATATGGCACCGTCAAAGTGACGAATCTGATGCACGTCGAGCGCTACTCCCACGTCATGCACCTAGTCAGCGACATCGAGGGCCGCCTCAAGCCGGAACTCTCCGCTGTCGACGCCCTGCGCTCCTGCTTCCCCGCCGGAACGCTCTCCGGCGCGCCGAAGATTCGCGCCATGGAGATCATCGAAGAACTCGAGCCGACCCGCCGGGGCATCTACGGCGGTACGGTCCTCTACGCCGACTACTCCGGCAACCTCACCTCGTGCATCGCCATCCGTACATTGCTCGTCGAAGGGCGCAAAGGATACATTCAGGCCGGCGCCGGCATCGTCGCCGATTCCATCCCCGAAAACGAATACCAGGAAAGCCTCAACAAGGCGAAGGCCGTCGTCAGGGCGGTCGAA
>DATJNE010000096.1:0-21896 GCA_035508305.1 Acidobacteriaceae bacterium | reverse complement strand
CTCCTCATTGATGGTCGCTTCCTTCTCGATGTAAAGATCGCCGGCAGGAATGTAGGCTTCCGGCTGGTAGTAGTCGTAGTAGGAGACGAAATATTCGACGGCGTTGTGGGGGAAGAACTGCTTGAACTCGTGGAAGAGCTGAGCCGCGAGGGTCTTGTTATGCGCCAGCACGAGCGCCGGACGATTCATCTGCTCGATGATCTTCGCCATCGTGAAGGTCTTGCCCGAGCCGGTGACGCCGAGCAGAACCTGATGCTTCTCGCCGGCTTCGATGCCGGTGACGAGTTCTTCGATGGCGCGGCCCTGGTCGCCGCGTGGCTTGTAGTCACTGACGAGCTGGAAGTCCACTCCTCGATTTTAGGAGACGGCCGGGGGAAGCGCATTGCGGGCATGCGGAAAACCATCACGGCACAGATGCAGCCGGGAACAGCGGCTCAGCGCTGACACGGTACACAGAGGGCGCAGGCGGGTCCCCCTTCGTCAGTCCGACCCCCATCCGTATGCAGCGCCGTCCAAGTTGACGACGTGGTGCAGGCGGAAATCGACGACAGCCTGGTAGGCGAAACGGAACCCGTCCTGGAATTCCTCGTCCGAGATCGGGCCAATGTCAGGATTGCGATACCCGGCGTGACGGTTGAGGTCGGGCAGGACCCCGACCCCACCGTCCCTGAAGTGATCCGCAACCACCCCATCCGGCAGCCGGTGTTGTGGATGCAGGAAGGGGGGATGAGCTGAGGATGCTATTCGCGGGACATACATTCCGGAACGACGGGAGGCTGTTCCGGGGAGACCGGGTTCGGAGCGGGCGAATTCAGATAATCCTGCCATGACGGAAAAAGCGATGCACGAGCGTTCAACGTTTCCTGCCCCGCTCCTTCCTGAGAAGTGAGGAACGCGAGAAACTTCTCCAGCAGGTGCAGTCCGGGATTGAATTCGTCGAGCCAGACGAACTGTCCTTGCTCATTCACTTCGAAAAACCACCAGTTCCGGTCGCCATCCACTCCGAAATCAAAACTGCCAAAGGTGATTCCCGATTTTTGCGCGAAAGCGAGAACCTGCTGTTCGATTTCCAGCGGCGTGGCGATGCTTTCCACTCGAACCAGTCCCTGGGTGACGTCCTGACGCCAGTCAATGGAGCGCTTTGGGTTGTAGAGGGCAAAGGAACAGACGGCGGCGCCCAGGAGCACGACGCGAACATCGAATTGCTTGCGAATCCTCTGCTGGTAAATCGCGGGAGCGTACGTCAGTACCTCGTCATCCGGTACGAGGTCTTCCGTGAGCTCGAAGGTTTCCGTCACGGCAACCGACCGATCCTCGTTGCCACGCCAGATGTGCGCGAAGAAGGCTTTGCAGATCGAGGGGCTCGGATCCCGGAGGAAATCCCTCACCGATCGGGGAGAGTTGGACAGGAGCGTGCGCGGAACCCTGAATCCGCAGCGCTGCGCCAGCACCAATTGCACCGATTTGTTTCTGATCATCCGCGAGGCGGAAAAGCGGTTGATGCATCGCACGGGAAGCAGTTCGAGAGAATACATCAGCGAGTCGGAGAACCAGCGATATTCGCTCTGCGCGAATTTTCGGTCCGCTTCGCAAACGGCGGGGTTGAGGCTGGGCGGTTCCGGCCTTCGGATCCAGACCACATCGCCGGCCTGGAGATCGGCCGATGCCAGGCGGATGCCCGGATTGTCCGGCAGGGTAAGCGATGCCTGACCTTCAGGAGACCAGCCCAGGCCAGCCCAGCAGAGCACCTCGTAGCCCGCTTTTTCCAGGGCCCATCGAACGGGGGCAGTGTGGTTGTCGTCTTCCGGCGCGATGATCGCAATTCTCATCTCCAGTTCCTCGCAGAAAGCTCGCCCGGGCCACGAGGGTCAGGACGCAACGGGTCTCGTCGTCACGGCGCCCCCCGGGAAGCATGCCTTCGCGTTCAGGACAATGCAGTACCGTCCGAGCCGGGCCCGGTTCAGGGATGACAGGATTTCACATCGTGAAAGAGATGGTGCGGGTGCGCCAGGACGCACCCGCAAACGGGGAAGCAGCGGAATCAGGCCGCGCCGTCGCCGTCCAGATGACCCGTGATCGGATTGACCGTGATCACATTGGTGTGCTGGGCACTGTGCACGGACCCATTCCCTGACGCCCGCTCCACTTCCTCGGGTGTCAGTTCGCGAGCGCCCAGGCGCCCGAGGACTCGGTTTTCTTTCCCTTTCCGCATACGACTCTCCTTTGGGGGATTTCGGGTCACCGTGCGGCCCGGACTTCTATTTCGATTTTGCACCCGATTCAGGGGATCTGCATTCATCAACGGCGGAGAGGACATGCAGTACGATTCCAATCCTGCCGCAGCGACGCGATTGCCGTTGTAGAAAAGCACGCGGCTCGAAACCACCCTGGGACAGTCAGCCGGCGTTTTCGGCAGCGTAGAGTTCCTCGTAGAGCGCTGGACTGGAGGATTCGACCAGCGATCGCACCGTTTCGATGTGCTGCTGCAGGACGGCGCGCTGCTGGGCCTGCTCAAGGGCGGTTGCCGACTCATACTGGCTCACCAGTGCGACCGACTTTCCGTCCACGCTCCTGTACATACGGAAGCTGATGAGGCCGGGGGGCAGAGCCACCGACGCAATGTAGCGGCGCTGCGCCTCGATGAATTCATCGGTCTTGCCGGGCTTGATGGCGATTACATTGATTTGTGTGACGGGTTTCACGATTCCTCCCAGGTTAGAGTGTTGGCTGCCAGCCGAGAACGACGATGTGTCCGTTCACCGGAGTGCCCACAGAACGCGATTGGCGGCCATCGCCTTCGCGGGGCGGTTTGGTGCATGCGATTCGATTGCAGTTGCGTCAATGGCTCACACCCATGACCTTGCGGATGGACGCGCGATCTTCCAGACAACGAATCATGAAGTCGGCGACATCGGCGCGGGCGATGCGCGCGCCGAAGACCGGCAAATGCCCCTCGCGGACGCGATAGCGTCCGGTTCGCGGCTTGTCGGTCAGCTGCGGTGGGCGCACCAGCGTCCAGTCGAGCCGACTGGCGGTCACAATCTGTTCCATGGCCGAGGCATCCGCGACCACGGACGGAAAGAACAAGCGGCCGAACAGATATGCGGGAGGAAAGATCGCATCCCGGAAGAGAAAAGCTGTTGAGACAAGGACCACTCGCCTCACCGTCGTCTGGCTCATTGCGCCGGCCAGTGCGCATGCGAAGCGCCCGAGGAGATCGCTGTCGCTGCTCGCCAGCGGCAGGCGAGGTCCAAACGCCGAAAGGACTCCGTCATGGCCCGCGATCACTCGTCCGAGCTCGGCGGCATTCAGGAGGTCTCCCTTAAGGATCCGGATCTCACCGGAGAATGGCAGGAGCCGTTCGGGGGAGCGCACGAAAGCGGTCACGGCGTGGCCACGTTCCGCCGCCTGGCGAACCACTTCGACGCCGATTCCTCCCGTAGCGCCCAAAATAATCAGTCTCATCGATCCGTCCCTTCTTCAGCTTCCAGAGCTTCTGCCCGGCCCCGGGGAGCCATGAGGCGTCGGCCGGGCAGCTGGTGCGGAGGACAACGGCGCGGGTGAAGGTCCCCGCGGCAAATCCACCGCTCCATATCGGATAGAGGTTCCATATCCGATAGAGATGACTCTAATGATTACAGGTTGCTAGAATTTTTGAGACGGATGGCACGAAAAGCAAAGCGCACCTATACGTCTCTGATTCGGGAGCGCCAGGCTCACGAAACCCGGCGGCGGATTGTCGAGGCGACGCGGCAGCTTCTCGCAAAGGAGGGCTACGCCGGCATGACGGTGGAGGCGGTCGCCCGGCGCGCCGAGGTCTCGGTACAAACGGTTTATGCGGTCTTTGGATCGAAGACTGGCATCCTCGCGGAACTTCTTAACCAGACCACTTTCGGGGCGGATTATGAGGAGACGGTGCGGCAGACCCTGGAAGAGAAAGACGCGGAGCGGCGCCTGCGGGGAGCGGCCCGGATCGCCCGGCAGATTCACGACGCGCAGCGGGCAGGCTTCGAGCTGTTACGCGGCGCGGGCGTGGTCGCGCCGGAACTGGCGCGGCTGGAACAGCAGCGTGAGCGCATCCGCTACGAGCGGGAGGAAGCGATGATCCTCTCTCTGCGCAAGGCAAAGAGCTTGCGCCCGGGACTGAGCTACCGGGCCGCCCGGGACATCCTCTGGACGCTGACGGGCAGCGAGGTGTACCGGATGCTCGTCCGGGAGCGCGGGTGGAGCTCGGCGCGCTATCAGGAGTGGCTGGCCGATACCCTGGTGCACTCTCTTCTGATCGATCCTGACTGCGGCAAGCAGCGGCCCGCGTCAGGGTGACGGCACGGCGGTGAGGAGGACGAATCGACGTGAGGATCTGGCCCGGCTACTCACTCCTGCCGATCACCACAATCTGGAACGAGTGAGGAATCATCGGCGGCCGCGGCCGGCGCATCCACGCGGGCGCGTTCGCCGGCAGGTTCGCCGGAGGCGTCTTCGGGGTGGGTCCGAACTCGGAGGTGATGGTGTAGAGGTTGCCTGTTTTCGGATCCAGCGTGTGCGTCCTCGCTCCCATCGGCGTGGCCACGGTCTGCTCCACGCGGAAACTCGCCGGCGAATCTTCCCTGACGATGGTCATCGTCCCGTCGCCCTGGGAACTGGCCGCTTCCATGGTTGCCGGGTTGAAGGTGACGCCGTCGCAGCCCTCGCCGGTGGGCAGGTCGGTGATGATGTGCCCGGCCGCCGCCGAAAGGATCACCATGTTGTTCTTCTCGCGGCATGCGGCAAAGAGGATGCCGTTCTCAGCGTCGAGGGCCAGCCCGGCGCATTCCGAGCCGCGGGAAGACAGGTCGTATCGGCCCACCATCTTCATCGTGTTCGCGTCGATGACCGCAATGGCCGCCTTGTCCTCGATGTCGACGTAGATCCGGCCATGGCCGTCGGCCGCCGCCTGCTCCGGCGCGCCGCCGATATCGATGGTCCCCAGGATGCTTCCGTCCTTATCGTCAAGCACGGTGATGTTCGGCGCCACGTGACTGAGAACGTAGAAGTGGTGATTGTATGTGTCGTTGAGATAGCCGTCCGGATGGCCGCCTGTATCGATTTTTTTGATTACGGCAAACGTCTTCGCGTCGAACATGGTCACCGGATTCGAGGTAGCAAAGCCGTGGCCCGTCTCGGTGTCGACCGCGGCGCCGTGCGCGCTGACATCGGGGATATCCCCGACCGGCTCCAGGGTGTCGAGGTTGTAGACACCGATGTGCGCTGTGGGACCCGAACGAGCCACGAACAGATGGCGGCCGTCCGGGTCCGCGGTGATGTAATCCCAGCCGCCCTCGCCCCCGGTCAGTTGAATGCGAATCACCTTGTAGGGACCGGCCTCCTGCGCGCGCGCCGCCGTTCCCAGCGTCGAAGCAGCGATCCATGCCGCTGCCAGGAGATAACCCATTCTCATCACCGGATTCCCCCGAAGACGTGAGCCGCCGCATCGGCGGCCACGGAATTTTTGAATCCTTCGATCGGCCCCGAAAGGTCACACCGAGCATACACGGGTGCGAGAACCCTGCCGCAAGGCAGATTCCGAAAAACAAATGCCACCCCGAGAGGTGGCATCTGCGAAGTCCTTCAGCTGGACAAGGGGCCGGAGGCTGGCCGGTTCAGAAGTTCAGTTTTCCGGAAAGAACGATCTGGCGGCCCGGATTCGATCCGTCCAGCAACCCGTAGAGCCCCACGGTTCCGGCTCCTCCGCCGAAGTAGCCCGTGGAGCGCACTCCATTGCACGCCCCGCAGGAGCTGTACTGGCCCCACCAGCTGGCCGGCACGCTGAAGATGGGCGTGTTGGTGAGATTGATGAATTGCGCGGCAAAGGCGAGATTGACGCGCTCGGTGACCGGGAACTGTTTGGTGAGGTTCAGATCCGCCGTCTTCAGTGCCGGCCCGCGCAGCGCGCCATTCTGGCAGTTGCCGAACTGGCCGTTGGCAACTTCCGTTACTGCGCCGGGGTTCAGGTTGGTTCGGCCGATGCTGCTGCCGATCTGCACCGTCTGCATGCCCACCGACTGCGCTGCACCCGCCACACAGTCCGGCCGGGGTTGATAGGAGCCGGTGAGCGATGCCGCCGACAAGGGATTCTCGTCGCCCATGTAAGCACCAGCGAAGGGGGTAATCGCGAAGCCGGAGTGGAAGCCCAGACTAACGGCGGTCTGCCAGCCTCCGATCACCTCGTTGAGGCCACGGCTGACATTGCTTCCCACCAGCTTGCCCCGGCCGATGGGCAGGTTATAGACGCCGTATCCCTGGAAGTTCTGCGCGACGTCGATCGTGCACCGCCCGTAGTCGGCCATGGGATCGTATTCGTTCTGGAAGAAGTTCTGCGTGGCCTGCGTCTGCGATTCGCCGGTTCCTTCCTCGTCGCCGTACGAGCCAAAGTATCCGAGCGAGTTCGCCAGGCATTTGGACCAGGTGTAACTGCCCTGCATGTCGAGCCCGTGATAGTTTCTCTGCGCGACGACCGCTTCGAGGGCGTTGTAGCGCGAGATGCCGTCGGATGCGTTGTACCGCGCCTGGGCGCCGGCCGTGACGATGGGCTGCATGAACGGCCCCGGCACGACGGTGCCCGACGACGTCAGCACCTTCTGGTTGTAGAGATAGATGTCGGACATGTGGTCGTCTTTGTTGCCGACATACTGCAGAGTCGCAGTCAGGTTGCCGTGGAACTGATGTTCGATGGCGGCCGTCCACTGCTGATCGACGGCGGGTTGAAGGTTCGGGTTCGTTGCGTGCGCCTGGCCGCTGGCGAAGCAGGCCGCCGCAAAAGCCATCAGCTGCGCCGGCGTGCAGGCAGCCGAGAACGGTGTATACCCCTGGTCCAGCGTCGTCACCGGATATTGCAGCCCGGCGCCGGAGTTATTCACCTCATTGTGCAGTTCAACGTTGGGCGGGTTAACGACGGCCATGTTATTGACGCCGTTGCCTTCCATATAGGTTGAAATGTCATAGGCTGCGCGGAACACGGTATTCGGCGCCCACGCCGGCTGCCACGCCAGTCCGATGCGCGGCTGCCAGTTATCCCAACCCTTGTAGGTGTTATAGTTCGTCCCGATCTCCGGCGTACCCGTCAGCAGATCGAAGTTCACGTTCGCCTGAGAATCCTTGTCGCCGCGTGGCGTCGTCAGCTCATAGCGCAACCCGATATTGGCCGTCAGATGCGGCGTTACGCGGTAGTTATCCTGGGCGAATCCGGCAAACAGGCTGTTGCGCAGATGGAAATTGAAGGGAACACCTTGCTGCACGCCGTCCGGCAGACCCAGCAGGAAGTCGGCGAACGCATTACCGTAATTGCCGTTGCTGCCTGTGTACTGGCCGTTGAAACCGAACGATCCCGCTGCACCCTGATTGCCGGCGTAAACGTCGTTCATGATGTAGTGGTAGTACTCGAAGCCGGTGTGGATCGTGTGTTTGCCGTGCGTCCACGTCAGCGCGTCCTCGGCCTCGATGGTGGTGTCGTGGAAGATCTCCACGCCGTCGGAGCTGCCGATGTTCGTGTAGCCGAAACCCATCGCCGGCAGGATGCTTTCCTGCACGCCCGGCAGTCCAAACTGCTGCGGCAGGTTGCCGCTGATGGGGTTCGTGTATATCTGATCGTTGGCCGGGAAGATCTGGATGCCCGCGCGCGCGTCGTTCACCAGCGTGGGCGAAATCGTCCGCGCGTAATCCACCACAATGTTCTTCAGCGGATACTCGCGGGTCAGGTTGGGCGTGAGCTGATCGATTCCGTTGCTGCTGGTGTTGATGGTGTACATCTGCGAGTAGCGCCCCATAATGTGATCGTTCTGGGTCGCCTGCCAGTCCATCTTCAGATCGCCCTGGTAGGAGTGCACGTAACCGCTGGTGTAGTAGGTTGGGGTTTCTTCCTGGGTGGTGAACAGGTTGGACGCCACCAGCGCCGCCGCCACCTTGCTGTTGATCGGCACCTGGTTATTCGGAAATGGCTGCCGCGAATCGACCGGCGCTACCTGGCCGGCGTTCGGCCCGGTGAGGTAGACCGGACTGTACAGCTGGTACGCCGTGTTCGAGCAGACTCCGTTGGTAAAGCTGGCTCCCTGGCTGGTACAGAGCTGGCTGAAATCGCCCTTGATGAAGGCCGAGGGGAGCACCGTGTTGGTCTGCGCCGTCCTTGGCGTGTTGTTCAGTTCCGTCTGTTCGTCGGCGAAGAAGAAGAGCTTGTCCCGGACGATGGGCCCGCCCACCGTACCGCCAAACTCGTTCCACTGCAGCACCGGCCGCGGCAGCGTCGTCGACGTCGCCCCGGGAATCACGAGAAACGCATTGGCTTTGTCCTGCCAGGAATTGGCATCGAGATCCGTGTTGCGCACATATTCGAACGCGTCGCCATGGAACTGGTTGGTTCCCGACTTGAGCGTCTGCACAATCACGCCGCCGATGTAATTGCCGTAGTCGGCCGGGGCGTTGCTGGTGATCACGTTGAAATCGCTCACCGCGTCCGGACTCGGCACATAGGCCACGTCGTTGTTGTCCGGCTGGTTGACATCCATGCCGTCGAGAGAAGAATTGTTGTCCTGCTCGCGGGCGCCGTTGACATAGGGGCGTCCTGTGCCGAAGGTCGTCTGCGACGACTCAAAGGCAAAGATATTCGGGCTGACCGCGCCCGGCACCAGCAGCGTGAGCTGGTTCACGTCGCGGGTGGCCAGCGGCAGAGACGTCACGTCCTCCCCATTGAGCACGGAACCGACTTCGGTGGAGGAAGTCTGCAGCAGGGGGGGCGCCCCGCTGACCTGGATCGTGGTGCTCACCCGCCCGACCGCCAGCCCGAAGTCGACGCGCGCCACCTGGTTGACCGCCAGGTCGAAGGCCGCCCGCTCCTGGGTCTGGAATCCCTGCGCTTCGACTTTCACGGCGATCGCGCCGACCGGGATCTGCGGGAAGTCGTAGACACCCGCGGCATTGGTTTTCGTCGCCCACGTCGTGTTCTGATTGACGTCGCGCGCCGTGACGCTCGCATTGGGCACCGCGGACCCGGACGGATCGGTGACGGTGCCGGTGATCGAACCGGCTGCCTGCTGCGCCCAGGCGGCTCCCGGCACGCCGCAGAGCAACAGGAGCAGGCACGCGGCAGCGGAAACAAACAGCAACGTCCTGATTCTGGATTTCACTGGAATCCTCCTTAATTCGGTCGCGGACTTGTCGCGGTCCAGGTGGGGGTTCCCGACCGCGCTATATAGCACGTTGGATAATGCTATATAGCTATTGACCCGGCGGTGTCAAGCGGCGGGCGGCGACGGCCCTGTGGAAATCCCGATCGCCCCCAGGCCCCGGGCAACCGGCGGCCCGGCCCGCGCCCGGCCTGGAAGACGAATTTCTCCTCTCTTTGTGCTTATCTCCCGCATAAGCACGGGCCGCCAGGCCCGGTTCCGCTTCCTGACGGCGGGCCGTGCGCCAACCCTCCGGAGCGGGATGTTTACAGATTCATCTTCGCGTGCTATCGTCCGCTCTATAGCAGTCAACCTATAGCGGTGGAGAACTGCTATAGCACCACCTTTCACTTCCCTGGGTTCTGATATGGTGTTCAGGAAATCGCTGGCCCAACTCGCTGATACGGCTGAGGATTTCAGCAACGGAAACTCCGGAACGATGGCCCATCGCAGCGACGAACCGGCATACCGCAAAATCCAGAATGCGATCCGCCGCCGCATCGATTCCGGCCAGCTGAAGCCCGGCCATGCGGTTCCCTCGGAACGCGAACTGGCCCGCATCCACAGTGTCAGCCTGATGACGGCGCGCCATGCCCTCACCGAGCTGGCGCGCGACGGCATCGTGGAGCGCCGCCACGGAGCCGGGACGTTCGTGGCGCCCCCCAAGGTCCACTTCAACAAACTGCTCGGCTACACCGAGCAGATGGCCAGCCTCGGTCTGACCGCGCATTCGCGCGTCGTCTCGTCATCGATCGTCAACCGCGAACACGAAATCGCCGCACGCCTCGGCCTGCCCCCCACGGCCCGCCTCGGCCGGCTCGAACGGGTACGTCTGGCCGGCGACGAGCCGGTTGCGCTGGAAGTCTGCTACTGGTCCGCGGACGATTATCCGGCGCTCATGAATGCGCCTCTCGATCGCACGTCGCTCTTCTCGGTGCTGGAGCGGGAATGCGGGGTTCAGCTCGCCTACGCCGATGAGGAGATCGACGCCACCGACGCCGATCAGCGCATGGCCGATCTCCTCATCCTGCCGAAGGGGACGCCGCTGCTGCGCATGCGCCAGCTCATCTTCTCCAACACCGGCCGCGCCACGGTTTACGTCACCGGCTTTTATCGCTCCGGACGCCACACCCTGCGCATTCGCCGTTTCCGCTGAGCCGGACCCACCGCCCCGCCCCAAACCCGGATCGAGGAATCCGCCGGAAGCCGGTCAGTTGGAATCGGTCGGCGCCGCAGAATCGCTGGCGGTCGCCTGCGACGAGGACGGCGGCGCCTGCTCCTGCAGCCGGTAGCCATCGCGGGTGCGCACCCGGTACTTGTCCATCCCCGAGCCCACCAGCCGCACCGAAATTGTCCGCCAGCCGCGATTCGGATTGGGCTTCGGGTAGTAGCTGATCGTATAGAGGTGCGCGAGATCGTCCTTGATGGAAGCGAAGGCCATGCTCTCGTCGCGCCAGTCCTTCGCAAAATAGGCCTTGCCGCCGGTTCCCTTGCTCATGCGCTCAAACACCGCGCTCGACACCGGTTCGTCGTGCGCCTGCCGGGTGCTGATGATGTAGATGATGGTGCCGGTGGACTGCGCCAGTTCCTCGACGTCTTCCGGCGGCACGGTGCTGGCATTGTCGGGCCCGTTGGAAAACACCACGATGGCTTTGCGCCCGCGCAGCTGCGCCGCGTCGCGCACGGTGAGCAGCAGCGAGTTGTAGAGGGCCGCTTCGTCGCCGGCCACGGTGTTGCGGACGCCGCGCATCACCATCGAGCGGTCGGTCGTCAGGGGTGTCGCGCGAGAGAGATTCCGGCTGTACGAATAGAAGGCGATCCTGTTGGCTTCCTCCATGGATCGCACGAACCCCGCGATTGCATCCTGGGCGAAGACGAAGCCGCGATACATGTAGTCGCTGGTGTCGAACAGCACAAACACGCTGGCGCCCGCCAGCCGGGAGATCGTCGGCTCTCCCGCATGCACGCCGGGAGCATCGCTGTCCGCCGGGCGCGCGGGGGTCCCGGAAGACGCGCTGTTGCCGGGCTGGGCGGCCGCGCTCGCCTGCCCCGTTTCCTCCATCACGCCTCCCGGCGCGCCGCCCTCTTCAAAGGAAGAGATCTTCTCCGGGATTTTGTCCTCGGTCACGACGAAGTTCTCCGGCTTCAGGCCGGTCACGTACTCCCCTTTCCTGTCGGTCACGGCCACATTGAGCTGCACCAGAACCACGTTGACGAAGATCCGCGAAGACGGACCCTGCGCCGCGATGCCCGGTCCGGCAGCGAGGGCCAGGGTGAGAACCGAGCACGAGAGAAGAACGAAGAAGAGTTTCATCGCGTCACTGCTCCGTAGGAGACACATTGCTGCTGATGGTGCTGGCGCCTGAGGGCGATCCCGCTGCGGCGATCCGGATCCCGCCCTGCCGGAACTCCTCGCCCGTTTGCTCCATGGCCCGCAGGATCGCGGGCCAGTCGTCGAGGTCCGTCGCGAAGATTTTCGCAATCATGCGGCGGCTCAGCTCGGGAATGAGCACGTTCAGCGATTCCGGCGCATAGCCCATCTCGTCGGCCAAGCGCGCCCAGTACAGGTTGCTCGATTCCCAGGATTCGCCCATCAGTTCGTAGGCATCGCCGGAGAAAGCCGGCAGCGGTTTCAGAGTCAGAATGGCGCATGCGTTGGTCTGCTCGAGGGTCGGATGAGGCACGCCAAAATCCTTCGAGAGGCGTGCGGCGCTTACCTGTGCGGGGTCTTTCTGCGCCAGCGCCTCCAGTTCCCTGCTGGCCGGCCCGGGCGCCGCCGCATCCGCCGGATAGAGCCTGCGATATTCCGCCGCGAGGTAGAACTTCTCCGCCGGTGTGATCTCCGGCATCAGAGCGGCGAGATCGACGGACTGCTGCAGCGCGCGCTGGGTGGTTTCCAGGCGTCGCGGGCTCATCAGATCGGCGAGAATGCTCGCGACTCTGCTGCGCACCTCGACATGGTCCGGAGCAGCCCGCAGCAACTCTTCACCCATCCTCTGATAAAGCGCCGCGGCATGCAGTTCCGCCGCGCTCACGTCCCACCAGCGGGGCTCGATGGCATCCACCAGAATGGCGGGGCCGGCCGCCTGCCAGATGAGAGCCTGCACGTGTTCCGGGGCGATGAAATCTTCCTCAGCGGTGGCCAGAGCGTAGGGCAGGTTGGCCAGCGATCCGATGAGATAGGCGCCGCCGCCCGCCGTCACGCCTATGCCCACCAGCTCCGGAACATTCCAGACGTGGTTGTACCCCTGGATCGATGCCCCGGAAAAATCCTGCGAGCGCACGAACAGAGGGTTGTTGTGCAGCACCTGGGCCCCGGGCGGCTCGTAGTAGGCGTAGTTCAGTCCCACCAGCGTGTCCCGCAAAAAGGGCGCGAGCTGACCGCGCGCCGCTTCCAGCTGGGCCGGCGTTCCCTGCTGGATCTCTTTGGTCAGATCGGTTCGGATCTGAAGTTCCGCATGGCGGCTGGTGTAAATCTCCGGAGCCCAGGCGGCCTTTTCGCCCGCGGTGAAGATGGCTCGCGGCATCTCGAATTCTTTCAGGCTGCCGGCCAGGGGAATCAGCTCGGCTTTCACCGCGGCTCCGTGGGCCAGCTGATCGAGGCCGCCATCGAGCGCGAAGAGCGTATCCAGCGATACCAGCCGCTGGTCGTCGAGCACGGATCGCATGCGATCCGCGATCTCCTCGTGGACGCGCCGGCCGGTCTCGTCCTGCTGCGGAGGTCCGGCCAGCAGCTCGATCACCTGGTCCTCGGCAACATTGGCCTGTCCGGTGGCGGCTGTGACCGTAGCGCGCAGCGAATTGCGGGCGGCGTCGAAGAGCTGCACCGAAGAGGAGACGCCGATAAAGGAATGAACCATATTCTGCCAGGACTGGCTCATGGCCTGCGCCGGAATCTGCTGCTGCCGCGCCAGAATTTCCCAAATGCCGATATTCGCCTGCAGGGAGCCCATGGCATTGGCGCGCAGCGCGGCGTTTCCGATGCCGCTCACGGCATCCGCCGCACTCAGGAACTGAGTAATGGACGTATCGTTGAGTTCCGGAAACTCGGAGAAGGCAAGATACCAGCTGTGATAGTCGTCGAACCTGGCGGCCAGCTCGCGCACGGTCGCGTCGCTGAGCCGGGCGCCCGGCCCGCGCGCGCTGTCAATGGCGCTGAGAGTGAGGTAAATCTGCAGCGGCCCGGCTTCGGTGGAGAAGTTCGCGCAGGCCACCAGCGTCATCAGCAGTTGCTCCGGACTTTCCCAGCTGCGGGCGTTGCGGACCCACTCGTGGATCAGCTTCGGCGTCGAGCCCTGGGTGAAGATTTCTTTCCAGACCGGGAGGCTGCCAGGAATATAAGGCGATCCGTCCGGCTGCCACTGCAGGCGGCTGAACAGAATCAGGAGATCTGCATTACGCGGAAAGACCCCGCGCGTCGCGGCAAGGTTGCCCGCCGCCCGCCGGTAGACGTCGTACAGCTGGCGCAGCCTCGATCCTTCGGTCAGGTGAGCCTGCTGCGCCCGGCTCACGCGCGACAGGGCGTCAAAATAGGCGGCCAGCCATCCGCGATCCTTCGAAAACAAGCGCTCCGTGAAATCGCCTGGAGACGAGGGGCTCGCGCCCACCAGTTCCTGCCAGGCGTGTTCGGCCTGGGTCCCGCCCGGCACCTGCACTCGCCCGGAACGGATGGAGAGCTGGCTGCCGTAGAAACTCAGCGCCGGCGCCAGCGGCAGCAGAGTGCGCATGGTGCGCGACCCGTGCAGGGCCTCGCGCGTCTCCTCATCGTCGTTGGAGAGTGCCCAGTACAGCAGGTCCGTCTCGCGGTCGTGGAGCAGCACATCCAGGAGGCTGGTTCCACCTTTTGGCCGCCAGGTGCTGGCGCCCGTCCAGTCCTGCTCCCGGAAGAGAATGGGAACCTGGGTGGCCGGGAAAGCGTACACGAAGGGCGTGTGCTTCTGCATCGCCTCCTCCAGCCCGGTCAGCGGGAATCCTGAGTCGATGGTGAGAAACGCGCGCTCGGCGTTCGCGGTCACCAGATAAGCGTTCTTCTCGCCGCACCCTTCCGCAAACTGGTATCCCAGGACGTCCACCAGCCGCTCGGCGTCGTCGCAGTTTTCGATGTGCAGGGTCCCCTGCGGGTCCGTCAGCCGCTGCACATCGCGCGCGAACTCCACATAGCGCCGCAGCAGGGAGAGGTATTCGGTCTCGCCTCCGTTTTCATATCCATGCAGGGAGACGTTGCGCGCCACCAGGGGCAGCACATCGGCCGGGCCGGCTTCCTGGCTGATCCCGGCCATCCTCAGGAACGACCGCAGCGGTCCCGGGATCGCGAGCGTGGCTCCACTGGCCGTCGTGGTATTGGCCGCCTCCCGTGATCCGGTGAGGGGCGGCGCAGCGCCTGCACCTGCTGCGTGCGCCGACAGGGAAATCGCGAGACACACACAGCAACCGGGAATGGCGATGGCTGACCGAAGAGGACGATGCATGACCCGAGAACCTCCCTTTTCGCCAGAACGGTGGTGGTCCACTCACTCGCAAAGACAACCAGGGGGAGACATTCAAGGCGCTGCGTGGAGGGCGAACCGTTGGGCCTTGTCCGTCAACGGTCCTCGTGGACGAGTCTCCTGCTTCCGCATCGGTCACATGTCCGGAAGTTCTGCTCAGCCCTGGAGATTCGTCGTTGAGCGGTTTCGCCGCCCCAAAAGCCCCGCGCAGCGAATTTGCGTGGGAATTGCCTGCGCGTGTGGCGAACCATTGTCGCAAATCTTTAGCGCTTTGGGTGAAATTCATTCGCGCGGCATCAAATGACGCCGAAACCCTCTCCTCTGGCCGCACCGGTTGCGTCGCGCCTCGGTTCCATCGCCAGCCGGGCCGCCCGCTTTTCCCGGTCGTGCACCCCAGCCACTTCGCTCACACCGGGGACGCCGGGTTCCCCGCCACTTCCGTACGCAAAAGGCAAAAATCTTACCGGGCCCGAATCGGGGCGGCACACTCCACTTTTGTGGTAGCCGCCGGGTACCAATTCTCACAACAGCGAGCACTTTCCGGTGATACGCTTTGCGCACAACTCACCCGTTCCGTTCACCGGCTGACATCTGGAAACGCAGCTTTCAATCCCCCAGGAGGATGCGTGCAAGCAAGATCCGAACGTCCAGGCGCCTTCCGCCTCGCTCTGCCTCTCGCCGCCCTCTCCAGCGCTCTCTTCCTGTCTGCAGGTTGCGGGACCATCAACGCACCGCTGGGGAACCTGACCGCGATTTCCGCTTCGTCCGCGTCCGTGCGGGTCAATCAGCAGCTGCAGATTCAGAACCGCATGACGATTACCGCAGTGCCGCTCACCTTCTTTGTGAATGGCGTCCAGGGCGGCAATTCCCAGGTGGGCACCATCGATATGGCGGGCGTCTATACGGCACCGGCCCAGGTTCCCACCCCGAATACGGTCACCATCACGGCCACCGCCAACGGCCATCCCGACGCCGCTCCCGGATCCCTGACCGTTGCCGTGCTCAACCCCATCCCCATCGTGAACAGCATCACCCCCTCCGGCATGACCGAGGGCAACACCACCATTACCGTCAACGGCTCCGAGTTCGTCTACGGCGCGCAAATCCTGTGGAACGGCTCCGCTGTGGCCACCACGTTTGTGTCCTCGACAGAAGTCGCCGCCGTGGTCACCGCTCCCACCCCCGGAACCTACCCGTTGCTGGTTAGCAATCCCAATCCCGGCGCGGCGAACTCGGCAACCTTATCGGTGCCTGTCGGCCCAGGTCAGGTCGTGCTCACAGTCGAGCCCAATGACGGCACCGATGTCCGCGTCACGAACAAACTCAACCTGGGTCTGATGGTGACCGGGACCGCCAACACCGGCGTGACCCTTGCCGTGAACGGGGTCGCGGGCGGCAATGCCACGGTCGGCGCCGCCGTCTCCAACTCCGACGGATCCATCACCTACACAGCACCCGCCGTCGTACCCACGCCGAGCAACATCGTCCAGCTCACCATCACCAGCACGGACAACCCAAAGGTCTCGATCAGCCAGAACATCTCCGTTCTCAATCCCATTCCCATTCTGACCTCGGCCACGCCGAACACCTTCAACACAGGTACGGCGACGGTTGTCGTCCAGGGACAGAAGTTCATCAACGGCGCGCAGGTCCTGCAGAATGGCTCTGCGGTGCCGACCACGTTTAACAGCGGCACGCAGCTCACGGCTACGCTCACCCTCACCGAGGCCGGCAACTTCGACATTCAGGTCCTGAACCCATCGCCTGGACCCGCGACTTCCTCCGATCTCGTCGCTCTCGTCAACGGCACTCCGCCTGTTCCGATCGTCAGTCCCGAAGACGCTTCGCGCTTCCTCGACCAGGCCACGTTCGGCGCTACCGACGCCGACATCCACGACGTCTCGATGAACGGCTATCAGGCGTGGCTCAACACCCAGTTCGCTCTGCCCGCTGCCCCGGACGAGCCTGCCGTGGAGCAGTCCATCCTCATTAACAACCCGCCCTGCGCCTCGGGCGATGTGAAGTGCAACACCGCCCTCTTCGAGGGCAACGAGCAGGGCGAAATCTACTACCAGGATGCCTTCTGGCAGGATGCCCTCGCCGCACCCGACGAGCTCCGCCAGCGCGTGAAGTACGCGCTCTCGGAAATCTTCGTCATTTCGTCGAATAACTCCGCCATTCAGAGTTACCCGCGCGGCGAAGCCGCTTACTACGACATGCTCGGCGCCGATGCCTTCGGCAACTTCCGCACCCTGCTCAACGACATCACGCTGAACCCGATGATGGGCCAGTATCTGTCCATGCTGGGCAACGACAAGGGGAATGCCACAACCGATCCGGACGAAAACTACGCCCGCGAAGTCATGCAACTCTTCACCGTCGGCCTCTACCAGCTCAACGACGACGGCAGCCAGAAGCTCGACAGCTCCGGCAATCCCATCCCCACCTACTCCAACACTGACGTCATGGGCCTGGCTGCAGTCTTCACCGGCTTCAGCTGGAACGTCCCCGGCAACACCTCCGACACCGCCTGGTCCAGCTGCTGTATCTACGTCGGTCCGGGCTTCGGCGAAGACCTGCTGCCCATGACCAGCTACCCCAGCCATCACTCCACTGTCGAGAAGGATTTCCTCGGCGTCACGATCCCTGCATCCGGCAGCCCCGATCCCGACGGGGACCTCAAAACCGCCCTCGACACTCTCTTCAACTACCCCAACCTGCCGGCGTTTTTCTCGAAGCAGCTCATCGAGCACCTCGTCACCAGCAATCCCAGCCCGGCTTACGTCCAGCGCATCGCCTCCGTCTTTGAAAATGACGGTACCGGCGTTCGGGGAAACCTCAAGGCTGTCATCTCCGCGATCCTTCTCGATCCCGAAGCCCGCGACACCGCCGGCGATGCTGCGAATCCGCAGTACGGCAAGGTCCGCGAAGCTCTTCTGCGCTACACCGAGTGGGCCCGTGCCTTCACCGCGCAGTCGCGCACCGGCTCCTGGGGCATCGGCAGCACCGAAGATCCTATCTGGGGACTCGGCCAGATGACCCTCCGTTCTCCCACCGTCTTCAACTGGTTCGCCCCGGGTTATGTCCCGCCGGGCACCAGCATTGAACAGGCCGGCCTCGTCGCACCGGAGATGCAGATGACGAACGTGACCACCGTCGTCGGTTATCTCAACTACCTGCAGAACGCGATTGGGGCGAACTCGGCGAACGGCTCCGACATCTTCTCGAATTACGGAGCCGAACTGGCGCTCGCCAACAACCCCGGCGCCCTGCTCGACCGTATCAACCTCCTGCTCATGGCCGGCGAAATGGACAGCAACCTCTATAACGAGATCCTCGGCGCCGTGAGCGCCATCCCCGTTCCCTCCGGAGGCGACCAGAACGCGATCAATGCCGCGCTCACCGCTCGCGTCGAGACTGCGGTTTACCTCACGATGGCCGCGCCGTCGTTTGCAAGCCAGTTTTAGGAGCTTTCCCCCATGTGCAAGTGCGTGAATAAATTCGAGCAGTCCCGCCGCCAGTTCCTGCGCACCGCCTCGCTGGCCACCATGTCCGGCATGTACGCCAGCCCCATCATCCTCGGGCTGAACTCGCTGGCCGCGATGGCGCAGGGCAACGGCGCATCCGATTACAAAGCCCTCGTCTGCGTCTTCCTCCAGGGCGGCAACGACGGCCATGGCACCGTCATCGCGACCGATTCGGATTCCTTCGCCGCCTTCACCCAGGCGCGTTCCGGGGCCCCCGGTCTCGCCTATCCGCTCGCCAGCCTGCTCCCCATCACCCCGCTCACACCGCAGTCGGGGCGCACCTTCGCGCTGAACCCCTACCTCAGCGGCGTTCAGAATCTCTTCAATGCCGGTCGCGCCGCCGTCGTCGCCAACATCGGCACCCTCATTGCTCCTGCGAGCAAGACCCAGGTCGAGGCCAACTCCGTTCCCCTGCCCGCTTCCCTGTTTTCCCACTTCGATCAGACCGCCGCATGGCAGGCCATCGCCTCCAACGGCGGCTCCGCCGAGCATGTCGGCTGGGGCGGCGCCGTCGCGGATCTGATCGAGAGCATGAACATGAATTCCAACTCCATGTTCACCTGCATCTCCACCGCCGGCATTGCTCTGTTCCTCTCCGGGCAGACCTCCTTCCAGCTCAACGTGACCCCCGCCGGACCGATTCCCATCTCCGGCCTCGCGAACCCCCTCTTCGGCTCGACCGCGGGGACAGACGCTCTGAACTCCATCCTCACTGCGGAAGAAACGAACCTCTTCGCGAAGGAATACGCGGTCGTCGTCAACCGCTCCATCCAGGCGCAGGCGCTGCTGGCCTCCTCCATGCTGGCCGCCGGACCGACGGGGGTTCCCAATCCGCCACAGTATCTCGACCCGACCACCAACATGCTCACCGACAACCCGCTGGCCGCGTCGCTGCAGACCGTTGCCCGCATCATCGGCGGCCGCGCCAGTCTCGGCGTCAACCGGCAAATCTTCTACGTCCAGATCGGCAGCTTCGACACCCATGACGGCCAGGCCAAAACCCACGCCCAGCTCCTCACTCAGCTCGGCCAGGCCCTGGAATACTTCGATGGGCTCATGCAGTCGTCCGGCCTCGGCAACAACGTCACTACCTTCACGGCCTCGGACTTCGGCCGCACCCTCACCTGCAACAGCGACGGCACCGACCACGGCTGGGGCAGCCACCACTTTGTCGTCGGTGGAGCGGTGAAAGGCCAGGACATGTACGGCCAGTACCCCGTCGTCGGCGCCGACCAGGCCAACGACGTGGGCGCCGGACGCCTGATCCCCACCACCGCCGTCGATCAGTACGGGGGAACGCTCGCTCAGTGGTTTGGTCTTTCTGACGGCCAGGTGCGGACGGTCTTTCCCAACTTCGGCAACTTCGGCTCCAGCCCCTACCTCGGTTTCATGGGCAGCTAAGCCGGGGCCGCCGAACGCCCGGAACCGGCACGCACGCGTCCGTCCTTCCTGCGCCGATGCTTTAGCATCGCTGCAGTGCTCACGCTTGCAACCCCCGTGCAGTTTGTGAAGGGCATCGGGCCCGCGATTGCCACCATTTTGGCCGAGAAAGAGATTCTCACCGTCGAGGATCTGCTCCTGCATCTCCCGTTCCGCTATGAAGACCGGCTGAATCCGCGCGCGCTCAGCGAGCTGAAGCCGGGCGAAACCGCCAGCGTCATCGGCGAAGTGCGAGGCGCGGCGCTGCTGCGCACCAAACGCATGCCCATCTTTGAGATGACCGTCGGCCAGGGTACGCAATCGCTCAAGGCCATGTGGTTTCACGGCAAGTATCTCGAAGGGCGCTTCCATGCCGGCCAAATGGTGGCGCTGTACGGCAAGGTCGACGCGTCGCGCTCGGGGCGCGGGCTGAAGATGATCCAGCCCCAGTTTGAAATTCTGCCCGGCGGCAACGATGATGCGCTGGATCGTGTGCTCGAGGTGGGGCGCATCACCCCCGTCTACGAGTCGCTGGGCGGGAGCAAGCTGGCATCGCGGTGGATTCGGCGCACAGTGTGGAACATCCTCGAGGAACTGAAGGGGATTCCCGAGACGCTGCCGGGTTCCCTAGCCGTATCGGTCCTGCGGCGCCTGGATTTGCCCAGCCGCGAGCAGGCGCTGCGCGAGGTGCATTTTCCTCCCGCGGGAACGGCGCTGGGCCAGCTGCAGGCGGCCGGAACGCCCGCGCATCGGCGGCTGATCTTCGAGGAGCTCTTCTACCTCGAGCTCGGCCTCGAGGTGAAGCGGCGGCGCTTCCAGGAGAAGACCGGCATCGCGTTCGAAACCGGCGAGAAAGTCCGGGCGGCTCTGCGCGAGATTCTGCCCTTTCATCCGACGGCAGCCCAGAAACGCGCCCTGGGCGAGATCGCGGCGGATATGCGTCGACCCGTCCCGATGCGGCGGTTGCTGCAGGGCGACGTGGGCTCCGGCAAGACGATCGTTGCCCTGCAGGCGATGCTGATCGCCATCGAAAACGGCCATCAGGCAGCGCTGATGGCTCCGACGGAGATTCTGGCGACGCAACATTATCTGTCGGCGCGCAGGGTGCTGGAGAAAGCCCGGCACCGATACCGCATTACGCTGCTGACGGGATCGCTCGACGATGACCGCAAGCGGGCGGCGCGGCGCAGAATTTACGAGGGCGAGACCGATCTGGTGATCGGCACGCACGCGCTCATCGAAGAAAAGGTCGAATTCGCGAAGCTGGGCCTGGTCGTCGTCGACGAGCAGCACCGCTTTGGCGTGCTGCAGCGCTTCCGGCTGATGAAGAAGGACAACGCAGAGCCCGACGTGCTCGTGATGACCGCAACGCCGATCCCGCGCACGCTGGCGCTGAGCCTCTATGGCGATCTGGACCTCAGCGTCCTCGACGAACTGCCGCCCGGCCGCACGCCGATCGTCACGCGCCAGGTGAGCGATGAGCGCGCGGACGAGGTTTGGGATTTCGTCCGCAGGCAGGTGAAGAAGGGGCACCAGGCCTACGTGGTCTATCCCGTGATCGAGGGGCCGAAGGACGATCAGCCGGAGCTGGACTTCGCGCTGCCCGACGAAGTGGAACCGGAACCAGCGAAGAAGAGCGCGAAGAAGAAGACAGAATCGCTGTTTCCGAAGCTGCCGCTGAAATCGGCGGCGGATATGTACGAGCGGCTACGGGAGGGGGAGCTGGCCGGGTTGCGCGTCGGGTTGCTGCACGGGCGGCTCGACGCGGACGAGAAGGAGGTCGTGATGCGCCGTTTCCAGCGTGGCGAGATCGACGTGCTCATCGCGACCACGGTGATCGAAGTCGGCGTCGACGTGCCGAACGCGACGGTCATGGTCATCGAGCACGCGGAGCGCTTCGGGCTGGCGCAGCTGCATCAACTGCGAGGCCGCGTGGGACGCGGCGGCGCGAAGTCGTACTGCATCCTCATGACCGGCGGAAAAATCTCGCCGAGCGCCGAGGAGCGGCTGGCGGCGATGGTCCGCACCCAGGACGGCTTCGAACTCGCCGAGCTGGACCTCGAACAGCGCGGTCCGGGTGAGTTTTTCGGCACGCGGCAAGCGGGGTTGCCGGATTTTCGCGTGGCGAATCTGGTACGGGACCGCAAGCTGCTGGAGCTGGCTAAAACGGAGGCGGCGCGCTTCGTCGCCAAAGCGAAAGAAGAGGCGAGCGAGCCGGAGCGGGCGGTCGTGGCCGCTCGGCTGAAGGACGCGTGGCAGCGGCGCTACGG
>DATJNE010000095.1:0-34404 GCA_035508305.1 Acidobacteriaceae bacterium | reverse complement strand
CCCATCCTCCAGATTCTGCGGCCGATCTCGCCTCTGGCCTGGATTCCGATTGCGATTCTCTGGTTCGGTGTGGGCGACCTGGCGGCAATCTTTCTGATTTTTGTCGGCTGCTTCTTCCCCCTGATGCTCACGGCGATCAACGCCGTGCAAAGTATTCCGGCTGTGTATGTAAACGCAGGCCGGAACTTCGGCCTGAATACCGGCCAGCTGGTGTACCGGGTTCTGTATCCGGCAGTGATTCCGAAACTGATTGTCGGATTGCGCATCACGCTGGGGATCGCGTGGCTGGTCGTGGTGGCGGCCGAAATGATTGCCGTGAGCTCCGGGCTCGGATTTCTGATTGTCGATGCGCGCAATGCCGGCAATCGCTACGACCTCGTGGTGGCTGGGATGCTGATCATCGGAGTGATTGGGCTGTTGCTCGATCTCGGGATGCAGTCGCTGGAGACGATGAGATCGTTTCGCTGGGGTTATTCGGAGGACTAGTGACTCTCATGCAATCGATTGCTGCGCCGCTGCCCCTCGCTGTGAAGACGAAGCTGTGTGTCGATCACGTGAGCGTGATCTTCGAGCGGGACGGCAAGCGGACCGAAGTGCTTAACAACATCGACCTGGAAGTCGGAGATGGAGAGTTCGTTTGTCTGCTGGGACCGTCCGGATGCGGCAAGTCGACGCTGCTGAACGCGATGGCGGGGTTCCTGGCGCCGACCGGCGGAGAGATCAGGGTTGACGGCGAAGTGGTGAAGAAGCCGGATCCCCGACGCATTTTTGTTTTTCAGGAGCGCGGAGTATTTCCGTGGCTCACGGTCGAGGGCAACATCGGTTTCGGGTTGGCGAAGCTGGCGAAGGCAGAGCGCGAGGAGCGCATCGCTCACTACGTGAGGATGGTAGGCCTGCAGGGTTTCGAGAAGACCTATCCCCAGGAGCTTTCCGGCGGCATGAAGCAGAGGCTGGAAGTGGCGCGGGCGCTGGCGGTGAATCCGGACATGCTCCTGCTGGACGAACCGTTTGGAGCGCTGGATTCGATCACCCGGCTCATTATGCGCGGCGAACTGCTGCGCATCTGGGAAGCGGAGCGCAAGACAATCATCTTCGTGACGCATGATATCGACGAGGCAGTGCAACTCGCCGATCGGGTGGTGGTGATGAGCGCACGGCCTGCGACGGTTCAGCGCATCGTGAACATCGACATCCCCCATCCCCGCGATATCAGCTCGCAGCGCTATCTGGAGTTGCGTGACGGCATCTTTCAGCAGATTGGACTGGCGCACAAACTATGAACTCGCTCAGCCAGCCCGCGAAGTGGGAGCGATTTTTCTGGCCGATTCTTGCGACCGGGCTGCTGCTGGCGGTGTGGTACTACTCCGTGCGTTGGAGCGGGACAAAGGTATTTCCTTCCCCGCGCGAAGTGGAGAAGGGCCTGGCGGAGTTAGTGCGGCACCACGTTCTCTGGAAGGACATTATCGATTCGCTGCGGCGGGTGGCCGTCGGCTACGGCCTTGCCGTGCTCGTCGGCGTTCCGCTGGGACTGACGCTGGGATGGTATCCCGCCGCCAATCAGGTCCTAAATCCGGTGATGCAGATCCTGCGGCCGATCAGCCCGATTGCGTGGATACCGGTGGCAATCATCTTTTTCGGGGTGGGAGATTACGCTGCCATTTTTTTGATTTTTCTGGGATCGTTCTTTCCCATCGTGGTGGCCTGCATCAATGGAGTCGCCAACGTGCCCGCAGTTTATCGTCGCGCAGGCAGGAATTTCGGGCTCAGGCCACCACAGTTGCTGGGCCGGGTCCTGTTTCCGGGAGCGCTGCCGCAGATTCTGGTTGGGCTGCGCATCGCGCTCGGCATTGCCTGGCTGGTAGTAGTGGCGGCCGAGATGATTGCGGTGGATTCGGGCCTGGGCTTCCTGGTGATCGACTCGCGCAACTCCGGCAAGCGCTACGACCTGGTCGTGGCGGCGATTCTGCTGATCGGCGTGATCGGCCTGATTCTGGACGTAGCATTCCGCCGGCTGGAGAAACTTCGTTCGGTGCGATGGGGGTTCCGTTTTGAGTCCTAAGAAAGTGGTGCTGTATTGCGTCGCATGGCTCATGCTCATCACGGGATTGCATGCGTGGCTCAACGTGAACTGGGATGTAGTACTGAACAGCTTTCGTCCGCCTGCGGAGCGAAAGATTGTTGTCGCATATATTCCCGTGACCTGCCAGCTGACTTGTCCGGTAACAGACTATATTTCGAAGTTTTCCGAAAACGGCGAATTGTTTCTGCCGCGGCTGTTCCAGGGATTTCCAGAAATCAAAGAGGCTTTGATTTCAAACAAGGTGCAGGCGGCATTTATCGTGGCGCCCCTGGCAATTGCGCTTGCGGCACAGGGCGTGCCCATCAAAGTTGTGTATCTCGGACACCGCTACGGCAGCGCGCTGGTCGTGAGGAAGAACGGTCCCGTGAAATCCTTTCCGGACCTCAGGGGACGCACGGTTGCCATTCCCAGCCGCTTTTCCGACGAGCGGCTGATTTTGTTTCGGGCGATGAAGGTGTGGGGCATGAAACCCGGGGATATCAGAATGGTGGAGATGGCGCCGCCGGACGTATCGGGCGCGCTGGCGGCAGGCGCGATCGACGGCTTCGTGATGGGAGAGCCGTTCCCCTCGCAGGCAGAGATGGGCGGGTATGGACGCGTGCTGTTCCAGGCGCGGAAATACTGGCCGGATTACATGTCGTGCATCCTTGTCGTGCGGCAGGATCTGATCGACGAGCGGCCGCAGACGGTGCAGGTACTTGTGGACGGCATCGCCCGCTCGGGCTTGTGGCTCGACAAGGGGATCCGCTATCGCGACGATGCGGCGGATTTTGTCGGCCGCTACTACTACAACCAGAAACCGGCACTGCTGCGATGGGCGTTGACGAATCCCATGGATCGGGTGATCTATAGCCAGTTGGCGCCGCGCAAGGCCGACTTCGACATGGTGCGCGACCTGATGATCGAAACCGGTGTGCTGAACAAGAAGATTGAGTTCAGCCAGTACACCGATACACGGTTCGCCGACAAAGCCGCCTACGAGACGGCCTGGAAATATGATCCGGGGCTGGCTGCGGCGCAGTAAGTAACAGCGCCGGTTTGGCAGTGTTTGAAGCGGAGGAGAAGGGAAATGGAACGCAGACGATTCGTGCAGATGATGACGCTGGCCGGTGTTGGCACGGTGGCGGCTGTAGAACTGGTGCACGGCGCCGAGACCCGGACCGTGTCATATCACGTCAGTGGGTTCACCTGCGTGACGTGCGCTGTAGGTCTGGAGACCATGCTGCGTGAGCAGAAGGGAGTGAAGTGGGTGAAGGCCAGCTATGCCGAGGCCCACGTGACGATCAGGTATGACCCTTCGGCGGTGAGCGAGCCGGCCTTGCGCGGATTCATTGCTGAACTGGGATTTACGGCCGAGCCTGAGCAGCCGAGCTAGCCGTTCCTGCGCAAATCTGAGCCGTTGCCCATTTTGAGTTGAGAAGGAGGAACTTGTGACGAGACACCCCGACTTTGCGGCCATTGCCAATACTCTGACGGCGTCTCTCCGCCTGAAGCAGCCCCCGATCGCGATGGTGTTCAGCGATTCGCTGCCTGCCGATGTGCCGGCGCATAAGGGCCGCGTTCCCGCCGGATGCCGGTTCTGGGAGGACGCCGCGGCGGGCGCGTTCGTGACGTCCGCGGCAGATCACTACCGCTGTGCAATTGGCGTTTACACCCACAACCTGCAGCCGTCGCCGGAGCAGCAGACCGACCTGGTCGATGCGCTGAAGGTATTCGGCGATCTTGGGTACGTCCGTCCGGAGGATCTGCCGCAGATTCCGGTGCTGCAATCGCAGCCGACGTATGTGGTCTACTCACCGCTGAATCGCACAAGGCTGAATCCCGATGTTGTCGTATTGTTTGTCCATTCGAATCAGACGCTGATCCTTACGGAGGCCACGCAGCAGGTAGAAAACCAGGTGGCGCCCGCGATGGGCAGACCGGCGTGCGCGGTGGTCCCGCAGGTGATGAACAGCGGAAGGGCCGCTCTGAGCCTCGGCTGCTGCGGCGCTCGCGCGTACCTGGATGTTCTGCAGGATGATGTAGCGATCTTTGCAATACCGGGCGCGAAGCTTTCGGCGTACGCGGAGCGGATTGGAGCGTTGTCGAAGGCCAACGCGGTGCTCTCGCGGTTCCATCAGGTGCGGCGGCGTGCGGTCGAAGCGGGAGCGGACCCGACAGTCAAAGAATCGCTTGCGGCGATGGGCGTGTAGCTCGATCAGCACAGGGCGATTTTCCGGCACCGTTCCGCGTACACTGCTTGCGAGGCCTGTTGATGGACCATTACGTCGAACGCGTCGTCGACCTGATCGAGCCGGGCTCGAATCATCTTTATAACCTGAGTGTGGACGAGGCCCGGCGGATCTTGCTCGATGGGCCGGCGGAGGCGGTGCGGGACATCCAGGGGTCGTTTGCGCTGACTGCAAAGTCGGGCAAGAGAGTGCGGATGGCGCGTTCGCTCGATCGGCCGATGCGGTACTTCCTGGCGAAGCGGCAGGAAGGGCCGGCGCTGATTGTCGCGTCACGAATCGACACGATTCAGGAGTGGCTGCAGGGGGAGAGACTGGGCGACCAGTTTCATCCCAGCTACACGCGCATGGTACCGGCCCACCACGTGGTCGATTTGCAATTGATCGGGTGTCCCGATCCCGACCCCGTCTATACGCGCTTCTTCACTCCGGTGATGGGTTCGCTGCCGGCGGATTTGGAGGCGATCGGCCAGGTCTACATCTCTGCTCTCGCCGACGAGATCGCAAAATGGCTGCGCTCAATTCCGGAGAAGGAGCCGATTGGCGCCTGCTTCTCCGGGGGGATCGACAGCGGCAGCGTCTTCCTCACGACTTACCATGTGATGCGCAAGCTTGGTGTGAGCCCGAGCCGGCTAAAGGCCTTCGTTCTGGACCTGGGCGATGGACCGGATGTCGAGCAGGCGCGTAGTTTTCTCGAGAAGCTGGGGCTGGGGTTATTCCTGGAGTCGGTCGCGGCCGATCCGGCGACGCTCAATGCGAACGAGACGATTCGTATCATTGAAGATTACAAATCTCTGGACGTCGAATCGGCGACGATGGCGCTCGCACTGATGCGGGGCATCCGGGCGCGATATCCTGAATGGCGTTATCTGATCGACGGCGATGGCGGCGATGAGAATCTGAAGGATTACCCGATTGAGGAAAATCCGGAGCTTACGATTCGCAGTGTGGTCAACAACCCGATGCTCTACCAGGAGGGATGGGGGGTTGGAAAGATCAAGCACTCGCTGACCTACAGCGGCGGATTGAGCCGGTCGTATGTACGGACCTACGCGCCTGCGCATCATTGCGGATTTGAAGGATTCAGCCCCTACACGAAGCCTGAAGTGATCGCGATCGCTGAGGCGATGCCTTTCATCGAGCTGACGCAATATGATGTGACCCGGCTGTACCAACTGAAAGGCGAGATCGTCGCACGGGGCGTGAAAGCCGTCACCGGTTTCGAGATGCCGGTTTTTCCCAAGCGCCGTTTCCAGCACGGGGCTGTCGCGGAGGAGTCGCTGCGCACGCGGTTGCCCTATCGCGAAGCGGAGTATCGAGAGCGTTTTTTTGCCCTCTACCACTGAGGCATTCGTTGGCAGCGTACCCGAAGGTATCTGCGGAGCGGAACGCGTGGATTGTGTCGCGCCGCGGGCCGCGCAACGCCGTCGATCCTAAGCGGCCCTGGGCGTACTTTGTGGAGCAGGAGCGCAGCGCAGCCGGTGAGACTGTGCCGGTTGCGACGATCTTTCTGACGAACCGCGAATGTCCGTGGCGCTGCCTGATGTGCGATCTGTGGCGGAACACGCTGCAGGAAGGTCTTCCTCCCGGCGCCATCCCGGCTCAAATCGAATACGCGCTGCAACGGCTGCCGGCGGCGCGAGAGATCAAGCTTTACAACAGCGGAAGTTTCTTCGATCGGAATGCGATTCCGGTGGAAGATCACGCCGCAATCGGGACGTGCGTCAACGCGTTTGAGCGCGTCATTGTGGAGTGTCATCCGGCGCTCGTCGGCAAAGACTGCTTTGAGTTTCGGCGGCGTCTGAGCGGCAGGCTGGAAGTGGCGATGGGCCTCGAGACGGCGCATCGGGAGATTCTGGAGCGGCTCAATAAGCGGATGACGCTGGAACAGTTCCGCCGAGCGGCGAACCGGCTGCGGGAGAATGACATCGACTTAAGAGTATTTATTCTGGTCAAGCCGCCGTTCATGCGTGAGGACGACGCGGCAGAGTGGAGTGCACGCTCTCTGGAATTCGCATTCGATTGCGGCGCAACCGCGGCCACGCTGATTCCTACCCGCGCGGGCAATGGTGCGATGGAGGCGTTGACCACATTGGGCGAGTTTGCACCGCCTGCGCTTGCGACCCTGGAAGCCGCCGCGGAGTATGGGGTTCGACTCGGGCGGGGGCGTGTGTTGGTGGACCTGTGGGATACGCGCGACAGCCCTCGGTGCCCAGTCTGCCACGAACATCGTGTCGCGCGGCTGCAACATATGAATCTGCACCAGGAGATTCCACCGCGAGTGCCATGTGCACGATGTGGAGGCGATAGCTGAACGAAGCGTATGACATTGCGGTAGTGGGGTCCGGATTTTCCGGATCGCTTCTGGCGATGATCGCGAAGCGGCTGGGACGGTCGGTAATCCTGATCGAAAAGGGAACGCATCCGCGCGTCGTGATCGGCGAGTCGTCGACACCGTTGTCGAACCTGCTGCTTGAGGAACTGGCGACGCGGTACGATTTGCCTGCTCTGCGGCCGTTGTCGAAATGGGGTAGCTGGCAGCAGATCTATCCGCGGATCGCGGTCGGGCTCAAACGCGGATTCACATTTCATCATCATGTGCCGGGCAAGGTCGTCCATGCGGATCCCAATCGCGGCGATCAGTTGCTGGTGGCGGCAAGCCCGCGCGATGCAATCGGTGATACACACTGGTATCGCGCCGATTTCGATCATCTGCTGTTACAGGAAGCCAGGAAAAGCGGGGTTTCCTATATCGATCAGACACGGTTGCACACTGTTGAGAAAAGCGGTCGCGAGATGATGTTGCGGGGGCAGCGGAACACGAGGGAGGTGGCTTTTCGCGCGAGGTTCGTCGTCGACGCGACGGGGCCGCGCGGGTGTCTTTACCGTACTCTGCGAATTGGTGAACGGGATTTCCCGGGTTATCCGCCGACGCAGACACTCTACGCGCATTTCTCGGGTGTCCGGCGTCTGGCGGAGACAGGATTCAGCCGGACTGCGGAAACACCGCCTTTTCCGGTCGACGATGCGGCTGTCCATCACGTATTCGACGGCGGGTGGGTCTGGGTTCTGCTGTTCAACAATGGGTTCGCCAGCGCCGGCGTTGCGGCGACGGATACATGCGCGTCACGGTTACGATTAGCGGAAGGTGCGGCTGCCTGGAATCGTCTGCTGGATTTGATCCCGGCGCTCCGGGAGCAATTCGCCGAAGCAAAAGCGGAAATGTCCTTCACGCACACGCCACGGCTGACCTTCCGCGCGGCGCAGATGGCCGGGCATGGATGGGCACTACTCCCGTCGGCAGCGGGATTTGTCGATCCTCTGCTCTCGACAGGGTTTCCGCTAACGTTGCTGGGAGTGGCGCGAGTCGCAGAGATTATCGAACGTGCCTGGGAGACGCCGGACTTCGATGCAGGGTTGCGCGAGTATGCTGCGCGAACCGACGCTGAACTGCTCGCGACCGCGCAACTGATCGGCGCACTGTACGCCAACATGAGCAACTTCCCGATGTTTGTTGCCCTTTCCCTGCTTTATTTCGCAGCGGCAAGTTATTCCGAGACAGCGAGAAGACTGGGTAAGCCGGAGCTGGCGTCGTCGTTTCTGCTCTGCACGCATCCTACATTCGGTCCGGCAGCCGTGGACCTGTGCCGACGGGCACGGGCCGCATTTGGCGAGGAAGAATCCGAAGCTGTGATCCATGACATTCTCACGACGATCGAACCCTTCAACATTGCCGGGCTGGGGCGAGCGGAGCGGCGCAACTGGTATCCAGTTGAAGCCGGAGACCTGCTGGAGAATGCGAGTAAACTCGGCGCGACAGAGCAGGAGATTCATGCGATGCTGCGGCGGTGCGGGTTTGCCGCGGAGCGCGAACCCGTGCCGCGTTAGGCGGGTTGCGGGCCGGGAAGGATTGCCGAAGTCTGGCGAACACGGCGCGAGTCGAGCCACATTTCGATGAAGAGTGCGGCCGGCCCGACCCAGAAGAGCGCGTAGAGGGGTGCGTACACGCTGCTGTCGAGCCGCATGAAAAACTCAACAACGGCGATCGCCACAGCCACGATGCTTTGTCCGGTGCGCGAGCGGACGGTGGTCTTCGGGTCGGTAATCATGAAGAAGATGAAGAGCTGATACATGGGGCCGGTGATCGGCGAAACTTCCGACTGCCACGGATCGCCTGTGATCCACGCGCGCAGGAATGACAATGCAATGAAGGAGGCAACATAGGTTGCTGTGATGTTGAGGCGGCGCGCACGCCAGACAATGACGGAGCCCAGAATCCAGATGACGATGAGGGAAGCGAGATTATTGCCCCACTGAATGCTCAGGCCGGCGACGGAATCCGAGGCGAGGAAAAGCATCGCGCAGATTCCGAAGTTCGAGGGGTTCCAGATGTGGCGATTGCGGAAGCGCAGGGCGTACTTTGACGTGATGGAGAGCGCGACGCAGAGCGCGTAGGTCCAGTAGGCGGGTGAGCGGAGCAGGATGCCGACGCTGATGCCTGTGATGTACGCGCTGGCCGGGTGCGGCCATTTTTTTAGGAAGGTGCGGCCCAGGATCAGCTCCCCCATCATGCTCGTGGCGATCGCGAGGAGCGTACGCGAGTAGCTTTCGAGGATTCCGAAAGAGAGGTTGCCCACCAGCAGAATGAGTGTGATGAAGACCGGCGGCGCGAAGCGGCTGTCGAGGACGCGTTTCCACATGGCCTGTGGCGGCGCGGTTTTTGCTGCTGCGGCCGGCGGGTTCATTCAGGCTCCTTCACGTGGACAAGCTGATTGGGCGTCAGGTGTTCGAGTGTTTGCAGGGTTCCGGAAGGCCAGTGGATCACGGCTTTCTCAATCCGGGGATTCTTACCGAGACCGAAATGCAGGCGCCGGTCATTTTCGGACGCGAATCCACTGCCGCCAGAGACATACTGTATTTGCTTTTGGCCGTTCCAGAACAGCGTAACCTGGACGCCGATGGCGCTGCGATTGCTCTTCGTGCCTTCGAGAGCGAACTCGATCCAGTCGTTGCCGGGGGCGACGATGTCCTTGTAGATCAGCAGCGGTCCGCCCTGGTTTGCGACCACGGCGTCAAGCGCACCAGTGTTCCACAAATCGGCAAGCGCCACGGCACGGCCATCATAGGTATCTGTAACGCCGACAGCCTGCGCCACGTCTTCGAATTTTCCGGCGCCATCGTTGATCCAGACCTTCTTTTGCTGATAGCCGGAAAGGCTGCGGCCGTCGAAGGCGGGCCAGTGCGCAGCATCGCTGATGATGGAACTGTTGCCGCCCGCCACTTTGGAAAAGTCGTACCAGTAACTGCGCGTGCGCGAAAGCGAAATGTAGCCATTTTCCAGAAACAGGTCCAGGTTGCCGTCGTTGTTCAGGTCGCCGAACTGCGCGCCAAAGCTCCACCCGCCGAGCTCAACGCCGAGGTCGCGCGCGAGGTTTGCGTAGTGGAGGTTCTTACCTTCCTGCGGGACCCAGAGATTATTGCCCTGAAGGAGGATTCCCTCTTCGGAGATGTTTGAAACATAGATGGAGTAATTGCCCTGGTTGAAAATGTCGCCAAATGCGGCGTTCATCCCGCTTTTGGGTGCGAAGCCGACGCCGGTTTCCTGGCCGGCCTCGTGGAAGCGGCCGTGATCGTTGAGATACAGTTCGGAGACACCATAATCGTTGGCGACAAAGAGATCGGGATAGCCGGTACCCTGGAGATCAGCAGCGGCACACGCCAGTGCCCAGCGCCGGCTGTTGATTCCAACCTTTGCGCTGACTTCTTCAAAGCGACCGTTGCCGAGGTTGTGAAAGAGATATTTGCGCCCGCCGTTCTTCGCATATTCGAAGCTGTCGGGCATCATACGCGTGTTTTTCAGGTGCCAGAGGTTGACGTCCTCCGGATAGTAGCCGCCCACGAAGAGGTCGAGGAGACCATCGTCGTCATAGTCGAGCCAGACAGCGGTGTTGGCGTTGATCCAGGGCGGCAGCCCAGCCTGATCGGTGACGCGCGTGAAGCCATGGCCGCGATCGTTGTGGAAGAGCTCTGGGCGTCCCCACTTGATAAGGAAGAGGTCTTCGTAGCCGTCGTTGTCGTAATCGCCCCACACAGCACCCATGGAGACACCCGTTCCGGGTTGATTCACGTCGGCAATGCCCATCTCTTGCGCCACGTCGGTGAAGGTTCCGTCGTGATTGTTTCGGTAAAGATGATTCATGCTGCCGATGCGGCTGTTCGTCACGTAGATGTCGGGCCAGCCATCGCGATCGAAGTCGACGATGGAAACCGAAGCGCCCATGGAGGCGACTTCCGGCATGATGCCGTCGAGCTTGTGGTCCAGGACGGGCGCCTCATGCACGAAGTCGATGCCTGCCTGATGAGCGACTTCCTGGAAACAAAAGCCATAGCGGGCAAGTGCGGCCTCGCAGTTGGTTCTGGCGGCCACGTGCACGGTTTGACCGGAAGAAAAGTGGCGGATCATCCACGGCGTAGCAAGCATGGCGGCAAAGACGACGGTGAGAATGACGCGGGCGACTGGGATGCGCTTCATCGGGAGGGCGGCGCCTCCCCTGTTTGCTGATCGTTGAGCGCGTCGCGGAAGGGATCGGGCGTGACGTAGCGTGTCTGCCAGGTGAGCCAGTCCTCGGGATGGTGGCGATAGACCCACTCGTCTTCAAGAGGGCCGGGCGGCGTATCGTAGACGGATTTGTCGTGATAGGGAAGGGGTCGCACGGTCGCTGAATCGGTGGAGTTATAGTCGCCGTCCTTGATCCACCCATCGCCGGCGAGCACGCAGTCGCGGACCCAACCCGGGCGTGGGGGCGGCGGGACAGGAAAACGCAGGGTCAGTTCGTCGCCGGCATTCATGATCACGTAGCGGTTGTCGATATTGTCGAGCAGAGGGCGCACATCGCCGTAGCGGGTGTAGTAGCCCTGGAGATCGCGCCAGATCTGTGTCGTGGATGCGATGTGGTTGTAATCAGGAATTTCGGGTGACGAGGCATTTGCCTGGTGAATCGTGGAGTAGCCGCGATAGTGGAGGTTCGCGACGGAAGGCTCGAGACGGATGATCTTCAGCGGAGTGTCGGGCAGGCCACGCGCCCACTGGATTTGATCCCAGTAAATCTCGAGATTCGTGCGGAGGCGGACCTTGTGCGGGGTTCCGGGGCGGAAGACGCCGGTGAGATCGATGAGGCAAATCTTGTTGCGCCCGGCCGGGAAGCCGAGGTTCGGGCGGGCAACACTCCATCCTCCGTGCCCGTCGGGCACATCGAGACTGAGCGGTTTTGGCTGCTCATGACGGCCCTGACTCAGCGCGACGTTGATGGAGGAGTCGGAGGGATGCAGCCATCCGCGGGCGATCAGATAGAGGGGTCCGTTCGCGGGAATGTCGTTGCCGAGATCGATCTGGACGTAGTGGTCGCGCGTAATACCCTGGTACTGGCCGCGGCCAAACGTATCGAGATAGCGTCCATCGAGGGACCGCACTATATCCGTTACATCGTGGCCGAGGTCATCGACGGCGCGAGCGATGGGGTGCGGTTCGTCTGTCGCCGTGATAGCCAGCTTCACGGGCGGCACAACGAAGCGCTCGTCTGTGAACACCTCGGTGCCCTGCGGATGGTCGACCGTCATCAACTCGAGCCAGTCGTAATAGTAGGTTTCCCATAGTTCACCCGTGATGCGCAGCTCATAGCTGTCGTCGCGAGGCGCAAGGTCGTTGCGCGGAATCTTGTACCACTCCTGCGTGGCTGCGATGCGAGCAGGGCCGAGAGCATTGATTCGCAACCCGATGGCCGATCCCCACGGAACTGTGTCCTTCACGAATTTCATTTCATGGCCGTTCCAGGCGAAGAGAAACGGACAGGACCCCTTGAGGCGCTGCTGGGCGAGCACCTCCTGATCGGCGTTCATTTGGAACTCGGCGTTAACTGTGCCATTCGGCCACAGAATGCGGGCAACATCGGTGCTGGTCCAGTCGCCGAGCCCGAAATGCGCCTCCGGACCGGTGATTACCTGCGCCTGCAAAAGGAGACCGGAGCGAATCTGGATTTCGCCGCCGACGCCGAAGGAGTTGATGCGCTGATCACCCGTGGCTGTGACGGCGCGAGTGCGGATTATCTGCCAGTGGTAGTTCTTCGTGCCCTGACTCACGAGCCTCACGGGCTGGCTGTCGGAATTGAGGGCAAGGAGATCGAGACGGCCGGTCCGAGCAAGGTCGGCGGCGGCGAATACTCGTAGCGAAGGGGCGACGTGATCGAGGAGCGTGAATGTGCCATCAGCGCCGCCGAGCCAGAGGAGAGGGCCTGGGCCCGGGGTGTCTCCCACGCTGGCGAGGAGCAGATCGATTGCACCATTGTTGTCGAAATCGGCGGTGAGCAGCCGAACCGGATTCCTCAGGACCGTGGCTGCGTTCGGGACCTGGGCGACAGCTATCGAGGTCCACGAATCGTTGTTGTCCATCAGTCTGGTGATCGCGCCGTTCTGCCGGACCGTCAGGAGATCGAGGGTGCCGCTGTGGCGAGTATCTGCGGCCGCGATGGCTTCCACGGTTCCCAGCTGCGGGGTCATTTCGTGGAAATTGCCGGCGCGGTCGTTATGGAAGATGTGCAGTTGCCCCGAGCCATCGATCAGCGAAGCATCGGGATTGCCGTCGCCGTCCAGGTCGGCCCAGACAAACTGCTGCACACCGGAGACACCAGTGAAAGGATGGATGGGTGTGAAGGTGCCGTCGCCGTTGTTGCGCAGAACGGTCGGCAGGCCCGCAGTCGCGCCGAGGACAATGTCCAGATCGCCGTCGGCCTCAATGTCCACGGCCCATGCTCCGCTCCATGGACCGGTGAGAATCGTCGGCGGCAGCTTTGTTTGCGCGGTCACGTCAGTGAACTTCTGCGGAGAATCCTGGCGCATGAAACGCAGACCGCCGCCCCCGGCCAGAACAAGGTCGGTCCTGAAGTCGTAGTTGAAGTCCATGGGAAGGATGGACTCCGGGCCGGGAGCCGCCCCATGCGGACCCCCAGGAAAGGGAAACGACGGGCCACCGACGAGGCTCACCGTCTTTGCGTTGGCGGTGACAACCGCCGGCGCCTGCTTGTCATCGAGAGAAAAAGCGCCGATCCAGTCCCACGGCTGTCCGTGCGTGTCCGCAAGCGGCTCGGCCGCGAACTTCATTGCCGCGTCGGGAGGAGCCGGCTTTGAGGATGGCGAGGGGAGGCGCAAAAACGTGAGGAAGGGCTGTGCTTCATCGCCGGGCTGCGCCTTGATCACGGCCAGGCTCTGACGGAAGCCCGGGACCTGCATCAGCACGTTGCGCAGGAAGACGCTGCGGACGGCGGCCGTTGACGGAGCCGATTGCGCTGCGTTCTGCAACTCGGCCAATTGTTGCTGCACGCTTGGCGGCCACGGGGAGGATTGCGCAGCGATGCGGCTGACGGCCGAGCGCAGGGTGCCGATATCGCCCCGCTTGGCAGCGACGCGGCTGAGCTCAAGCAGCGCGGCGAGATTGTCGGGTTGTGCCGCAAGGATTTTTTCGATCAGTTTCTGGAAGTCTGCGTCACCGGTAGGCCCTCCCTGACGCTCGACCTCAACGGCCAGCAGATAGAGCGCCCGCAGATCATGCGGGTCGAGGTCAACGGCTTTGCGCAGGTTCGCGATGGCTCCGGCAGAATTGCCGCGGGCGCTTTCGAGAACACCCATGTCGGCGTCGATTTGGCCGTTGCGGGGGACGAGCGAGTGGGCGCGGTCGAGGCGTTGCTTTGCCTGATCGAAATTGCGTTGCCGCAGCGCAAGGATGCCCCAGTCCGCCCATCCGGCGGGTTCTCCCGGCGCCAGTTGCGTAGCCTGTGCCAACTCGTTCTCAGCGCGCACATCGTTGCCCACCTCCATCGCCGCCAACCCAACGTAGAACGCCTGCACGAATTGCGTGTACCGGGAGGAGTTCGGTCTTGGCAAACCCGAGTGACAGCCGGTAACAAAGAGGGCAGTGGAGGCTACGAGTGAAAGCGGGAGGCGAAGGAATTTTCCGCTGCGCTCGGGATGCGCAGCCCTCTCCAACGGAGCGTTCCGTTGGGCAGGGAGCAGGCCGGGATTAGGGTTGCGGCAGAGCAAAGCCTCGCCCACCTTACTGGACCCTCCGAACGAGTGTCTTCCACCCAAAGATGGAGACCACGCGATTTCTCCGGGTGAGGTGCCGGTGATCCGCGGTTCGTGCTGGGCGCGGTTCGATCGAGTGTTCAGAAATTCCAACTTTAGGTGCTTGACGATGTTCACAGATGGGGAAGATTCTGGCTCAGTTTACGGTGTGGAAACCCCAACTGGAAAGGATCAATCTGATGCCTCACATTGCCTTGCCGGAAGGTCTGCCCGGCATTCGCGGCGCCATGGCGTTTCGCCCGGAGACCGCGAAACCTCTGAACGACCTGGTCGAGGTCCTGCTGGTCGGACCCAACACGCTCCCGCCGGGCGAGCGAGAGCTGATAGCGACCTATGTTTCCTCGCTCAATGACTGTTACTATTGCCAGACGATTCACGGCGCCATCGCCGCGGCCCACCTGAAGGGCGACGAAGATCTGGTGCGGCGGGTGAAGGCGGATTTTAAGCACGCGGCGATCTCCGACAAACTAAAAGCGCTGCTGGTGATTGCCGCGAAGGTGCAGAGCGGCGGGAAAAATGTGACTGCGGTGGACGTGGAGCACGCGCGAGGCTTCGGCGCGACTGACATGGAAATTCACGATACAGTCCTTATCGCAGCCGCTTTCTGCATGTTTAACCGCTATGTCGATGGCCTGGCAACCACGCAGCCGCGCGACGAATCGATGTACCGCGAGCGCGGCAAAATGGTGGCGCGGGAAGGTTATGTCGCAGTGAGCAGAACTTATTTGTCGGCTGTACCCGTCGGTCGCTAAGGGGCCGGTTGCGCATTCAATTCGCAAAGGGGGCCGCGCGAATCTCGCCGTTGCGGTCGTCATCCGGCCAAAGTGGCTCTTTGGAAATTTACGCAGATGCGGCACTCTTGTAGGAATGATCCACCGAGCGCTGTGCGTTCTGCTGGCGGCCTGTTTTCTGGTTGCAGCTGCTGCGCCAGGCTATGCCGCAGAAACCGGTGTCTCCGCCATACTTCCCAACGGGCGACAGATTCACCCCGTCGGCAACTGGATCCCGCTGGCGCCCTATCCCTTTGCACTGGCGATTACGCCGGATGGCAGCCAAATCGCGATTCCATCCATCGGATTTCCTTTTGCGCTGAACCTGATTACCAATCCCGCCTCGGCGAAACCCCTCGTGCAGCGGCTGCCACCCGTCGAGATTCCTGCCTCTCGCGATCGCGATAACGATCTGGATGTTCATGCAGGCCTCGCGTACTCGCCCGATGGCTCGGTACTTTGGGTCGCAACCGGCGACTCCGGGAAAGTGGAAGGTTACAGGACACGCGCTGCCGACGGTTCTCCCCAGCTCACGCCGGGATTCGACATCCCGCTCGACGGTCCAACTGGAGGAGAAAGCTATTCTGAGAGCTTTGCCGCGACGGTCCTCGCGTCAGCGGATGGCAGGACCCTCTTTGCGCTGGACCAGGGCAACTGGCGCATCGTGGTCATTGACGTGGCTACGCGGCAACGCATCGCCTCAATTGCCACGGGCCGCTATCCGATGAACATCGCGTTGGCGCCGGACGGCAGCCGTTTATATGTCACCAATACAGGTCTGTTTGAGTACACCACCATTCCCGGTACGGATGCCAGGAGCCCGCTGGCGAGCGGGCTGCGTTTTCCACCCTTCGGCTACCCTTCACGCGCCGCCCGCGAGGGCGTCAGGGTTGATGGCCGCAGAATTCCGGGGCTGGGTGACGAGAATTCTCTCGAGGGCAGCTCGCTGTGGACCTACGATGTCCACGACCCGAACCGTCCGAAGATTACGGCACGGCTGCACCTTGGGGTAAGAATTTCCGAGGCGCCGCGTTCGACGATCGGCGGCTCCGCGCCGACAGGTGTTGCCGCGGATTCCGACGCGGTGTACGTAACGCTGGCACACGACGACGCGGTCGTGAAGGTGAGCGCAGACGGGACGCGTGTGCTGGACTCGGCTCAGTTATCGCCCTTTGCGGGGCCGGAGTTTGGAGCCCGTTTTCGCCATCCCCAGGGGCGTCCCCTGCGTGGCGTGATGCCGAGCGGTATTGCCGTTCACGACGGCCGGATCTACGTGGCAGAGTCAGGGATCGACGCCGTTGCGGTGCTGGAAGAAGCGTCGTTGCAGTTGATCGAACACATTCCTGTCGGCTGGAATCCGACCGCGGTTGCGCTATCACCCGATGGCGCGACGCTCTACGTTGTCAACACGAAGGGAAAAGGTGCAGGCCCCAACGGAGGCAGCGAGCACAAGACGGGCGCGCCAACTTATGTGGGATCGCTCGAACTGGGAAGTCTGAGCGTTATCCCGCTGGACCATCTCCCGGGTGCCGATGCGCTTACGCGGGCAGTGGTGTCGGCGAATCTTGCGGCAGTGGACCGACGTGCTCCGTTGCCTCGGCTGCGCCACTGCTTTCTCATCATCCGCGAAAACCGCACTTTCGACGAAGTGCTCGGCGACCTGCCGGGTGTGAATGGGGATCCGTCGTTGGCCCGCTATGGGATGGACGGTTGGGCGCAGGAGGATTTGTCGATCAGCCATCTCCGTGTCACGCCGAATCTGCATGCCCTGGCGAAGCAGTTCGGAATCAGTGATAACTACTTCGTGGACAGCGATGTCTCGGCCGACGGACACCGCTGGGTGCTGGGCATCGACCCGACAACGTTCTTCAATACCGCCTGGACTTCCGGATATGGTGGCAAGCGCAATGGCAGCGCCACGGCTGCTCAACCCGGGCGGCGCGCGATGTTCGGCGGAGCAGATGCGCCGATGCCGGAAGATTTGCCGCAGTTCGGCTCGCTGTGGGAGCATATCGCGAATTCCGGGAAGGGCGTACTGAACTATGGCGAGAGCCTCGAGATCGAGGGCTCCGACGAAATGAACGGTAGTGCCCCGGAAGGACAACGGCTTTTCCTCAACGCGCCTGTACCGGAACCGGTTTTCGAATTCAGCGATCGCCGCTATCCGACCTTCAATCTCGGCATTCCGGACCAGTTTCGCGTGCAGGAGTTCGAGAGAGATTTTCGGCGCCGGCTCGCCAGGGGCTCAATTCCGGCGCTGATTGTGATCCGCCTGCCCAATGACCACACAGCCGATCCCCGGCCCGCCGACGGATATCCCTATCGCGCGAGCTACGTTGCCGATAATGATCTGGCCCTGGGAAGGATTGTCGCTTTTCTCAGCCGAACCTCGATCTGGAGGGACTCCGCAGTGTTTGTCACCGAGGACGATGCGCAGAGTGGAGTTGATCACGTCGATGCCCACCGCAGCATCCTTCTGGTGGCGAGTCCATGGGTCCGCCCCGGATCGGTCTCCCACCAGCACACAAGCATGGGTTCGATTATTCGCACGATCGACGAACTGCTGGGGCTGGGACCGCTTAATTTGGAAGATGCGCTCGCAGGAGAAATCACGGATATCTTCGACGATCAGCGACGACTGGAAACCTATGCTGTGCGGCCAGCCGATCCCAGGGTGTTCGATCCGGCCAAAGCGCATTTCGCCAAACCGAAAACCGCGAAGGAGGCGGCTGCCCTTCGCGACATGGATGATGCGGTCCGGATCAGTCGGGAGATGGAGCGTTCGGCAGCAACGCTGCACAGGCCCAGGAACTAGGTCTGCTGCGGAGGGTTCTGAGCAACACGGGCACGAACTCGACGGCTGATGAAATCCACGAATTACCGGCGCGTTTCGCCGGAAATTAACGGAATTGTCGCCTCCTTGTCAACGGAGCGCCGCGATTCTGATTATCACAAACTCTCCCGGAGCTGTGTCTCAGGCTGCCGCGGATATTCCGGTTGGCAGCCCGGCACTCTCTGCATCACCGGCAACGGATCGGGACCGGTACCCCGCCCATCGGGCGATTCGGCATTGCGCAGGCAGGTTCTGCGCCAGGACCGGGTCTGGTGAATCTCTCGACCGGCCTGAGCAAGAGCTTCACCATTACCGAGCAATTACGGCTGCGGGCTGAAGGCACATTTACGAATGTGCTGAATCACACGAACCTCGGCGATCCCGACATGAACCTCAGATCGCCGGACTTCGGTCTCATCAGCGGTACAGTCGGGAACAACGGTCCGAATGGCACCGTAGGCACGGTGGGGACTGACTTCGGCGGAGCGCGTACCGGCCAGGTGGCAGTTCGTCTGGAGTTCTGAGACCCCGGGAAGGACCAAAAGAAAAGTGGGCCGCCACACAAAGAGTGGTGGCGGCCCGCTGGGAGGCCCTAGATTTCCTGCGGGCCGGGATTAGAAGACGATCTTCGCGACTCCCTGGAAGACGCGCGCGCCGCTGCCGGCCTGCGTCGAGATTTGTCCGAAGGTGCTTGAACTGAGACTTTGGGTTGCGCTGCTGAAGTTGAAGTTGGGATGGTTCAGGACGTTGAATGCTTCGAGGCGTAAATCCAGATTCAGACGTTCGTGCAACGGAAATACCCGCGAAACCTGCCCATCGAACTGGAAGAATGGCGGAGTCCGGAAGGGGTTCTTCCTGAGGTTGCCGTAGGTGCCCACGGTTGCGCATCCATTGACGTTCCCGCCGGGACAGGACGCAGTGACCTGGGCAAATGCGGCCGGGTTGAGGTATTCGCGATTGGCTTCGCCGGTGCCGCTGCGGAAGTTCACTTTCGCATACGGACTGATGCCCGGTACCAGGTTAGGCCGATCATTGCCGATGTCGGTGAGGGAGTTATCGACACCCGCCGTCACGTTCACCGGAGTGCCGCTGGTGATGTGAATCAGCGGCGCGAACTCCCAATCGTTGGCGACCGCGCGCCCAAAACGGTTGAACTGCGTGAAACCGCTGCGCGCTACCAGGACAGCATTCTCCACGTCGCGATAATCGAAGAAGCACGGCCCCCAGTCCAACTTCGGATTGTTCGGATTCTCGACGTTCGTACCTGCCAGATCGCCCTGACCGTCTGCAATATCGAGGCACTTGGACCAGGTCCAGTTAGCCAGCAAGCTGAAGTTCGAATTCACGCGATGCTGGATGGTGGCGACCATCCCGTTATAACTCCCGGTTCCCGAATCGCCAACGACAACCGATCCGCCTCCGCCGCCCGCGAGTTGATTTCCCTGCGCCGGGTTCGCGATGGTAAGCGAAAATCGAGAATTCTCGTTCTTGGTTGTGGAGCAATTCGTTCCGGCCGTGCCCGCCTTCACTGCAGCAGGTCCCGTTGTCACGATGCCGGCGCAACCGGTTCCGCCGGCTCCCCAGACCCCGGGGATGAAGACCGCCGGACTGAGAGGAACGCCGATTGGATCGTGCACGGTGTGGTTACCGATGTAGTCCACCTGGGCCTGCCAGGCCCTGGGCAACTGATGTTGCACGCTCAGTGTCCACTGGAGCGTATAAGCGGCATGGAACTGATCCGGAAGCACAATGTACTGCGACTGCGCATAGAACAGAGCGATCGCAGGAGTAGGAATCACGGGCTGCGGAAACGGACTGGTCGTGATGGAGCCAACCGACCATGGCGCAGCGAAGGTCATCGGCCCGCTTGCTGAGGTTTGCGTATTGCTAATCGCCGTTGCAAAGGGCGGATTCTGCTGGGCCCGCTGTCCGGTGAAGAAGTTCGGCTTGTCATACGCCAGTTCTGCTCCCGCGCGAACGACGGTTTTCCCGGTACCAAAAGGATCCCATGAAGCCCCAATGTTCGGGGAGAACTGCCAGGGTGAATTCTTCGTGAATGCCCTCGGTACTCCCTTGTCACCGTAGAACAGGATTCCCGCCGGAGCGTTCGGGTATACGGTGCTCACGACGTTATTCAGGAAATCGCTGTTATTGAAGACACTGCCGCGATTGAAATAATCGACCGGCATAAAGTTCGGACCCCAGCGCACGCCACCCACCAGCGTGAGCCGCGGCGTAGCGTGAAAGGTATCCTGGACATAGAGGCTGGGTATGGGGCCGCGCAACGCGTTTTGCTGCTGCTTGCTTTGCTGAAAGGCACTCAGCGTCCCCCAGAGAAAGTCCAGGTTCTGATCGCCGATCGTTGTTCCGCCGTTCGGGCCACTTCCGCTGTATTCGCCGTTGAAGGTGAAAATCCCGTTGGACTCGTAAGCGTTACCGATATTGAGTTCGTTCTGGACCCATTCCCCACCGAATGCGAGCTGATGTTTGCCATGCACCCAGGTGACATCGTCGTTGACAGCCAGCGTATTGTCATTGAAATGAGCTACGGAGTTGGTTCCGCCGCCGATCGTGAATTTACCCTCCGACATCTGCAGGCCATTCGGTTCGCCCTGATAGAGATCCACCCCGAGAGTGGAAGCATTAATGTCGTTGGATGCATAGCCGCGATTGTCCACTCGTCGGAGGATTGTGGCGTGAGCCTGATTCACAAAGTCCGGTGTAAACGCATCTGACCAGCCAAGCGTGAAGGATTGCACGCGCTCGATGTTTCCCGACTGCGTCGTGATCAGGATATTCGTGGGAGAGAAGAACGCCGGAGTCTGATATCCGTCGATGAAGTAGCGGCCGTAGATGTTGTTTTTCGAGTTGATCGTGGAGTCCACCCGGGTGACGAACTGGTTGTCAGCGGTCAGTGAGGGAATAGCGTACGCTACATAGCCGCACCCGTTCGGGTCGTAAGTGGAGTTAGGTACGGGCAGATACTTATCGAGAGCCAGTGATTGCTTGAGATAAGCGGGGGGCGAGGGATACACGTCGCCAGGAAGGGCCGTGCCGGTGAGCGGATCCACGAGCTGCACAAACTTCTTTGAGGATTCGCAGTTGGGTCCGTCGGTCACGGAAAAGTCCCCCTGGAGATTTGCCGCGGTCGGTACCGTTGCCTGTGTCAGCGACTGGCTGGAATCGGCGTGCAGGTGCTGATAGCCGGCAAATGCAAACAGTTTGTCGCGGATGATTCTCCCGCCGAATGTCCCACCATACTGGTTCTGGTGCAGCGTGTCTTTGCTGGTGGAATAGAAGTTGGTTGCGTCAATGAAATTGTTCCGGATGAACTCGAACGCCGAGCCATGATAGGTGTTGGTTCCGGACCGGGTTACGACGTTGACGTAGCCGCCCGTGTGTTCCCCTTCCTGTGCTCCCAGCACCGTGGATTCGACGCTGAACTGGCTGACAGCGTCAGGAAACGGGAACGGCAGGTTGCCGTTGGCCATGTAGTCCTGGTTGTCGCCACCGTCGAGCCTCCAGAGCGTTGTATTGCCGTTGCCGCCGGCGATGGAGATAGAAATCGTCTGATACGAATACTTGCTGCCGGTAAAGTCGTTGCCGGGAGCGGTGTTTGCCCCTCCGGAAATCGTCAGGAGACCGGTGATCTGCCGGCTTGCCGAGTTCAGCGGCAATTCGGTGATGTCTTTGGTGTCGATCGTCTGTTTGAATGAGGCGTCCTCCGTCTGCAGCGCGAGGCCCTCCGAGTGGACCTCGATCTTGGTTTCGGTGGCGCCTACTTTGAGGCCGACATTGATCGTGATACTGCTTCCCACTTCGAGCACGATGTTGGTCTGCTCATAGGTTTGGAATCCCGATGCCACGGCACTGAGGTTGTACGTGCCTACGTTGAGGCCGGGGAAGATGTAAAAGCCAGCGCTGTCGGTCTTCGCTGCGTGACTCACATGGGTTGCCACATCCGTGATGGTCACGTTGGCGTTTGGAACCACCGCCCCGGAGGAATCCTGGACGACTCCCTGCACGTTGGCAGTTCCGGCGATTTGTGCCGCCGCCCTCATGGAGAAGAGCGCCAAAGTGAGGACACTAAGGACGGCAAGCCCCGACACGAGCCTTGAGGAAAAACCGGAGATCCTGTTTCGCATGCAGCCTCCAATGCAAACTGTGGTTTGGGCAGGTTTTGTGGCCAAGAGGTCTGACCTGTCTCAAAAACCGGAACAGTATTATCGAGGCAGAATGCGACTGTCAAGACGCTAAGTTTGAGGTGAGTTGCGGGGAGCAGCCGGCTGGATGGATTCGCGGCCGCACGGCAGGGGGTGGGACAGGACCCTGAATGAATCTTAGTCCTTTTTGTTTGTGTAGTTTATCTTTCAATACTCTTTTCTGGATTTCGAAAGCTCGCGGGAATCGCAGAACGCTTGGGCGAGCCCGCCAACTCCATTTCCAACGGATCGGTTTCCGAGGTCATTGCTGCCAGGTGCGACCGGGGTCCAGCCGGTTCCTTTGGACTGCCCGCCAGGGTGCCCTTGGCTCATTTTGGTCAGACCACACCGATGCCAATCTGTTTGTCGCGTCGTCATAGGCCTTTCGCTCAGAGGGTCTGATGGTCGGCGTTCGCCAGCTGCGTGTCCTTTGCCGCGCGGCTGATCAGAATTCGCAGGTCCGTCACCCGATCGAGATGAAATGCCTGTACTCCGATGGGCGCGGTAACGGCAATGAAGTCGGCACGGCCAACACCCGTGAGATAGAAACTGGGTCGCGGATCGGACGCCCCTGCCGCGACTTCCACATGGCTCAGCTCGAGATTGCGGATATGACGGAGGAAGAATCCCTGCGATGGCATGGGCCCAAACATCCCGGGATCGGGGTACTTGCTCTCGTCCTCCGGCGGTCGAATCGACAACGTCTCGGACGAAACTCCGCCGACCTGATGCTGGTAGACGTTATCGAGTTTGACGTCCTCGATAGGGTAGCCAGGGATGCCGCTCAGGATCGAGCAGAGGCGCGACGCACAGTTATAACTCGTCAGGTTGCTGATGAGGATGCGGCGCATGGTTCCGACCTTCGTCGTTTCTTTGGGGCCGCGCAGACGCGCGCCGAGGCGCACGAAGATCGGCGCTGAAACAATGTTGCGCATCGTGATGTTGGAGATGGCGATATCTTCGCAGAGTGCGCCGTCTTCACTTTCGAGGGCGAGACCGTTACAGGTATCGAAGACACAGTTGGAGATGGTGATGTTCTTGAATCCACCGTTGGATTCTGTGCCGCATTTGATTCGGCCGGTGCGTCCCACGTGGGCATCGGACGCGAACCTTTTAAATGTGCCGTCGAGAACCGTGCCCAGTTCGTAGTCGCCTGTCACGTAGCAGTCGGCAATCGTCACGTTTTCCGTCGCACGTGCATAACCAAGGGCATAACTGCTCTTCGGGCAGATGCCGTCATCCCATGGTGAATTGACCGTGCAGTTGGACACATGAACGTTGCGGCAGCAGTCGATGTCCATTCCATCGCGATCGGTGTCGATAGTCAGGTTGTCGATGGTGAGATTGTCGACGCCCGTGAGCAGGAGGCCGAAGTGCCCGCCCTTCAGAATGGAAAAGTCGCGCAGCAGAACATTGTGGCAGTTTTTCAGGGCGACGCTCTTATTGCCGACACCCGCCTGCTCGGCGACATAGATGGGGTAATTGCCCCTCGCATTCCGGTTTGCGCCAAAGCTCAATCCTTTTCCGTAAATCAGTCCGGGGCCGGTGATGCTGACATCGGCAAGGCCCTCGCCCCAGATCAGGGAGTTGTGCCAGTGGTTGTGGCCATAATCCTGATAATCCTCCCACGGGGCATTGGACTCGGCCGCGTCATAAGTTCCCCCGTTGTAACCGGTAGTCTGGCCGGGGAGCGGAGAATCGGCGGCCAGCAGGGTTGCGCCCTGCGACAAATAGAGTCCCACGTGGCTCTTCAGGTGGATCGAGAAACTCAACCACGTTCCAGGAGGGAATACGACTGTGCCTCCACCCGCGACTGCCGCCGCTTCGATCGCCTTGTTGATGGCCGGAGAATCAACCGTCTTGCCGTCGCCGACGGCGCCATAGGCGCGAATGTCGAAGACTCCCGGCAAGCCGGCAGACGCTGGCGCGTGAGAAGCAGCGTGCGCTTCGGGAAGCGAAGAACCGACGACTGCTCCTAAACCGAGTGCACTCATGCGGAGAATTTCACGACGATTGGCGCGGAAGGGATTCACGGATGCACGTACCTCGCAGGAGAGATGTCCCGATGGCAAGTCGGGCCGGGGAGGGCAGTGGTATGACCACCGACCGGCATCCAGCGTATCATTGGTTCCGCGATCCGATCTCTCGGAAGGTGGAGAATTCCTCTTGATTCGGTCCAAAAGCGCGCGCTTGTACCTGCTATGCGGGACGGCTTCTTTGATTGTCTTTGCGGCCTCTCCGTCCGAGGCGCGGGCGTCCGGTCGGACGTGCGATCCACATTCTTTCGGAGCGAAAGCGGACGGAATCGCGAAGGACACGGCCGCGATTCAGGCGGCCATCGACGCGTGCGAGCAGCGTGGTGGCGGCACAGTGCGCCTCGGCGCAGGCATATGGCTGAGCGCGCCCATCGTGCTGAAGAGCAATATAACGCTCACACTTGACAAAGGCGCGACTCTCCTGGGCTCTGCGGATCACCAGGATTATCCGTCGATCACTGAATTTCGTGCGCCCGGCCGGCAGGCACTCCTCAGTGCAACCAACGCGACCAATGTTTCGATCACAGGCGAAGGGGTGATCGATGGCAACGGTGAAAGCTGGTGGCAGGAGGCCAGGCATTTCGGCGATCACGGTGTCATGGGGTCTGACCACACGCGACCGCGCCTCGTGGTTTTCGACCACTGCCGGCATGTGTTGGTGGAGGGAGTCACGATTCAAAATTCGCCGATGTGGCAACTGGTGCCCTACTACTCCGACGGCGTGACGATTCGGAAGATCAGAATTCTGGCGCCGCAGCACTCGCCCAATACGGATGCCATCGATCCCTTTTCGTCGTCGAACGTGCGCATCGACCACGTCTATGCAGATGTGGGCGATGACGATGTCGCCATCAAGTCGGGGATGGCGAATTCACCCGGTCCCGACGATCCCAGCCGGGACATTACGATTACGGACTGCAACTTTCTTCACGGACACGGGCTGTCGGTCGGCAGCGAGATCGCCGGCGGCGCGCAAAATGTCCGTGCCGAGCGCATTCACTTCGACGGAACGGACAACGGCATTCGCATCAAGGCGAATCGCGATCGCGGCAACGATGTCAGCCACCTCGTTTTTCGCGGCATTGAAATGAAGAACGTTAAGAACGCCATCGTCATCAGCGAGTATTACCCGAAGATATTGCCGCCCGACCCGGATCCTGCCGAGCCGGTAACGCGGCTGACGCCCCATTTTCACAACATCACCCTCGAAAACATAACAGCCACGGATATCGTTTCCGCCGGGGCGATCGCCGGCTTGCCGGAAGCGCCCATCCGCGACGTGGTTTTGAACCACGTCCACATCCAGGCGCAGCACGGTTTGTCCGTGAGCAATGCGAATGTCACGGGCGACGATGTGTCGATCCAGGCCAGCGAAGGCCCGGCGATCGTGAAGGCAGAGGGCGGGAATATCACTCTGCACTAACGGCGCCGAGCGAAGTGCAGCGTACGATAGTCGGCTGTCAGGAGATCCCCTGTTCCATGACTCGCCTTCGATTCTCCGTCCTTGCCGCGGCAGCGATTTTGCTCGCGGCTGCCGTTGGCCTCCGCGCGCAAAGCAAAACGGCGCCAGCTACGCCAGCCAACAGCGATTCTCTTATTGCGTTGCGAGAGGGCTTCGCTTCGCCCCCGCCCGATGCGCGGCCAATGATGCGGTGGTGGTGGTTTGGTCCGGCCGTCGAACCAGGCGAGCTGGAGCGCGAACTCCGGACGATGAAGGCCGGTGGCATCGGTGGCGTGGAGATTCAACCGGTCTATCCTCTGGAACTCGACGATCCCCGGACGGGTTTCAGGAACATGAAGTTCCTGTCTCCGGAGTTTCTGAAGATGGTCGGCTTCGCGGCGGAGACCGGTCACGAGCTGGGAATGCGGGTGAGCATCACCCTGGGCAGCGGATGGCCCTATGGAGGCGCATGGGTTCCGGTGACGGAGGCGGCCGGACGCCTCCGCGTCGTCGCGACGCCCATTCCCGCAGATGAGTCTTCCCTCCCCGTACCGTCGATGGAAAACGGGGAGAAACTGCTGGCAACCTTTGTAACGACGGGGACCCCGGAGCATTATGACGCGCTTCACCCAGAGCAGGTGGACGCGATGAAAGACGGGCGCCTGCTGGTGCGGTCGCAGGGCGCCGGTTCGCCGCAAGTGGCACTCTTCTTCATTTCCAGCCGAACCGGCCAGCAGGTAAAACGGGCAGGATATGGAGCCGAGGGTTTCGTCATCGATCACTTCAGCACGGCAGCGGTGCTGGATCACCTGAAGAACGTTGCCGAGCCTCTGGTGCACGCCTTTGGTGACCATCCGCCCTATTCGGTGTTCAGCGACAGCCTTGAAGTTTACGAATCCGACTGGACTCCGGACTTTTTGACGCAATTTCGCAACCGCCGTGGTTACGATTTGACGTCGCACCTGCCCGAACTGGTCGCGGGTAGCGGCCCCGAAGCCGTCGACCTGCGTTACGACTGGGGTCGGACGCTGGCGGAACTGATCGACGAGAATTATCTGGCCGCCATCAACACATGGGCACGCCAGCATCACACGGAATTTCGCTCCCAAAGTTACGGTATCCCCGCCGTGACACTCTCCAGCAACGCCCGTGTCGATTTGCCCGAAGGCGAAGGCTCGCAGTGGCACGGACCCTTTTCCTACACGCGATGGGCAACCTCCGCCAGTCACGTCTACGGGCGGCCTGTTACCTCATCCGAGACATGGACCTGGCTGCATTCCCCGCCCTTCCGCGCGACGCCGCTCGACATGAAGGCCGAGGCAGACACCTTCTTCCTGCAGGGCATCAACCAGCTAATGGGCCATGGATGGCCGTATTCACCACCATCCGCAGGGGATCCCGGGTACTCGTTTTACGCTGCTGCAGTCTTCGATAACCACAATCCGTGGTGGATCGTGATGCCGGATGTGACCGCGTATCTGACCCGCGTGAGCTGGCTGCTCCGCCAGGGCAAACCGGCCAACGACATCGCCGTACTTCTTCCCGAGGAAGATGCGCAGGGGCGCTTCCATCCTGGCTACGCTACCGTCAGCGATCAGATGCCGAAACTGCTGGGTCCGGATCTGGTTCCGTCGATCCTCGATGCTGGCTATAACTTCGATTTCATCGATTCGGAAGCGATCGATCGCGTGGGAATTCACTACCCAGTTCTGGTGATCCCCGACGTGGAGAGGCTGCCGCTGGCGACGTACAGAAAGATCGTCGCCTACGAGCGCAGCGGAGGAATCGTGCTTGCGACGCAGAAGCCCCCGTCGCGAGCCCCCGGATTCCTCGAGGGCCCGCGCGATACCGCCGCCGTCCAGCAGCTTTCCGGGGAACTTTTCGCCGCGGACGCAAAAGACGCAAGAGTGGTGCCGAGGACTGCCGACCTGGGTGCGGCGATTGCGGAATTCCTGAAGCCGGATGTCGCGCTCCATCCGGTCACCCCCGAAGTCGGATTCATTCATCGCCGCCTGCCGGATGCCGACATCTATTTCCTTGCAAATACCGGGAATCGACCGCGCACATTCACCGCGACCTTTCGCACACCACGCCGCGCGGCTGAGTTCTGGGACCCGTTCCATAGAAAAGTAACGAACGCTGGAGCGGGTTCGGTCCTCAGGATGATCCTGGCGCCGTACGAATCGCGGGTAGTGGTCTTCAGTGACCATGCGCTCGAACAAAAGGCCGCCGTAATCGCTGCAGATTTCACGCCCATCGATCTGGACCACGACTGGAGGGTGACACTGGACAGAACCGGCATCAGCGAAATGATGCAGACGCTGCACTCCTGGGCCGATGATGCGGCCGGCAGATATTACTCCGGCACGGCGACCTATGCGCGAACCGTCGACATCCCGCAGAATTTCCCGCAGGGCGGTCCGGCGCTGCTGGATTTTGGCGAGGGGACCCCAGTACAGCGTTCACAATTGAATCTGCCCGGCATGCGGACTTGGTTCGATCCACCGCTGCGGGACGCTGCCATGGTTTATGTGAACGGAAAACTGGCGGGCTCGGTGTGGCATCCGCCCTTCGATCTCGATATCGGACCCTATCTGCACACCGGCGCGAACGAACTGAGAATTGAGGTCGCGAATACCGCAATCAACGAACTGGCGGGACGTGCGCCCACGGATTATCGGCTGCTCTGGCTTCGCTATGGCAAGCGTTTTACGCCGCAGGATATGGATCATCTGGAGCCGTTGCCGTCGGGGATCCTCGGTCCGTTGCGCATCGTGCCCGAAAGCGATGTCTCCGTCGAAACCGGCGACGGAGTCTCCCCACAATGATCTGCCGGTAAAGGATGAGAAACGTGATTCTTCGTTCCGTCGCGGCCGCTCTTCTGTTCAGTTCGACCCTGATGCTGGCGCAAGCCGGTTCCGCGGACTCATCGGCCTCCGCAACGCAGGCGATTGCGGCGCAGGATCAGCAGGGCATCGACCGCGATATCGCCCGGCATTTCGGCGACGCTCCCGCCCATCCTGGCCCGAGAGCGAATCTCTCCGGGGCCATGCAGCCGGCCGACGTGCGCACAGCCATGCGCAAAGTCGCCGACTGGGAGCTGAACTGGTCGCAGCCCTACTTCGATCGCATCTGGACGTGGAGTGTGCTCTATACAGGCTTCATGGCGGCATCGCCGGCGCTACACGACCCGAAATATCGCGATGCCATGCAGGGCATGGCGGAAAAATCTCACTGGGAACTGCGGTCGGAGCATCCGAATGCGGACGACCAGAGCGTGGGCCAGACTTATCTGGAACTGTACCTGCAGAATCCGGCGCCGGAGAAGATTGCGCCCACGCGGGCAGCGCTCGACGATCTGCTGGCTGGCGGTGCAGCGCCAATTCCAAAAGAGCAGGCGCAGATTCCCTGGTGGTGGTGCGATGCCTTGTTCATGGCGCCGCCCGTCTGGTCGCGCATGTATGCCGCCACGCACGACGCGAAATATCTGGACTACATCGACAGGCACTGGTGGGAGACTTCCGACCTGCTCTACGATTCGCAACGCCATCTCTACTTTCGCGACGTTACGTTTCTCCACAAGACCGACGAACGCGGAAATCCGGTCTTCTGGTCGCGCGGTAATGGATGGGTGATGGGAGGCATCGCGCGCACCCTGGACTACATGCCCCAGGATCGTCCGAGCCGAATCAGGTATGAAACCCAGCTGCGGGAGATGGCGGCCGCACTGGCGCCCCTGCAGGACAGTCGCAATGGCCTTTGGCACTCGGATCTGCTCGACGCCGCCGATTATCCGCAGCCGGAGGTTTCCGGTTCCGCACTGATCACCTTTGCTCTGGCGTGGGGCGTCAACCACGGTGTGCTCGACAGGGCAACCTACCTGCCGGTGATCGCCCGGGCCTGGCGCGGACTCGTTGGCCAGATTTACTCCGACGGGAGGCTGGGAAATATACAGCAGACCGGCGCTGCTCCCGCACATTATCTGCCGTCATCGAGCTACACCTACGGCGTAGGCGCATTCCTGCTGGCCGGCGCACAGGTCGAGGAACTGGCAGGCCACGGTGAAGGTGCGACTGCGGACCAGACCCCGGCGACCTCCTCGGCTGCGAATCTTTCCGGCATTGCGCATGTGGCGATTCGTGTTGCGGATCTCGAGAGCTCGCGAGCTTTCTTTCGCAAACTCGGTTTCGAGGAAGCCTTTGCAATGGACAAAGGTGGTGTACCAACCGAGGCCTTCGTCAAGGTGAATGACCGGCAGTTCATCGAGCTTTATCCGCGGCGCAGCCCTGGAGACGCGGTTGGGTTCATGCACGTCTGCTTCGAGGCTGCGGATATCAACGCCGTTCATGAGAATTACGTCGACCACGGCCTTGCGCCGACCCCAGTCAGGCGCGCCGGCGCCGGCAATCTGCTCTTCACCCTGCAGGGTCCGAAGCAGCCAGGGCCGCCGTCGGATTTACGCGGAGCGGCAACCCAGAATATCGAGTACACGCAGTACATGCCCGGATCGCGGCACACGCTCGATCGCGGACAGCATCTCGGTCCCGATCGCATTGCTGATCGCATCGCCGGAGTGGGGATCCCTTTCGCCGATCCGGTCGCCGCGACGGCGTTCTATACAGAGCAGCTCTCGTTTCGGCGCGCTTCCCACCCCCTGGAGCCGGGCGCGGCGGCACTGGCACTGCCCGGAACAGCGAATCAGCAGATCGAACTCCTGCCGGCGTCCGGAAATTCGCCCGCCGGCGCCTTGCCCTTTGATCTCTTTTTGGCGGTAGCCGACCTTCGGAGCACGGCGGCCCGGCTGCGTTCGCTCGGGCTTTCCCCGGAAAAACACCGAAACGCGCTGACCATCGACGATCCGGATGGCGACGCAATTGTCTTCGTGCCCGCCGCGCGCTGACAACCCGGAACAGGGCGGAGGTCGCGGCTGTGTCCGGATCACCTGTATCAGTCGAGATGGAAGACTTCTTCCAGCGGAATCATGCTGGCATCGGCAGTTCCGGATTCGAGCGTCTCGAAGAACGGAGCCATCTCCGCCTGCCAGCGCGCATTCACCGGGTGATCCTGCATGCGGGCGCGCGCCTGCTCGAAGTCCGGGGTTTCCAGATAACCCACCAGAAGGCCATCCGGGCGCAGAAAGAGCGAGTAGTTGTGCCAGCCGGTTGCGCGCAGCGCGTCCAGCATTTCCGGCCACACCTCTGCGTGGCGAAGCCTGTATTCATCCATCTTCTCGCGGCGGACCTTCAGCAGAAAACACACTCGCGTCATAATTGACTCTCCCCGGATTCATTTGGACCGCCCACAATGCCCTCCCTGGAATCTTCGCTCCCCCCGGATTTCCTCTTTGACGCGTCCATTTCCGGGCAGTACCATGACAGTCTGCTGCATTTTAATTGTGAACTTATTTCAATCGGGAGAATTCGACCGTGAAGGCACACCAGGATCAGGTCAGCCAGGCTCTTGATTCGCTGCGGATTGAGCTGCCCTCCTGGGGCTTCGCCAATACCGGCACCCGATTCGGCAAATTCCTTCAGGCGGAAGCGGCCGCGACGATCGAAGAGAAATTTGCCGATGCCGCACAGGTCCACGCGCTCACCGGTGCGACACCCACTCTGGCATTGCACGTGGCATGGGACTTGCCCGGCGGTCTTCGCGACGCGGGAAAGATTCGGGACCTTGAAGAGGAGCACCGGATTCGTGCTGGCTCGATCAATCCCAATCTCTTTGAGAGCCAGGACTACAAATTCGGATCAATTTGCAATCCCGATGCCGCCATTCGGCGGATGGCAGTGGATCACCTGCTGGAGTCGGTTGCCATCGGTAAGACTCTTCGCTCGCGCGACGTCTCGCTCTGGCTCGCGGATGGGTCCAGTTATCCAGGGACGCAAAGCATCCGGCGGCGCATTGACTGGATGGCCGAGGCGCTGGCCGAGGCCCATCAGGAACTCGGCGACGATCAGCGCCTCCTCGTCGAATACAAGCCCTTCGAGCCGGCGTTCTATCACACCGACCTCGCCGACTGGGGCATGTCGCTGCTCATCGCACGGGAAGCGGGTGAGAAAGCCCGCGTCCTGGTCGACACCGGGCACCACTATCAGGCTCAGAATATCGAACAGATCGTCGTATGGCTGCTGCGGGAAAAGATGCTCGGCGGCTTCCACTTCAACGACCGGCGTTATGCGGACGATGACCTCACGCTGGGGTCCATCGATCCCTACCAGATCTTCCGCATCTTCCACGAACTGCTCACCGACGGCGAGGGGATGGCGACGACCGCCTTCATGATCGATCAAAGTCACAACATGAAAGGCAAGATGGAAGCCATGGTGCAGACCGTCTGTACGGCGCAGGAGATTTTCGCAAAGGCTGCGCTGGTAGACCGCGAACGCCTCGCGAGCCTGCAGGATGCGTGCCGCCTGGTCGAAGCGGAGGAATGCCTGCGGCAGGGATTCTGGTTCGACGTTCGCCCGCTGGTCCGCGATTGGCGCGTGGCGCGGGGCTTGCCGGCAGACCCCCTTGCCGCTCTGGCTGCCAGCGGCTATGTCGAGCGAATCCGCCAGGAACGCAGGGAGCGGAACGCGCGTTCCGTGGCCACCTACGCCTGATTGCGGGAGGGTTTCGCCTTTGTCGCCCTCGTTTCCCGATTGAAACGCCGATGATATAACTGCGTTGACCCTAATCGAGGCCGCTCTTGCCGAAATCGTCGACCAAGCGCCTGTATTTCATCCCCATCCTTTCCAAGGCTCTCGATGTTCTGGAGGTTCTCCAGAAGAGCGAGCGGCCGATGTCGCTGGAGGCGATTTACCAGCGCACCCATATTTCCAAGACCACCGTCTACCGCATCCTGAAAACGTTTGTGCATCGGGGCTATCTCGCGCAGTCGCAGGACGGGCTCTATCGGCTGGCGGCACGCCCGCGCAAAGTGCGCTTCGGATTCGGTAAACAGTCCGGCGAAATGCCCTTCTCCGAAGCTGTCACGGCGAGCCTGCGCGACGCCGCTACCCAGGCCGGAGTGGATCTGCTGGTGCTCGATAACCGATACGACGCGGCCACCGCGGTGCAGGTGGCGGAGGAGTTCGTCAGAAACCGCGTGGATCTGGTGATCGAGTTCCAGATCGACCAGGAAGTCGCGCCGATTATCGCGGACAAGATCGCGGTCGCCGGCATTCCGCTCATTGCCGTGGATATTCCGCACCCGCATGCCACCTTCTTCGGCGTCAACAACTACCGCGTTGGCGTGGAGGCAGGCGCTCTGCTCGCCGAACACGTCGTCGAAAACTGGAGCGGCAAGCTCGACTGGGTCCTCGGACTCGACATCGAAAACGCGGGTCCGCTCGTCCAAAGCCGCATCACGGGAGCATTTCAGGGCATTCGCAACCGGTTGCCCGACGCGCCCGTCGAAAAGTTTGTACGTGTCGACGGTCGGGGCATGCGCGATCCCAGTTTCCGGGTCATTGCCGATTTTCTGAAGCGCCACCCGAAAGACCGCCACATTCTCATCGCCGCGGCGACCGACTCCAGCGCTCTCGGCGCCCTGGAAGCCGTGCGTCAGCAGAAACGCGAGAAGAATGTTGCCATCGTGGGGCAGGACTGCATTCCGGAAGCCGTCGAAGAAATGCAGCGTCCGGATACGCCTTGGATCGGCTCAGTTTCCCATGAGGCGGGGACCTACGGCCCGCGACTGATTCAGCTCGGGCTTTCCATCCTGCGCGGTCTCACCGTCCCTCCTTACAACTACGTGGATCACAAGCTGGTGACCGCCAGGATGCTTCGTGATGCCGAGGATGTGACAAATTCTGTCGCCCGTCAGGGCTAGGGTCAGGTATGCCGGCAAGGCGAAATCGACGAAGCTGCCTTTGCGGGTCGGTATCCGCATTTAAAATCTGAAACAATTGCCCTATTGGTATTCATTATGGCATCATTTGGGACGGTGATTCGATGAACACGTTAACGGCACTGCGCTATCTGCAGGACCTCTGGGACGAGAAAACCGCCGCCACGCTGGACGAGCCCGAGTTGCTCCGTTACCGCTCCAACCTGCTGGGAGCCGATCTGCGCATAACGAATTTCGGCGGCGGCAACACCAGCTCCAAGGTCACCCAGCCCGATCCGCTGACCGGCCAGCCTTCGGAGGTCCTGTGGGTGAAGGGCAGCGGCGGCGATCTGGGCAGCATCCGGCGCGCCGGCTTTGCCACCCTGTATCTCGACAAGCTTCTGGCAATCGAACAGCAGTACAAAGGCGTCGAGGAGGAAGACGCCGTCGTGGATTTGTACCCGCTCTGCACCTTCGGCGTAAACCCCACCGTGGCCTCCATTGACACGCCGTTGCATGGGTTCCTCCCCTTTCGCCACGTGGATCACCTGCATCCCGACTGGGGCATCGCGATGGCCGCGGCCGCCAACGGCAGGGAAAAGATGCAGGAATTCAATCGCGCGTTCGAGCACAGCCTGGCCTGGGTGCCCTGGCAGCGCCCGGGTTTCGAGCTGGCGATGATGATGCGCCGCGTCGTCAAAGAAAATCCAGGCTGCGATGGGATCGTCCTCGGTGGGCACGGACTGTTTACCTGGGGGGAAACGCAGCGCGCATGCTACCTCAACACGCTCACCATGATCGACCACCTCGGGCAGTTCGTGCAGGCGCACGTCGAAGGTAAAGGCGCAGCCATCTTCGGCGGAGCGG
>DATJNE010000094.1:0-10228 GCA_035508305.1 Acidobacteriaceae bacterium | reverse complement strand
AGCCGGCCCCCGGAGTTCTCGTCGGAAATGCGAAGGCGGAGACGGCCGCCGCGGCGCATCGCGTCGATGGCGTTGCCGATGATGTTGGCGATGACCTGGCGGAGTTCCCCGGGGCTGGCCAGAACGGTAGCCGTTTGTGCTTCGACTTCGAGGTGGACTTCGACATTCGCCGCCGAGAGGCGTGAGTTGTAGAGGACGAGGACGGAGCGCAGCACGCTGGCAACCTCCGTATCGACGGGATGGCTGGGCTCGCGGTAGAAGCGGAGGGTCTGGCGTGTGATTTCGGCAACACGAGCCAGCTCCTGATCGGCCTGAGCGAGATACTTGTGCGCCAGCATCGGATTGTCGGCGGCGCGGACCAGATACAGCAGGTTGGTCACGGCTTCGAGTGGATTGTTGATCTCGTGCGCGATGCTGGCGGCCAGACGGCCCGTCACGGCCAGTTTCTCCGAGCGGCGCAGGGCATCCTGCGCACGCGCATACTGCTGCATCTGGTCGCGGATCTGGTACTGGCGCTGGCGTCCGCGGAGCGCGATCTCGAGGGTGCTGAGCAGGGTTTCGGGGCGAATGGGACGCTCGAGCAGAAAGATGTTGCCGAGGGGCCTGCGCAGCTCGCGCAGCCGTTCGGATTCCGCGGTGACCCGGCCTCCAACGGTGAGCAGGATGAGCGGAAAGTCAGACCAGGCCGGCTGCCGGTCGATGACATCGCGGAGTTTGACGACAGCGTCGCCGTTGAGTCCTTCTTCGGCGACGATGGCTGCACCGGCTCCGCGCTGAACCTCAAGGCGCAGCTCGTCCGCCGAGCGGGCGGCATGGCAGGGAATGGAACAGCGATCGAGCAGGCCCGCGATGAGCGCGGAGTCCTTGCCGGTAGGGGCCAGGACAATAGTGCGGCTGTCGTTCGCAGAGGGCTCAGGAAACAGAAGCACCCTCCTGGCCGGCAGCGATGAGTTTGGGGACACCGGTGAGGACACCTTCGAATTCGGTGAGCGGCTTGCCGACAGATACATTGCCGTTCTCCATGAAGAGCTCGCGGATCGTACGCTCGTGCGCGCCGCTGCGCTTCTTGACGACCGAGAGGGCCTGGCGGATTTCACCCGCCCGTTCGAAATAGCGAAAGAGAAGAATGGTATCGGTTAGGTAACTGACATCGACGGGAGAGCTCATGTTGCTCCCGATGACGCCGGCCTGAGCGAGCGTGATGATGGTGGCGACGCCCTGCTGGCCAAGATAGGAAAACAGCTCGTGAAACTGCATGGCGAGAAACTGCTCGCTGGGCATGGCATTGAGCAGGCCGTTCATGCTGTCGATGACGAGGACGCGGAGGTTCTGCGTGTCGACGAGTTTGCGAATGCGGGAGACGAACTCCCCGGGAGAGAGCTCGGCGGGGTCGACCTGCTGAACCTGGAGCAGACCCGAACTCAGGACTGTGTCGGGATCCATACCGAGGCCGCGTACGCGGTCCAGCAGCGTGGCAGGGGATTCATCGAATGCGAAGATCATGGCCCTTTCGCCACGCAGAGCCGCCGCATACGCGTAGTGAAAAGCAATGGTGGATTTGCCACAGCCGGCAGGGCCGGTGAGCAGAGTGCTGGTTCCGGTGTCGATGCCTCCGCCGAAGAGGGCGTCGAGTTCCGTTAGGCCGCTGGGTACGTGTTTGCGATCGAAGCCGGGCTTATGTTCGGCGGCGATGAGGCGCGGGAAGATGTCGAGTCCACCGGTCCGGATGACGTAGTCGTGGTAGCCCTCACGGAAGGGCGAGCCCCGCAGCTTGTGAACCTCGAGGCGGCGTCGCCGGAAACCGTAGTCGCGACCGAGTCCCTGCATCACGATGACGCCGTGCGCAATGCTCTGCAACTGGAGATCGTTGTTCTCGTTTGAAGAACGGTCGTCGAGCATGAGAACGGTGATGTTGCCGCCGGAAAGATGGCGCTTCAGGGCAAGAATCTGGCGGCGATATTTGAGTGGATCGCGAGCGAGCATCCGCAGCTCGGCCAGGGAATCGAAGACGAGGCGCTGCGGGGTAATCTCATCCACCCTTTTCAGAATCGAGGCGATGGTCTCGGCCAGTTCAACCTCAGAGGGATGGAAGACAGTGTACTGCGCCTCAGGCTTCAGGTCGTCTTCGGGCGGAATCATCTCCGCAATTTCGAGACCGTCGAGAGGCCAGCCGTGAGAGTGCGCCACCTGCCGGAGTTCCTCAGCGGACTCTGAGAGCGTGACGTAGAGAACGCGTTCGCCGCGACGGATGCCCTCGAGAAGGAATTGCATCGCGAGAGTGGTTTTGCCGGTGCCCGGGTCGCCCTCGATGAGATAGAGGTGGCCCGCAGGGAATCCTCCGTAAAGGATTTCGTCGAGGCCGGCGATGCCGGTGCCCAGTCGTCGATGCGGTAAAAGGCCGTCACCGGGAAAAAGCGATGCCGAGGAGGGTACAAAGGCTCTCGAAGACCCGGCGGATAAGGATTCAGGAATCACCTTTCTGCTCTCCGAACAGAATCGTGCATCGGCGAGTGGCCGAACTGGTTCAAGCTCGAATTTTCGATGCCCTGGGGGCGGGGCGAGTTGTCCGTGAGCAGCGGTCCGGGGGAGAGTGGTACGGGACGAACGAGGGAGAGGACGACGAGTAGAAAAACAAGTCGTGCAGCGGGGCGTTCCCGGATCGGCTGCTAGTCGGCGACGGGCTGGACCGGGGAGTCGGCTTCGAGGAGACGGTAAAGAGTGGAGCGGCTGATGCCGAGCATTTTGGCGGCGCGGACTTTGTTGCCGTTGGCCGACGCGAGAACGCGGGTGATGTGGCGGACGATGGCGTGGTCGAGGTTGGGATCGCCGGCGAAAGGATCGGCCGGCAAGGGCACGGGCACAGCGGGAGCGGGCCAGTGCAGGCGGGGAAGATCGATGGATCGAACCCAATGGCCGGTGCACTCGAGGGCGGCTGCAGCGATGACCGATTCCAGTTCACGAACATTGCCGGGCCAGGCGTATGCGGTCAGGCGGGGAAGAACGCCGGCGGCGAATCCGCGCAGCGGGTTGTGGTGCTGCTGGCTCCAGTTGCGAAGAAAAAGAGCGGCCAGCAGCGGGATGTCGTCTTTGCGATCGCGCAGCGGAGGGAGGGCGAAGCGAATGGCGGTCAGATGCGCCGCCAGATCCGGGCGGAAAGAGCCCACGGCGGCCAGACGTCGCAGGGACTGGGTCGATCCGGCAACGATCTGCAACGGCGCGGCATTTTTTGCGGCGCGGATGTTCTCGTGCGCGGCGCGTTCGAGGAAGTCGCGCAGGGACCTCTGCCGTTCGGACGATAACTCGTCAACACGAGAGAGATAAATCAGACCCCCACGGGCTTCCTGCCACAGCGGCTGCGGATGATCAACGAATTCTGCCGCGAGGGTGGGGACAAAGGGGCCCGACGCCACACGCCCAAGACGATGGAGCGTTTGCGCCGCCAGCAGTTTGCCGGTGCCCTGCTCGCCTTCCACGTTGACGAGGCGAAAATGCGGGGCCGTGCACTTCATCCGGTTGAAGAGGTGCTGCATGACCGGACTGCGGCCCACCATCTCGCCGAGCATCCAGCGCTCGGGCCGCACCGTCAGCGGCAGGAGCGCCTGGAGATCGAATGCATCCGCGGCGTGAAACTCGCGGGGTTGTTCCTCGGCAACGACGGGAACCAGATGCACGGCCCTCTCCTCCTGCTGAAGAAAATATCGGCAGGAGGAGAAGAAGGATGAGCGGGGGATCGGCGGCGGCAGGCCGGCGCAGCCGCTCCTAGTTGGCCGCGGCTGCGGCTGCGCGGGCCGAGGGCTGGTCGGAAAAGATCTTCCCGTCGCGAATATGGACGATGCGGTGCGCGTATTCGGCGATATCGGGCTCGTGGGTGACAAGCACGATGGTGTTGCCCTTCCTGTGCAGATCGTCGAAAAGAGCCATGATCTCTTCGCCGGTCTTCGAATCGAGGTTGCCGGTGGGCTCATCGGCCAGGATGATCGACGGATTGTTGACCAGGGCACGGGCGATGGCGACACGCTGGCGCTGGCCGCCGGAAAGCTCATTCGGCTTGTGGTTCATGCGCGCCTCAAGATTGACGGCTGTCAGGGCAGCTTTGGCTCGCGCCAGGCGCTCTTCGGCCGGCGTGCCGTTGTAGATGAGGGGTAGCTCGACGTTGTGCAGTGCGGTCGCACGCGCAAGCAGATTGAAAGTCTGAAAGACGAATCCGATCTCCTTGTTGCGGATACGGGCCAGCTCATCGTCGTTGAGTTCGCTGACAAGATGCTCGTTCAGCCAGTACCTCCCGCGGGAGGGCGTATCGAGGCAGCCGATGAGATTCATCAGCGTTGACTTGCCGGAGCCGGAGGGGCCCATGATGGCGACGTACTCGTTGCGGCAGATGTGCAGATTGACACCCTGGAGGGCCTGTACCTGCTGCTCGGAACCCATATCGTAGGTCTTCCAGAGGTCCTCGACGACGATCATGTCGGCTTCACAGCCGGTGGGCCGGGGCCGGACTTCGGCTTCGGTTGAGGTTTCTGCCGCCATGCGGACTCCTGTTGCCATGCTCGTGGTGGATCGCCCTGCGCCAGGGTGCGGTTCCCCCGTTCTCAGGACGATGAATTGTTGTTGTTATTTTGCGGCGCCGCCAGGCTGGTGTCCTGTTTCACCGGCGCATTTTCCTTCAGGTCGCGCAGCACGCGATAGGTACCGGTCACGATGCGGTCGCCGGGCTTGAGGCCGCTGGTCACTTCAATGTCCGTCGAGCCGGTGATGCCGGTGGCGACGGGCACGAAGTGAACGCGGTCTTTGCCATTGACCTTGGTCACCACGAAAACCCCCTGAATCTGCTGCGTCGGCTGCTGGGGGGTGTTTGTGGCAGCGGAGACGGTCTGGGTGGAGCTGTTCTCGCCGGCCTTGAGCTGCTTTGGATCGCGCATGGTGAGGGCCTGAATGGGGATGGCGACGATGTCGTTCTTCTTTGCCGTGGTGATCTTCGCCGTGCAGGAAAGACCGGGTCGCAGCTCGTCGGAAGGATGATCGAGGGTCACCACCACTTTGAAGTCTTTCGCCTCTTCGACGCCGCTGGTGGACTGGCTGGTGGCGACGCCGGTGGAACGCAGAAGCGCCTGATCGCCAACCTCCGTGACGTGGCCCTTAAAGATTTTGCCGGGGATGGCGTCGACGGTAACATCCGCTTCCTGGCCATCCTGGACGTTGACAATGTCGGTCTCGTCCACCTTGACCTCAGCGGTAACCACGGACATGTTGGCCACCGTCATCAGCGTTGAACCTTCGGAGTTCTGGATGCCGGTGACGACCATTTCGCCTTCCCGGAGAGGCATGTTGGTCACGATGCCGTCAAAAGGCGCCACAGCAATGGTACGAGACAGCAGGTCCTGATTGACCTTCAGATCGGCGACCTGGGTCTGCAGGTGACCGCGGGCTGAGGCTGTCTGCGCATAGGCCTGCGCCAGGCCGGCTTTGGCCTGAGCGAGGCTGGCGACGTCGAGATCGTAAGCCGCCTTCTTGGCATCGAAGTCCTGCTTCGACATGACCTGGGCCTGGAAGAGGGCCTGAGCGCGCTGGTAGTCGAGTTTCTTCTGTTCGAGGTCGGCCTGGGCGTGCTGGACGTTGGCTTCGGCCGTCTTTTCCGCGGCGATGTAGGAACTGATGTCCGTGCGGGCCGCATCGATGGTGGCCTGCTGGGCCGCGACGTTCGCCTTCTGCTGGACGTTCTCAATGGTGGCGACGATCTCCCCGGCTTTGACGCGGTCGCCCTCGCTGACATAGAAGTGCGTGATGCGGCCCATGGCGTTGGCGCCAATATTCACAATTTCCTTCGGCGTGATCTGGCCGGTGGCGCTCACGGTGGAAACCAGGTTCTCGCGCGCAACGGTCCCGATAAGGACTTTGGTGTAGCCCGACTGAGCCCGAACCACGGTGAGCCCGACAATGGCTCCGAGAACCACGACAGCACCGATAATCAGGAGAATCTTTTTCAAAGCAGTATTCCTTCGCGAAGGGTTACGCAGATCCAGTGGCAGCAGTTCCCCGAGGGCTTCCGGCGAGCGGGCGCTCGGCGGCGGCCACAGTGATCCCCCGGGCCGGAACAAGCAAGACAGTTCGAGGGAGTCGGGTCGCCGCGCGGCAGCCGCAGGTTGCCAAAAGAGATTTCCACGCCATGATAACAGGTTGGGGGGCGGACCCGTCTGTTGTTACGGGGGTGTGCACGCGGGTTAGACCCGGCCAGGACGCCTGAGGATATTTCTTGAAAGGGCTGCTGCGGCCCCGTAGAATTGAATCCGCCCCCGAAGGAGCAGTTAAAGCGCCGTATGTCCAGGAATCGATTCTCTCTCCCCGCAGCGATTCTGATTGCATTGCTGGCCGGAGCCGGCAGCGCGGCCGTCCGGGCGCAGGCTCAGAGCCAGGACCAGGATTCCGCGCAAAGCTCGCAGGACCAGCAGGATCCGCTGAAGCGGCAGCTCTCGGACAAGGAACGGTTCAGGCAGCAAAAGGAACTCCACCAGGAGCTGAGTTCGGCCTACAAGAAGTGGCTGGACCAGGATGTGCGCTGGATCATCACGGATCAGGAGAAGAAGGCCTTTCTCAGCCTCAGCAACGATGAGGAGCGCGATGCCTTCATCGAGCAGTTCTGGCGGCGCAGAAACCCGAACCCGGATTCGCCGGAGAACGAGTACCGCGAGGAGCATTATCGGCGGATCGCGTACGCCAATGAGCATTTCGCCGCAGGCAAGCCGGGCTGGATGACGGACCGGGGGATGATCTACATCAAGTTCGGCAAGCCGGACTCGATCGATTCGCATCCCAGCGGCGGCAATTACGAGCGGCCCCTCGAAGAAGGCGGCGGCGAGACTTCGACTTTCCCCTTTGAGGTGTGGCACTACCGGTACCTCGAAGGCATCGGCGAGAACATCGATATCGAGTTCGTGGATACGTGCATGTGCGGCGACTACCACATGACGATCGACCGCTCGGAGAAGGACGCCCTGCTGCACGTGCCCAACGCAGGCGAAACGCTCTACGAGCAGATGGGCATGGCCAAGAAGGCCGACCGCTTCAAGGGCGGCCTGGAAGATCTGGGACCGGGTCCGGACTCGTCATCGAACCAGAGCAAGGAGTTCGACCGGATGGAGCTGTACGCCAAGCTGGAGGCTCCGCCGGAGATCAAGTTCAAGGACATGGACTTGGCCGAATTTCTGAGCAGCCACAAGGTGCTCAATGGGCCGTTCTTCCCCTTTGAGGTACGGACGGACTACGTGAAAGTGACCGACGATACTGTGCTGGTCCCCATCACACTGCAGATCCGCAACCGGGACATCACCTTCAGCACCCAGGACGGCGTATCGAAGGGGGATGTGAACATCATCGGGCGGATCTCGACGATCACCGACCGCGTGGTACAAAGCTTCGAGGATACGGTGGAAGCTGGACCTTATCCCTCGGAACTGCTGCAGCGGGAGATGACGGGGTCTTCGCTCTACTGGAAGGCCTTTCCGCTGCGTCCGGGCCGCTATCGCGTGGACATCGCAATCAAGGACGTGAACAATCCGGACCATGTGGGCATCTGGGCCGAGGCGATCACGGTGCCGCGTTACGATGACGACCACCTGGCGACCTCCTCGCTGATCCTGGCGGACAAAATGGAGAGGGTGCCGTCGAAGGACATCGGCGCCGGGAACTTCATCATCGGAAACACGTTTGTGCGGCCGCGAGTAACGACAAATCCGGCCTCACCGGCGACATTCCATCGAAACCAGAACCTGAATTTCTGGATGCAGGTTTATAATCTCGGCCTGGACGACAAGAGCAAGCAGAACAACGCGAAAATTGTCTACCAGATCCTGAATGCGACGACGAATAAGTCGATTCTCGACACGACGGAAGATTCGAAGAAGCTGGGTCCGAATTCGGACCAGCTGACGCTGGAAAAAACCCTCCCCCTTGCAAGTCTTGAGCCTGGGAAGTACATCGTGAAGATCAGCGTGGACGACGACGTAACGCGGCAACAGATTGCGCAGTCGGCGCCCTTTACGGTGGAATAGGCACGGAACGCGGTTTTCGGGCAAAAGCCCGGAAACGAGAGGCGCTTCAGTGGACGCAAGAACCACGAGGCAGGGTAAATCTTAGGGAGCAGCGCCAGGAGCAGAAGACCAACGAAGCAGTGAGTCGACGTTTCTCCATCCGCGGTCCCATGTTGATCTCGCTGGCCGTGCTGTGCGCAGCCGCGATGCAGGCGAACGCGCAGGGCAACAGCCTCAGCGGAGTGATCCGCGACAGTCACGGTGCGCCCCAGGCGGGCGCGGCCGTGGATTTGCTGCGGCCGGACTTCTCAGTGGTCGCCGAAGTCTTCACCGATGAGCATGGGCGCTACCGGCTGGAGGGCGTCCTGCCCGGCGTTTACGAAATGAAGGCTTCCGGCGCCATGTTTCTGCCGACCCTGCGGGAGAACCTGCAGGTGCTCACTGGCACGAGGCTCGTGGTCAACCTGACCCTGAACACTCTGTATGAAGCCTTCCGCTGGCTGCCGGCGAAGCCGCGGTCGGCTGATGAGCCCAAAGACGACTGGACCTGGACGCTGCGCCTGTCGGCCAACCGGCCGCTGCTGCGTTTGCTGCAGGATGGCCCCCTGGTGGTGGTTTCCAACGGCGATGGATCGGCGCCGGAACTGAAGGCACGGGTAACGGTGCGCGGCGGCGAGAGTGGTTTCGGAGACGGCGGGCTGCACAACGACTTCGAGATGGCGCGCACGCCCGATGATGGCCGCGCGATGATCTTCCGAGCCGACCTGAGTGAAGCCAGCCTGGGCCAGCCGGCCGATCCGGCCCTGAATGCCATGGTGGGCTACGAGCAGCAGCTGGCCCTGGGACGAACCTTCCGCACTGTGGCCGCGGTGGAGAGCCGGCCCGACATTGCGGGCGGCCCCGCGGGCCAGGGGATGCAGGCGATCGAGATGCGCAGCGGCGAAACGATGAACTTCGGTCCCGCGGTGCAGGCCGAATTCGGCGACGAGACGGAGGGGATTCGCCTGGGCGATACGCTCGTGGCGAATCATCCTTTTGCTGCGGTAACAGTGCGGCATGGCGCGGCGTTTGTCTCGTATCGCGTCTCGACCGCACCTGGCATTCAGGTGGTCGAAGATCTGGACCGCGAAGCGACCGTGGAGCCGAAACTGGGCGAGCGGGACGGACGCCTCCAGCTGGAACAGGGCGTCCACCAGGAGATCGTGGCCGGCAAGAGCGAAGGCCCGACGCGCATGAAGGTCGCAGTCTGGCACGAGCAGGTGGATCACCCCGTCGTGACTGGCGGCGGGGATATTTCAGCCGCAGACTGGGCGGGCGGCAACCTGCTGTACGACGAAACCAGCGATCTGCTGCGCGCCACCGGACAAAGCTACACGGGCGATGGAATGCTGGGCGAAGTGGAACAGCAGGTGAACGGCAGCACCTGGATCTCCTTTGAAGTGTCTGTGGGCGATGCGCTGGCGACGACCGAAGCGGCGCAGGGCACGGACAGTCTCAATGAAGCGCTGAACGGCATGAAAGCGCACGAAACGCCGGCATTCAGCACCGGTGTGCATGGCAAGGTGGCGGCCACGGGGATGCAGTGGCGGGCTTCCTATCGCTGGCAGAACCCGCGCACCCTGACGCCTGTGGATGCGTTTGCCAGCGGCACGACGGCGCCCTACCTGAGCTTCCTGGTGCGGCAGCCGATCCGCTACCGGCGGATGATACCCAATGGGGTGGAAGCCCTGATCGATGTCCGCAACCTGCTCGCCGAAGGCTACCGGCCGTTCCTCTCGAGCGACGGCAGTACGCTCTACTTTGCCGAAGCCGCGCGCTGTGTGCAGGGCGGATTGTCATTCACCTTCTGAGCGTTCCAGATCCGCGGCTGATCACGAAAGCGGCGACATTTAAGCCCTGCTGGTGGCACTCCAGCATTGACTCGGAACGCTGAGCCCAGCGCACCGGAAGTGTCTTTGGGAGAGCCCGACCGGGCAGTCAAGCCGAACCGCCGGATCGAGCTTCCTGAGCGGCAGGGAACGTCCGCCGCAGGCCGCGGAGAGCCGCGATTTAGCATGCTATATTGAATGAGGTGAGGCGGATTTTCGTGCGCGGGGCCACCCGTGGGACTGCCGCCCAGCGTGGACGCGTAGCTCAATTGGCAGAGCATTCGACTCTTAATCGACAGGTTGAAGGTTCGATTCCTTCCGCGTCCACCAGATCTG
>DATJNE010000093.1:0-3230 GCA_035508305.1 Acidobacteriaceae bacterium | reverse complement strand
ATCGGCGGCGGCGCGCATTTCTTTGAGCGCCTCGTCCTGCTGGCCAGCGGCAAAGGCGGCCCAGCCGGCGATCTCGTGGCGGCTGATCTTGGCTCCGGTGGAGTCCGCCTCGAACGCGTGATCGCCTTTTTTGACCTCTACCATCAGGGCGTCATATTTCGTCAGATCGGCCTGCGCCTGCTCAGAGTGGCGGAGATGGCCATCGGCAATGGCTCGCGCCCACCAGGTCTGGGTTTCGACCCCGGGTGAAGCGCCGGAGGGAGCCTTGAGAGCCGAGGCTGTCTGCCAGTCGCGCATCTCCAGGTTGTAGATGACCGGGAATTCGCTCCGGTAGTACGCCGCCATTCCGGCCATGTGCTGTGTATCCGGCATCGCGTCGATGCGGTCGAGCAGAGACGGCATCTTGTCGAGCACGCCTTTGGCGTTGGCGTCCTGCCCGCTCTGCAGATAGGCGTACATGAGGAAGTCGTAGGAGTGCGGCTCGTCCATGATGCCGCTCTCGCCGCGGGCTTCGGCTGCTTCAGAGGCTTTGATGGATCCAAGCTGCGACTCGATGTCCTGGGGCCACAGGCCGAGGCGGGCGAAGATGTGTCCGGACATATGGACGGCGTGGGGGCCGGATGCGGCGATGATGCCGTATCGCTCGGCGGCGGCAAGGCCGTCCTGAGCCATCGCCGGGTTGTCGCAGGAATGGATGATGTAATGCACCAGGCCGGGATTGTCGGGATATCTGGCGAAAAGAGGCGCAAGCACGGCCATCGCCTTGTGCTCCTGGGTGAGGCTGGTGTCGCCTGGTGCTGCGGAAGCGAGCAGTGACAGCGCGTAGAACGCGCCGGCATCGACGTCGTCGGGATAGTGCTTGTAGAGCGCACCCATAGCGTCGGAGTACGCGGTGACGCGCACCATGAAATCCTGCTTGCCGGGCTTGTAGAAGGTGGCAAGCGCGGCGATGTACTCCTGCTCACGCGGGGTCTTCGCGTGCAGCGACTGCGCCTTCTGCATCTCCGCCCAGCCGGTCTTCATGGCGTTCGGGTCCGGGCGGTCCCAGATCTGGTGGAACTGGCCCATGGCGAGCCCCCAGTGGGCCATCGCACATCCGGGATCGGCCCTGAGGATCTGGTTGAACTGCGGGGCGACTTCCTCATACCAGAAGTCGTGCAGCAGGGCGACTCCCTGGTTGAAGTCGGCTTGCACTGAGGGCGCACAGGAGACGGAGAAGGAAACGGTGCCAAGCTTTGCATCGGCAGGAGGCGGAGCGGGTTGCATCGACATGGAGTGCTGTGACTGGGCGAGAGCGGCGGAGGAAAGGATGAACAAACAGAAGGCGGCGGCTTTCATGGCATTCGCATTATAGGTGAGCGATGGTGAGAGACGATATGCTGCGAAAGCAGACAAGACAGGAGTTGGACTGCAAAGATAATGATGACCGGTAGCTCACAGAGGCAGTTCGCCTTTGAGAGCGCACGCGCAGAACGCAAAAGAGGCTCGATGCCGCGATACGTGATGAAAACAGGCTTGATCGGCGCTGCCCTGATCGCAGCTCTGGCTCTGGCGCCGATCGGGGCTGGGCAGCAGGAACAAACTCCGGCGCCGAAGACGGCTCCCGGCTCGGTTCCGCGGGCAGTTCCGAAGCCCACTCCCGAAAGTGATTCAGACGAGACGAGCACGACTGGTCCCATCATCATCGCTCCGCAGAGCTCGCGGGCAGGACGTGCATTATTCGACCAGAAGCGCTACGCAGAGGCGAAGCCTTACCTCGAAAAAGCCTGCAACCTCGGCAACATGGACTCGTGCGGGCTGCTCAGCGACTTCTACTACTACGGGTACGGCGGCGTGACTCAGGACTACGAACAGGCTCGCGCTCTCGATAAGCAAGCCTGCGACGGGGGAAGCATCGAGAGCTGCGGGAATCTAGGGTCGCTCTACGAGAAAGGCCTGGGCGGAGCAAAGAACTACGCCGCTGCGCGTGCCCTTTACAAGAAGGCCTGTGCCGGCGGTTCGATGGCAAGATGTTCCTCCCTCGGCATGCTCTATGTCAACGGCGAGGGAGGCGACCAGGACTACGGTCAAGCGAATGCCTTCTTCAGGAAGGCCTGCGATGGCGGGTTCCTGTTGGGATGCACCGGTCTGGGTTCGCTCTATCAGAACGGCCAGGGCACTTACCCCGATCTGGCGCAGGCGCGCGTGTTGTACGAACACGCCTGCAACGGCGGAGAGATGGTCGGATGCAGCTGGCTCGGCCGGCTGTATGAAATCGGCCTGGGCGGGCCGCAGGACTTTGGGCAGGCGCGTGTCCTGTTCAAAAAGGCCTGCGACGGCGGATTCAAGCCAGCCTGCGAAGACCTGGCCAAGCTGCCCTGACAGAGCTCCCGAAGGAATTTGTACGTTCGGAAAGGCATCGCCTCTTGACATATTCCCATATCAGCATGTATTGTTCCCCTTATGGCTCGCGCTGCAACTACTTCCGACGCCTTCAACGCAATCGCCGAACCACGGCGGCGGGAGATTCTGAGCTATCTCGTGCTCAGGGAGCGGCAGGTGGGAGAAATCGTAGCCGCATTGAAGCTCGATCAGCCTTCGGTCTCGAAGCACCTGGGCGTGTTGCGCAGCGTGGGACTGGTCCATGTGCGCCGAAACGGGCGTCACCGGCTCTATCGCACGAATGCGGTGGCGATCCGCCCGCTGCATGAGTGGGCCAGCACCTTTGAGCGCTATTGGCAGCACACCCTTGTCCGCGTGAAGGAGCGGGCTGAGGCGAGAATGCAAGACAACCCGGAATCCGATCCCGATACACCAAAGGAGAAAGCATGACCACGACGATGACCGCACCAGCAGTCGAAGACCTCACCCTACTGGTTGAACAGGAGATTTACGTCGAAGCTTCCCTCGAAGTGACGTTTGAGGCGCTTCTCGAGCAGCTTGGCCCTGGAAACGAAAAGCCCGATGGCACACCTACACCCTTCAAACTCGAGGCGTGGCCCGGAGGACGCTGGTTCCGCGATCTGGGCGACAACAACGGCCACTTCTGGGCCAACGTACAGGCGATCAAGCGGCCCACGCTGCTTGAGTTCTCCGGGCCGCTGTTCATGTCGTACCCCGTCGCAAACAATCTGCAATATCGCTTGAGCCCTGAGGGGAGCGGGACACGGATCAAGTTTCACCACTCGGGCTTTGGCCTGATTCAGGAAGATCACAAACGCGGCGTGGTGACGGGCTGGAGCTATATCCAC
>DATJNE010000092.1:0-8862 GCA_035508305.1 Acidobacteriaceae bacterium | reverse complement strand
TCCGATTTACCCCAGAGAGCCGTCTGCGCGTCGGTTGAGTCCTTGCCCCAGAGCGCGGTCTCGGCGTCGAGATCGCTCTTCCCCCAGAGAGCGGTCTTGCCCCAGAGCGCCGTGTATCCGTCGGGGTCGCTCTTGCCCCAGAGGGCGGTTGAACCCCACACGGCGCTGCTTCCGCTGCCGGAAGAGATAAAAGCGCGGCTGCCGTAAACGCTGGAGGCCGACCAGAGCCCTGAGGCAGTCCAGAGCGCGCTGGGGTCGATCGCCGCGGTCGTGTTGCCGGTCGCCTGATCGTAAAGCGCGATGGGAGACATGGCCGTTCCGGGCGGCACCACCTGCCCTTTGTCGAGAGCCGCGCTGACCGTCTTTGCAATGTCCAGATACCCGGCGCCAATCGTGAAGACGTCGTAATTGGCTTTGTAGACGACGCCCCCGGCCGTGACGCTGCTGGAAACGGGGAAATAGCTGCGATCGGCGCTGACCATCACCAGGGCTTTCACCTGGTCGGGAGCAAGTTGCGGCGCAGCCTGCAGCAGATCGGCAACGGCGCCACTGGTAACGCCGGTGGCCATGCTGGTGCCGCTCAGCGGAAAGTAATTCTGCGATGGGGTTTCAGCACCATTGGTGCGATAGAAAGAGTACAGCGTATAGAACGAGGGGTTGTTCACTGCCAGCGAATCGTTCGAATATTGCAGGCTGGTCACGAGATTGCCGGGAGCCACGACATCCGGCTTCACCACATGATCGATGAAGGACGGCCCTTTGGAACTGTAACTGGCGATGATGTCATCCTGGATGGAGGCGGTCTCCATGGTATTCATTGCGCCGACCGTCAGGGCATAGGGATCGTTGCCGGGCGCGTCGATGGTACCGTAGCCTTCCGGATTCAGGTTCAGATCGCGACCATCATTACCGGCTGCGACGACGACGACAATACCGGCTTTCCACGCCTGTTCCACCGCCTGACAGAGGGGATCGAGCGTGTAGCTCTCGTAAATGGGCCGGCCGAGCGAGAGGTTGATGACGCGGATGTTGTACTTGTTCTTCAGCGCGACCGCCTGGCCGATGGCGGCGATCACTGCGGAATCGGTGCCGGCGCCGTTCTCATCGAGAACGCGAAGGTTGATCAGGTCGGCGTTTGGAGCGGCGCCCATGAAGGTGCGGAAATACTGCGGCCCGCTGGATTGCGCGCCGTTGCCGGCGATCAGGCCCGCGACGTGAGTTCCGTGACCAAAATGGTCGAGCGCATCGTTTTCGTTGGGCACGAAGTTCTGGCTGTAGACGATCCGTCCGGTTGCGCCGGGGGCGACTTCATTAAGAGAAGCCAGCAGATTCGTAAGGGTGCTCAGAGAAGGAAGGCCAGGGTTGAGAGCGAGATCGGGAACGGGAGTGATGCCACTGTCGATGACCGCGACACCAATGTTCGTACCCTTGTAGCCCTGTTGCCACACGCCCGGGGCGTTGATCGGCTCCGTGGTGAACTCAGCCGCGGTAATGGTGCTGGCCTGCCGCGCGGCAACGGTTCGATCGGGTGAAATGTATTTGACGTTGGGATCGGCGGCAATCCGGTTGAGCTGGGCCGGCGCGACGTTGGCCACCACGGCGTTGATGGTGCCGAGAACCGTTTGGATCAGACCGCCGACGAGGCCGAGCAGTCCGGTCTCAAGCGTCGACGGAGGATTGTAGTACTGAATGATGACGGGCTGCGCCGTGGAGGAAGAGGACGCTGCCAGATCGGGGGAGATCTTGCTGCTCGGGACCGAGGAATTCTGTGCGAGAGCAGTCGCGGTCAAAGACGCGAGAAGGCCAAGAACGGCGGTCAGTCGAACCGAGGAACGGGACATTCTAATGATCTCCGCAAACACTGGGGTAACTTGCTTTCCGAGAGGCCCGCGCCGAGTGCATCGCGCCTCTGGGGAGGCGTGGGGAGGATGCATACCCCGCACATCTGGCAAGGTACGACGCGGAGTGCACAACAACAATGGCAAGGTCGTTGTAAGGGGGGCGGGCTTCCGTTATCTCCGCAGGTAATCGGGTGTCTGTAGTAATTCGTCTGCGACGGCGCTATCGCGAAAGCGCAACAGGGTTTCCGGAGGAACAGGAAGAGCGCGCAGCAGAGACAGAGAGGCCGGATGACGAGCCTCGCTGAGTTGTCCCACGGGGAGGTTCTCGACGAGGGAACCGTCGTGCAGGACGGCGACGTGATCGCAGAGGCGGATCACTGAGGTGAGGTCGTGCGAGATATAGAGGAGCGTCATGCCGTACCGGCGATTCAGATTTCTGAGCAGGTCGACGATCTGTGACTGGGTGACAGGGTCCAGTGCGCTGGTCGGCTCATCGGCCACGATGAGGGCGGGGCGATGGAGAAGCGCGAGGGCGATCAGGATGCGTTGCGCCTGACCAACACTGATCTGGCGCGGACGGCGGAGGAGGAATTCAGCGTCGGAGGGCAGCTGCACCTCAGCCATGAGTTCGCGGATCCTCTGTGCCAGAATCTCGCGTTTGCGAGGTTGATGAGCTTTCCAGGCCTCTTCGAAATGTCTCCGCAGGCTCACGGCGGCGTTGAGTGCGGTCATCGGGCTTTGCGGGATGAGCGCGATCTCACGGCCACGCAGGCGGCGCAGCTGTTTCTCCGGGAGTGTGAGCAGGTTTTGCCCGCGCAGCAGAACCTGGCCGGAAACGCGGCCGCCGCGCCAGGGCAGCAGGCCCAGCAGCGAAAGGACCAGGGTGCTCTTGCCGGCGCCGCTGGAGCCCACGAGTCCGAGAATCTCGCCCTGCTGGAGCTGGAATTGAATGCCGGACAGGGTAGGTTTGCCGGAATAGCCTGCGGAGAGTTGAACGCGCAGCAGGGTATCGCTCATCGCGCCCCCTGCCAACGAAGCTGTTCGACGTTCCAGGTCAGGTGAGGCTCGAGCACCGCGGGCTGAACGCCCTGGAGTTTCGGCGACACAGCAACCAATGCATTGGGATAGACGAGATAGATGAACGGTTCCTCGTCGGCAACGATTTGCTGAACGCGATCAATGGCCTTCTTCCGTTCTGCGTACACCGAGCTGGCCGCCTGCTGGTGCACGAGGCGATCGATCTCGGCTTCCCACGGCGTAGCCGGCGTTTTCTCCGAGGGGTTCCACTGATGGTTGGGAGAAGAACTAAGCCAGATGTTCATCATCGCATTGGGTTCGGGGTCGACATTTTCCAGGCCAAGCAAACAGGCTTCGTAGTCCTGCGTTTGCATCAGCCGCTCGATCAGCGCGGGAAAATCGAGGGTGACGACGGTGACCTGCATGCCCAGAGCGGCGAGGTCCTGCTGGATGAGGGTCGCCATTTTCTCGCGCGCGGCGTTGCCGGTGTTCGTGAGGATGGAGAATTTCACCGGATGTCCGGCCGCATCGAGGAGCACGGACCCGTTCAGATGGAATCCCGCTGCGGCCAATGCCGCTTTAGCCGCGGAGACGTCGGTGTGGGGAGCGGTAAGGGAACGGTTGTACCAGAGCGCGTTGGCCGGAGAAATGAAGGAGTAAGCCGGGGTAGCGTGGCCGAGATAGGCGATACGGGCGAGATCGGAGCGATGAATGGCCTGGGAGACGGCGACGCGGAACGCGCGACTCTGAAACCAGGCCTTCTCCCACGCGGGCAGAGGTGAAGAGGGCGCCTGGTTGAACCACATCTGCTCGGTGTTGAGCGAAGGACCAAGGTCGCGAACCATTCCAGGGTCTCGCTTGCGGAGAAGCTCGAAGTAATCGGGTGGAATGCTGTCGATGAGGTCGTAGTCGCCGCGCAGCAGGAGCCGGATTTGCTGTTCCATGCTTTCGAGGATGTCGAGGCGTATCCCGGAGGCGTAGGGAAGGGTTTTGCCGGCGGCGTCCCGGGCAAAGTAATGAGGATTGCGCTGGAGGAGAACATACTGCGAGCGGCGATAACCGGAGAGGAAAAAGGGCCCGGAGGTGACGCGCACCTCGGAGGGTCGATCGGCGGGCTCGATGGCGATCTCGTCGAAGACTTTGTCGATGGCGATCACGCGCTTTGGAAGATGGACGACGACGGTTTTCTCGTCGGGCGCGTCGACGGTAACGCCGGCAGGTGAGACGAATTCTTCGCTGACCGGGGCTTCCTTGCCGAGCAGGAGAACGCGTCGCAGGGACCACACCACATCGCGCGCGGTGAGACGGCTGCCGTCGGAGAACTCGAGGCCGGGGCGAAGGGTGAAGGTGAGAGTCTTTCCATCGGCTGAGAGAGTCCAGTCTTGTGCCAGTTCGGGCTCCACCTTCTGCGTGAGGCGATTCAACCGCAGCAGAACTCCGGCAGTGAGATAGCGCACGGTTTCCGACTCTTCGTCGTCGACTTTCGCGGGATCGAAGGTCCGGGGGTCGTAGCCGATGGTCCAGACCAACTGTCCGGGCAGGCGAGGCGCGGCCTGGGCCGTGGAGAGGGTGGCTGAGAGGATCGGCGACAGCGCAGCGACAGCCATCAGAATGCGGCGAGGGAGGTTCATGCGATCAGGCCTCTGCGGCAACTCCTTCGAGAAGGAGCAGGACGAGGACGAGCAGAATCACAGGAAAGTAGACCCAGTGGGTCTGCATCAGCATCGGGGAGTTATTCAGTTCAAAAAGCATCCCGCCCCAGGAAGGCAACGGCTCGCCGACGCCAAGGCCCAGCGCGCCAAGGTTGGCCTCTGCCATCACGAACGCGGGAATACTGATGAGAAACTGCGGCACGAGTAAAGGGAATAGGTTCGGGATAACGTGGCGAACGACGCCTGCCCGGCCGAGGCCCGTGGAACGCGCGTAGAGCATCCAGTCGGAGGTTCTGAGCTGCTGTGCACCGCGGTACACGGCGCGTGCACTGGCGGGCCAGCCCAGCGCCGCCAGCACGAGAAAGGTGATGGCCGCCGAGTTTGCGGGCGAAGTGGTCAGGGGGAGCGCGGAACGCACCATCATGAGCAGGAACATCCACGGCAGCGCGAGAAAGACATCGCAAATGAGCATCGCGATCCATCCCATGGAAGCACGGCCAAAGGCGGCGAGGGTCCCCACTCCTGCGGCGGCGGCGGTGGTGAGGGCAGAGGCTGCGACCGCTCCGGCAAGACTGAGGAGAAAAGCGACCGCGACCCGAACCAGCCGATCGCGGCCCAGTGCATCGGTGCCCGCCGGGTGGCTCACCGATGCGGCAGCCAGCGTCGCATTCCGATCCTGGCGCGCATAGCCGGCGCCCGGCCGCCACAGCGCCGCCGAAGCAGCGACGATGAGGGCGGTCAACAGCCAGAGAACCGGGCGGCGAATCCTCATGCTCTCTCCCAATCCGCCAGACCTGGCGCCGCGATGCCGCTGCAGGACACCGCCAGAGCCATCAGAACCATCACCGCCAGCAGAACCGGCAGATCACGATTGAGAGCCGCATTCCACGCCAGTTCGCCCAGGCCCGGAACATTGAACAGCACTTCGACGGGAACCAGGGCGCTCAGGGCTGTCACAATGGAGAGAGAAGCCAGGGCTCCCAGCTGAGGAATCAGAGCGGGGCCGATGTGGACGACGAGCAAACGAAAGGTGCCGATGCCCTGGGCTCGCGCCTGCAGAATGTGCGGTTCGAGCCACGCTTTGCGCAGCGCGTGATCCAGAAACTTGAAATCTCGTGCCGCCAGCAGAAGCGCCATCACCAGCACCGGTCCGCCGCTGTTGGCCAGCAGGCAAAACGTCGCCAGCGCGGCCGTCGGGATGGCCAGAAGTACGGTCGCCGGAGTCCTCCACAGCAGGGATGGGTTCCTGCCTGCACTCGAAATCAGGGCCGCGGACAGGGCCGCCAGCCACGCAAGGCCAATTCCGCGCAGCAGCAGACCGCCGCTGACCGCCAGCCGGGGCTCGATCAATTCCGCGACGGGAACGTCAAACTGGCGCGAATTGCCGAAGTTCCCCCGAATCCATCCGCCCACTTCCTCCGCGAGCATTTGGGGAATCGAATGGCTGTGCGCGGCTTCCGCTGCAAGTTCGGAGCGCGCCTCGGCTGCGTAGCGGCTATCCATCTCGCGCGCGTCGCTGAGATAGCCTGGGGCAAAACGCACCAGAATTGTCGATCCCAGAATCACGAGCAAAATAATGGCAAGGGTTCGCCCCAGCCAGCGGAGGACCTGGAACCCCGTATTCATGACGCCGACAATCCCGCCAAAGCAACCGCGCGTTCGTTGCTCTCCTGCGCCCGCGACGCGTCGCCCGACATCGCGCTCTGCAGCAGGAGAGTAAACCGAAGCTGGATCGCCTCCAGGAGCTGCAGATGTTCAGGGGAAAAGGCCGCGGTGTTGCGGGAATAGAGGGTCAACGCTCCGAAGATCGAACCATCGGGGGCCGAGAGAGGGATGGAGAGTGCGGAGCTGTTTGCGGTGAAGGGCGCGGTTTCCGGCCGAAGAGTGGTCTCCACCGTGGGATTTCCGTTCAAAATCGGACGCCCTCTCTCCACCACCCAGCCCGACAAACCCGTACCCAAACGGATGGGGGAACCGGAAAAGGCTGCCGCGCAGGGGCCGTCCTTATAGACAAGAACGGCGTTGTCTTCGGACTTGCGGAACACGGCAAAGCAGTCGAAGGCAATCAGGGGCCGCAGGCATGCGGAAAGAAATGCGCTGCGTTCAAGGGCGCCGGGAAACTTCGCGAGGGTGGCACTATCTTCAAGAATCGCGTTCAGGTCTGCGGAGGCGGCGCTCACCGAGACGAGCGAGACCGTATTTGAGCCGGCCACGGCGACGGAAGGGGCGGGCGCGTCGCTCGTCAGTGCCGGAGTACGGATCGTGCCCACGGCAAAACCGGCACCCGGCGCGGCACCCCGCTCGACAAAGAAATTGGTCTTCAACGGCTCCATCTCCCTGCTCCGCTGGCGGGCCTTGGTCTCCAGTTCCGGAAAGTGTTTTTCCAGCAGCTGCACGACTGCCGGATCGAACTGGATTCCAGCCCGGCTCTTCACGACGGCCAGGGCTTCTTCCATGGACATTGCCCGGCGATAGGGGCGCTCGGACGCCAGCGCGTCAAAACAGTCGACCACTGTCAGAATGCGTGCTCCAATCGGAATCTCTTCGCCCTTCAGCCCGTCGGGATAGCCGCTTCCGTCCCACGCTTCGTGATGGGCGCGAACAATGGGAACCACCGGGTAAGGGAATTTCACGCGCTCGAGAATGTCGGCGCCCACTTCGGGGTGGATCTTCATCTTCTCGAATTCTTCCGGATTGAGTTTGCCCGGCTTGTTAATGATGTACTCCGGAACTGCGAGCTTCCCGATGTCGTGGAGAAACGCCGCCGTATGCAGAGCCTGCATCAGAGACGGCTCGAGGTTCATAATCCGCCCCAGTTCCTCCACATAAACGCGGACCCGCATCAGGTGATCGTGGGTACCCTCGTCCTTGGCTTCGATGGCCATCGAAAGACCCTCGATGGTCCGCATGTGGAGAGCTTCGACCTCGCGGATATGCTGTTCCCGATCGCGCACCATCGCCATCTGCGCGGAATAGGCCCGGTAAACCGTGTAGACCATGGGAATCAGCAGAAGCGAGGTCAGCCAGCCGAAGCGGACGCCGATGAAATCCGCCAGCACCGCCAGCATGGCGCCCACCAGGTAGAAAGGGATATACCAGAGAAACTCCCGCCGCCAGAGGGAGAAGGGCGAGTTGTCGGAGGACCAGCCGAGGACAAGAGCCAAGGGAACCGTGTTCGCCAGAAAATAGACCGTTGCGGCAAGCCCGAGCGCCGGCGCGCTTTCCGGGTGCATCCGCATGACGCTCACGTACGTGAGCCAGGCAAGAGCCGTCGCTGTAGCAACGTTGGCAACGTTGAACAGAATTTGAATGATCGTGAACGCCTTCACGACACGAAAGCGGCACTGCGCAATGACACTGCAAACCGCCAGGCATACTGCCTGTTGTGGCGACAGCTGCAGAATTCCCAGGAAGATGAAGGGGAAGTTCACCGACATCGTTCCTTCGCTCTTCGGCATGGCCACTTTCATGCCGGAGCTGAGGAGGATCACGGCGAGATAGATGAAGAAGTGAAGCCACTGCTGTGCCGGGTGTCCGCGAACGAGGGACACACTGGTGACCGCTCCGGCGACAACGACGAACACAAGAGCCTTGATACGAATCGGCACGCTTCTCTTCTTCTCAGCAGGAGTGGAGGGTGTGCATCTTTCGCAGCCACAATTCTTCCGCGCAAACCTGCTGGGGACGCGGAGTTACCTCAGCCAAATGTTACTGAAGGCGAGGTGTTAGTCCCAATGCGCCTTTAGTAGCAATCGTCGCCGGTACAACCCCTGCAATCCGTCCTGCAGGGGGCGACAAAAAACGATTTCGAAGAGGGTCGGCTTGCCTTAATCCGGGAATGATGACCACAGTGTCTGGGCCCGACATCGGGGACTTGTGCCGAATGCTCCTCCACTCTCAACTGGAGCATCTTGCTTGAGGGTCAGCGTGGAGGCTCACGCGCTGCCACCGGGGCGGCGGAGGTGTGGAAACACCCGTTTTGCGGTCTGGGTTTGCCGAGAATGGTCGAGAAGAGGGCCAGGGTGTTGCAACTCGGAGCGTCGGCGAGTGGGCTTTACCAGGAGGTCGCGGACAACAGGATCGGGGGCCCTGCGTGGTAACCGATCACAGCCGTACTCAGCACCACCTCAAAATTCCTGTTTTCCCAACCGGGCGGCAGAGATTTGGAGAGCTGGGCCAGATATTGAGGGGATTGCACAAAATCGGCCGCAGCCTCTGTGCCATAGGATCCAAGTCCGGCGATCACCATCACCGGGCCTTCGGAGGTCGCGTCACGAATGCGGGCGACGATCGCGTAGTCGGTCGTCACCGAGGAATAGGGTGTATTTCGATTGAATTCCCATGACGTTTGT
>DATJNE010000091.1:0-23993 GCA_035508305.1 Acidobacteriaceae bacterium | reverse complement strand
CCGCTGCCCATGTCCGGCATCATCACGCGCACCTGATCCTCGGCAAGCCGGAACGCCCGCACCAGATCGTCTTTCACGCCAAACGGACGCTGCGTCCCGGTCCACACCGTTAGCTTCCCCTCTGTCCACTCCGCCACCGCTGCCCGCGGCTCCAGCGGAGCATGCGCAATGTACGCAACCGTGTACGTCTGCTCCAGCTTCACCTCCGCATTCTGCATCGCCGCCGCGATCTCCGACTGCCCATCGTCGCCGGCGCCCTTCTTCAGCGCCGCGAACAGCTCCGCATTCGAAATCTGCGGCGGCACGGTCCACTGCGCATCGATCTTCAGCAGCGCCTGTTCGGCCGTCCAGACATCGTCGGCGACCACACCGACAAAATCGCCGTCGCGCACGACCTGCACGCCCGGCACCTTCTCCGCCACGGTCGTATCCGCTCGTACCAGGGCGGCGTTGAAACCCGCCGGCCGCAGCACTTTCCCAAACAGCATCCCTGGCCGCACTACATCCGACGGATACGTATGCTTCCCTGTTACAAATGCGCGCCCCTCCACCTTGGGTACGGCCGTGCCTGCAATGCGCCATTCCGTTGCCGGCATCAGTGCCGGATCTCCGGCCAGCGTCCGCGTCAGTTTCTCGCCGCGCGTGATCTCTCCGTATCCCAGCGACGCGCTCGTCGCCGGATTCATCACCCTCCCGTTCTCCGCCACCAGCTTCCCCGGATCGGCCTTCCACCGCTCCGCTGCCGCTTCCACCAGCATTTCCCGGGCGTTCATCGCCATGGTGCGCAGCTGCGGGCCCATCGTCGGCGTTGTCCGGCTTCCGAATGTACCCATGTCCCAGGGCACCAGATCCGTATCGCCCATCGTCATCGCGATCGATGCCAACGGCGCCCGTAGTTCCTCGGCCACCTGCTGCGCCAGCGAGGTGCGGATGTTCTGCCCGATCTCCACCTTCCCCGTGAACACCGTCACTTTCCCATCGGCGTCAATATGGATCCACGCGCTCACCTGCTGCGGCAGAGGATGCCCGCTGAATCTCCGTCCCGACTCCTGCGCTTCCAGAACGCCGCTGCCTGCGACCAGCGTGACCAGCAGCCCGCCGCTGCACAGCCGCAGAAACTCCCGCCGGTCCAGCTCGAACATGCGAATCCGATCGCCAACCCCTGCCAGCTCGACTTCCATCATCCTTTCCGTCGGATCGTCGACGACATTCTCAGGCACGCGCATGGGTCGCCTCCCGCCGTGCCAGCTTCTCCGCGGCTCGCTGAATTGCTGACAAAATCCGCGGATACGTTCCGCACCGGCAGAGATTGCCGTTCATCCCCTCCACAATCGCATCCGCAGTTGGCCGCGGATGCTCTCGCAGCAGCGCGGTCGCCGCCATCACCATCCCCGATGTGCAGTAGGCGCACTGGAACGCGCCTTCTTCCAGAAATGCCTCCTGCACCGGCGACAGAACCCCTCCGCGCTCCAGCCCCTCGATCGTCGTGATCTTCGCGCCCGCCGCCGCGCTCGCCGGAGTCAGGCACGACCGCGTCGCCTGCCCATCCACCAGCACCGTGCACGCGCCGCACTGCCCTTCGCCGCAGCCGAACTTGGTGCCCGTCAGCCCCAGCTTGTTGCGCAGCACCCATAACAGGGGCTCGTCCTGCGCTGCCTCCACGCGCCTCTCCGCACCGTTCACATTCAGCTGCAACTCGGCCATCGATTCACCTCAACGCCAGCAGGATACGCCTCAGGCAACACCGTTTGTGCCTCGACGCCGGCAGCTGGATGCTGACTGCTGACAGCCGCACCGGTTGCCTGTCGCCTGCTTTCCCGGCATAGTGTTCCGATGGATCAACTCCAGGCGGGCACAATCCTGGGTCACTACACGATCCTGCGCCCCATCGGCTCCGGCGGCATGGGCATCGTCTACGAAGCCGAAGACCTGCGCCTCGGCCGCCACGTCGCCGTCAAGCTCATCGGCGGCAGTTCCGCGCCCGACCCTGCCGCCCTCGATCGCTTCTGGCGCGAAGCACGCATCGCCTCCGCCCTCAATCACCCCGGGATCTGCACCATCTACGAAATCGACGAGGCCGACGGCCGGCCCTTTCTCGCCATGGAACTGCTCGACGGCCAGCCCCTCGACCGCCTCTACGCCGGCCATCCGGCGCCCCCGCAGGACCTCGTCGAAATCGGTATCCAGCTCACCGACGCGCTCGACGCCGCCCACCACAAGGGCATCCTCCACCGTGACATCAAGCCCGCCAACATCTTCGTCACCGCATCCGGCCAGGCCAGGATCCTCGACTTCGGCCTCGCCCGCATCGAGGCTGCCGCCGATGCCGACACCACCAGCGCCGGTATCTCCGAGCGCGATCGCCTCACCCGCTCCGGTGTCACCCTCGGCACCGTCGCTTACATGTCCCCCGAGCAGGCCCGCGGCGAGTCCCTCGACGCACGTTCCGATCTTTTCTCTCTCGGCGTTGTGCTCTACGAAATCGCCACCGCCAGCCACCCTTTCAGCGGAACCACCAGCGCTGTCGTCTTCGACAAGCTCCTCAACTACAACCCGCCCTCCCCGCTTTCTCTCAACCATGACCTGCCGCCCGAGGTCGAGACCATTCTCAACAAAGCCCTCGAAAAGGATCGCGAGCTTCGTTACCAATCCGCTGCCGGATTCCGCGCCGATCTCCGCCGCCTGCAGCGCTCGTTCTCCGGTATCCATGCCACCGCGCCGCAGCTCGCGCCCGCTGCCTCCTATCCCGGGATGACGCGCGCCGGATCCGCACAACCGGTTCCTTCGTCCGATCCCGCCGCGGCTCCGGCCCCCCTCCAGCTCGTGCCCGCGCCGCCCGCGCGCCGCTTTCGCCCCGCCTGGTTCCTCGGCGGCCTGCTGGCCCTCCTCGTCATGGCCTCGGCCATCGCCGGCATCCAGTACTTCGCACGAAGGAAGTCTGCGATCGCCGTTACCAATCCCGCTCCAGCCCCGTCATCCGGAACAGCGGTTGCGACGAAATCGCCCAGCTCCTCCATCCCCCAGGTCTCCTCAGCAGCCGCAGCCGAGCCTGCGCCTGCCGGCGGCAAACCTGCTACACCGGCGCAGAAACCCTCCGCCGGTCTTCCCGAACCGGGTGCCTCTCCTTCGCAAAGCGCCGAATCCCAGCCCGCCACCCCGACGGCTTCCTCGACCTCTTCCTTCGCCGCCGACGCCGGAACCCCGGCCACCCGTCCCGCCTTCCAACGCGCCTACGCTGCCGCTCCCAGTCTCCAGGCACATCACATGCATTTCTTCGGCGGTTTCTGCGTCGGCACCCTGCAGTTCACCCCGGATACCATCAGCTTCCGCTCGCCGGTCCACTCCTTCAGCCTCACCCGCGATCGGATCCGCGCCATCGAGCACGACGCCATCGTCGAAGCCGACGGCCGGCGCTGGCGCTTCGAGATCCCCGGCCGCACCGGTCCTCAGGTCCACGCCATCCTCGTCCGCTGGTTCCATGCCGTCCCCGGCCCCGCTACGAACCCGTAGCCTGGGCGACCCACAGGCCGGCGGCGCCCCACGGAACCTCCCTAACCGTTTTTGCGTACTCCGGTCTAAGCCCGTGTGGCCTCACACCGTTCCTCAGGAGTCTTACGCCATGCAGACCGTCGAACGCGTCATTATTAAAGCCAGTCCGACCGAAATCTGGCAGGTCCTCGCCGATGTGGAGAGCTGGCCCAACTGGACGCCCACTGTGCTGAGCGTCGAGCCGATGACACGCGAAGGCTTCAGAGTCGGCGCAAAGTATCGGGTCACGCAGCCCAAACTCCGCCCTGCCATCTACGAAGTCACCGAGCGCATCCCCCATGAGGCCTTCACCTGGGTGCAGAAATCCGCGGGCGCAACCATGATCGCCGAGCACCGCCTCACCGCGTTTGACGGCTCCGGCACCGAGGTCGAGCTGGCTTTCGCCACCAAAGGTCTCCTCGGCGCGATCGCCGGTGGCATGTATTCCAAACTCATCGCCGAGTATGTGAAGACCGAAGCGAAGAGTCTCAAGCAGCATTGCGAGATGCTCGCCGCCAAATCCGCCTGAGCGCTCTCTCCGTCCCAGCAGCTCATCCGTTACTCGTCACCGCCACCCGTTCCCCGTAACCCGTCACCCGTAACTACCGTCCCTCCGCCCACGCTTCCAGCAGGCGCAGGATCAGCGGCCAGCCGTTGTTGCGCTGTTGCATCTCCGCGCTCGTCAGCCCGGAGTGCAGCACGCGCACCCGCGTGATTCCGTCCCTTTCCTCCAGGTCCCAGCGCACTACGCTCTCCGGGTACTCCTCGCCCTCGCGATTCCACGTATACTCCAGCAGGCGCGGCGACTCCACTCGGCGATACACCCCGTACACCTTGTGCACCGGCCCGACCGGCGAGCAGTTCCCTTCCACCTGCATCCACCACGCGCCGCCCGGCCGCGCATCGCACTCCGCCGCCACCGCGCGGACCTCACCTTCCACCGCCCACCACCGCAGCAGTTCCTCAGGCCGCGTCAGCGCTGCGAAGATCCGCTCCGCCGGCGCCACAATCGTGATCTCCTGCACCAGAACATCGCTCGCCGTCGTTGCTGCCGTCATCCCTTCTCCTCCTCCAGATATTGCTTCAGGTTGTTCAGCGACGCGCTCCAGAACGCCTCGTAATCCCGCAGCCATGTCCCAACCTCTCGCAGAGGCTTTGCGTTCAGCGTGCACACCGTCGTCGTGCCTTCGCTGCGCGTCTCGACGAGGCCCGCTTTGTGGAGCTGGTGAATGTGCTTCGAGATCGCCGGCCGGCTCATGCGGAAATTCCCCGCGATACTGCCGACCGTCTGCCGCCCGCCCCGCAGAATTCCCAGGATCTGCCGCCGCGTCGGATCGGCCACCGCCCGGAACACTGCATTCTGCTGTCTGCTCTGTCGCATGGAAACCATCCGGTTACCCATTAAACGTAACCGGTCAGTTTCCATCCGTCAAGGCGCCCCTCGCTGCTCCCGGCTCACCGCTCCCGCTCATACGGCCGGTACACCGGGTCCCACACATTTGCGTCCACGGCCGCCTCGACCTCGTCTTTCTTCAGGTTCGACAGCCCTTCCGCGATCGCCTCCCGCGCCACCGCGGCTGCAATCACGCGGCTCAGCCTGCGCGAGTCCGCCAGCGGCGGCAGCAGACTCGCCGCGCGATTCTTCCCCACCGGCGACAGTTCGGCCAGCGTCCGCGCCGCTGTCATGATCATCGCGTCCGTCACGCGCCGCGCCTTTGCGGCGACAATCCCCAGACCCAGCCCCGGGAACACATACGAATTGTTCGTCTGATCGATACAAATCTCCCGATCGCCCCATGGTACCGGCGCAAACGGGCTCCCCGTCCCGATCAGTGCCTTGCCGTTCGTCCACTGCAGCAGGTCCGCCGGCGTCGCCTCGCACTTCGACGTCGGATTCGACAGGGGAAAGATCACCGGCCGCTCCGTATTCTTCGCCATCGCCCGCACCGCGTCTTCCGTGAACATCCCCGCCTTCCCCGCCACCCCGATCAGCACCGTGATCTTTGCGTTGCGCACCACTTCTTCGAGGCCGATCTGCCTCGCGTCTGCAACCTCCCACCCCTCCACATCTCTCCGCGGCCGCACAAAATCCCTCTGCTCTTCGTGAATCCCCTCGGCCCCCTCCACCAGCAGCCCCGGCCTCCCCAGCGCATAGATCCGGCTCCTCGCCTCGGCTTCGCTCAGCCCCTCCTCGGTGAGCGCTCTCACCAGCAGGTTCGCAATCCCGATCCCCGCCGACCCGAACCCCAAAATGCCAACCCGCTGCTCCCTCAGCTTCGTGCCTGCCGCCTGCACCGCGCCCAGCAGCGTCGCCAGCACCACCGCCGCCGTCCCCTGAATATCGTCATTGAAGGTGCACAGCCGGTCGCGATACCGGGCGAGCAGCCGTGCCGCGTTCGACCCCGCAAAGTCCTCCCACTGCAGCAGCACGTGCGGCCAGCGTTTTTCCACCACCTGCACAAACATCTCAATGAAGTCGTCGTACGCCTGGCCTCGCACCCGCTTGTTCCGCCACCCGATGTAAATCGGATTCGCCAGCCGCTCCTCGTTATCCGTCCCCACGTCCAGCAGCACCGGCAAACAGTATTCGTGGTGGATCCCGCCCAGCGCTGTATACAGCGCCATCTTTCCGATGGGAATCCCCATGCCGCCCGCGCCCTGATCGCCCAGCCCCAGGATGCGCTCGCCGTCGCTCACCACGATGGCTTTCACCTTGTCATACCGCTTGTGCGCCAGGATCCTCTCGATCCGGTCCCTGTTCGCATAGCTCAGGAACAACCCTCGCGGCTTGCGCCAGATCTCGCTGAAGCGCTGGCACCCTTCCCCCACCGTCGGCGTGTACACGATCGGCATGAACTTCTTTACATCCGACAGAATCAGCGCGTAGAACAAGGTCTCGTTGATGTCCTGCAGATCGCGCATGAAGCCGTACTTCTCAAAGCCGCTCTCATACGCGTCAAACGCTTTCGTCCGGCGGGCAATCTGTTCCTCCAGCGTACCCACATGCGGCGGCAGCAGCCCATGCAGATCGAACGCGTCGCGCTCCTCCTCGGTAAATGCCGTGCCTTTGTTGAATCGGGGATGATTCAGGAGAGTAAAACCGTACAGCTTCGTCCGGATCGTGCCCTGCGTTTCTGCTTTCGTCTCGCGTTCCGCCATGAGCGCCTCATCTCTTCTTTATCAGGAGAGGAGCCGTTCCGGAACCCGCGATTCCCCAGGCCTCGCACCAGCGTCACTTGACCCCGCACCCGGCGCCCTGCATCCTATTGCGAGTCTTCCACCCCGTCCCACAGGTCGTTCTCGCTTCCCACCGGACCCATGCCCCGCTTCGCCACCAGCAGATACCGCTCCCTCTGCATCACCCTCCGGACCTGATCCCCCACCCGCTCCAGCACGCCCTTTTGCGAAGAGTGTTTTCTGAAAGCTTCCAGCTTCCGATCCCCCAGCTCTTCTCCCAGTTCCAGCGTCAGAGACCACCCTACCGTTGCCGCCGTTGCCGTCAACTCCGGCCGATCCCGTACGTTCACAAACGGGGTGCTCACCCAGTAAAGCTTCTGCGGCGCATACGGCGTCCCGGTCTGAGGAAACATCTCCGCCCGCACCGCCCAGTGGAACGCCGCCGTCGCCACCAGCGACACCGTCGTGTGATCCCGATGCAGGTTCACCCCGCCATCCGCGCCAAAGGTCAGCACCACGTGCGGCCGCCAGCGCCGAATGCGCTCCACCACCACGCCCACCATTCCCGCAAACTCCTGCTCTGCCAGCGCCCCATCCGGAAACGCCAGCACCTCGTGCTGCGTCACCCCCAGCACCGCGCTCGCCGCATCCATCTCCGCGCGCCGCAGCTTGCCCAGTTCGGCATCGTCTTCGGCGCCCGCGCGAAAATGGCCCGCCTGCCCGTCGGTGAAGCAGAGCACAAAGGTCTCCGCGCCGGCTGCTGCGGCGAGCATCAGCGCGCCGCCAAAAGCGCCGCTTTCATCGTCAGGATGGGCCGTTACAACGAGGAGTCGACGGGGCAAGTGGATTCGTCCTCAACCGCCGCGAGATCGTCGGGCTCGGGAGCCTCTCCGACCTCGAATTCATCCCATGGCAACTCCGCCTGCGCCACGGGCATGAAGCTCTTTCGATGCAGCACCGACGGCCCAAGATTCTTCAGAGCCTCGCGATGCTCCGGCGTCGCATACCCCTTGTGCGAGGCCAGCCCATACCCCGGATATTCCCCGTCCAGCTCGCACATCCGCCGGTCGCGATACACCTTTGCCACCACCGACGCCGCCGCAATCGAAATGCTCAGCGAATCCCCATAGATGATTTTCGTCTGCGCATGCGGCAGGTCCAGCCGCAGCGCGTCGATCAGCAGGTGATCCGGTTGTGGATCCAGCTTCATCACCGCCGCTGCCATCGCCATCCGGCTCGCCTGGTAGATATTCACGCGGTCGATCGTCTCCGCATCCACTTCCTCGATCGCGATCGCAATCGCCCGCTGCCGCACGATCGTCTCCAGCCGCTCCCGATCCTCCACCAGCAACTGCTTCGAATCCCGCAATCCGCGAATCCGCGTCTCCGCCGGCAGAATCACCGCGGCCGCCACCACGGGCCCAAAGAGAGCCCCCCGCCCAACCTCATCCACCCCGGCGATCGCCGTCGCTCCCGTCGCCCGCGCCAGCTTCTCGTATTTGTTCCCGCAGGCCAGCGAGCGCAGCATCCTCATCTTGCGCGTGGCCGCAGAGACTTCTTCGCCCGGAAGCCGTTTTCTCCCCCGTCCCGGGATCAACTCGCCCTGAGCTTCCTCGCCCCGCGTTTCCCGGCCACCGGTCCCCTGAACGGCCGCCCCCACACTCCCCATAGGCCGAGTCTATCGCCGCCGCGGCGGAGGATGCCCGTGGAAAACACGTCCACATGGTGCGGCAGGATCATCGCCAACACGGTCCGGCACTCGAATCCCGCTCTCTCTTCGCGCATCCGATGGCTATGACCGCCCAGACCATCACGCGTACTCCACTCCTTAAAGCACTCATCGGCCAGCGTAAGGTCAACGCCGTCGACATCCGCGAGATTCGATTCGCGCCCGGCCAGCGCACCACCCGTCATCTGCATCCCTGTACCGTCGTTGGCTATGTCGCCGAAGGCGCCGCGATCCTCGAAATCGAAGGCCAGCCCGCGCAGACCCTCCCGGCCGGTTCGGCCTACCACGAGCCGGCCGGCGCCGTCATCACCGACTTCCGCAATGCATCCGCCACGGAGCCGATGACCTTCATCTCCGTTTATCTGCTCGACGGCGATCAGGAGCTGATCACCATGCTGCCTGCTGCGTAGCGCTCCCTGAAGCCCGGTTTCGCTCCCTGCGCGGCTTCCCACGCATCCATATACTGGAAAACGGCCATGCCCACCCTGCGCACCTGTACCCACTGCGGCAAAACCAACCGCATCCCCGCGCGCCATCTCGCCGACACCGGCCGCTGCGGCAACTGCAGGAACCCGCTGCCCCCGGTTGCAGAGCCCATCGCCGTCGGCCCCGCCGAGTTTGACGAGATCGTTCGCGAAGCTCGTGTCCCCATCCTGGTCGATTTCTGGGCCGCCTGGTGCGGACCCTGCCGCATGGCCGCACCCCATGTTGCGCAAGCCGCCCGCGATCTGGCCGGCCGCGCCATCGTCCTTCAGGTCGACACGGAAGCGCATCCCGAGCTGGCCGCCCGCTTCAACGTTCAGGGCATCCCGAACTTCGCCGTCTTCAGCGGCGGCAACCTGGCCTTCCAGCAAGCCGGCCTCGTCGACGCGAACACGATGAAGTCCTGGCTGGCCCGCGCCGCCACCCAGCCAGCCTGAGCGCGAGCCCGCTCTCGGACTGCCGCATCCCGGTGGCCGAACCCTGAAAAGCAAACGCCCCAGCCATTTCTGACCAGGGCGTTGTCGTTTTCGGGTCTTGCTATCGGCTACAGGCTACCAGCTACGTTCACGCTCTTTCCACTTCCTTCAGCCGCGCCGCCTTGCCGCGCAGACCGCGCAGGTAGAACAGCCGCGCCCGCCGCACCTTGGACGACCGCACCTTCTCGATCTTGTCGATCACCTTGCTGTTGAACGGGAAAATCCTCTCCACGCCCTGGCCGAAGCTCATCTTGCGCACGGTAAAGCTGCCCTGTGGCCCGTTCTTGCGCGCGATCACCACGCCCTCAAACGCCTGGAGCCGCTCCTTATCGCCCTCCTTAATCCGCACCTGGACGCGGACCGTATCGCCCGGCGCAAAGGGGGGAAGATCGGTGCGGTTCAGCTTTTCGGCAAGGCGCTGCATCACGGGATGAATCGACATGACCTAACTCGTTTCTTCTGGGAATTTGCGAATCTCCAGTTTACAGGAAATTCGCACCTTCCGTCTGCCCCGCCCTCCGGAGCACCGGGACCAATCGCTCAGAACCGTGCTTTAACCCGGACCTCAGGCAAGGACGAGCGGGCTGGAGTAAACCGGAGCCCCCGTCCCCGCCGGAGGTGGCCTAACTCGGTCCCTACCTCAGTCAAACGTTTTCCGCAAGGTCGCCACTGAAATGTGCGGCCATCCCAGATTCACATACTTTGCAGGGGTCGGTGGCGTGGTCTTTGGCGGATTCAGCAGGTGAAAAATCGGAAAGTCCAGCAGCACCATCTGCGCATACTGCAATTGCATCAGCGGCTGTTTGAGCTTCGGGTGCGTGAGCCTCTCGATCCAGAACGTCGCGTACACTACCGCGGTCTGCGCGTTCTCTACCTGCTCTGGCGCCGGCGGCGTTCCACCTGTCGTCGCAACCCCGTTCAGGAACTGGATGTTCTCAATCCCACCCCCAAACTGCGGCACCGAAACCGCTACCGTCGGTCCCGCCGCCCCGGAGTTGGCGTTTTTCAGGAAAGTCACCGTCGCCTGCGACGCGATATTTAGTGCCACTCCCTCAAACGAGAACCCGTCCTTGACCTGCTGCTGGATCTCGCCCGCGAGCAGCACGATCGGATCGTTGACGATCTCCTGCATCGCAATGCCATTGATGCTCGCCGGCAGCGGCGGTTCCGCCGGGTTGGTTTCATACGGCGTGCGCGTGTTCAGCGTGAACGGCGGATTGAAAGGTCCCAGGGGAATCGGTCCGATCGGCACGCTTACGTCGTACATCGGAAACGGTGGCGGCGTCGGTGCCGGCACTGTCGGAGCGGTCAGCTTCTCCGACGATCCCGCCGCATTAAATACCACCCCCGGCGCCGTCGGAGGAACCGCGAAGGGCGTGCTGTTGAAAGATGGAAACAGCGAAAAACTGTACTGACTTCCTCCCGCCGTCACAACCGGCGGCCCGCTGAACGGCGTCGCCTCCCCCTGCGCCAGCAGCGAATTTCCGTGTGGAATCGTTCCCATCCTTGCAACAATCTGCCCATTGTTCGGATTCGACTCTGCTGGAAACGTTGTCGGCGGCTGCGTCACCCAGATCCCCGGTTCAATGTGCAGCGCGCCATCCTTCGCCGCATCGGAAATCTTCTGCAGATAAGTCAGGCCGAACAACTCGATATCGTCCTGCCCAAAGCCGCGGTTTGGAATCGCCGAGCCGATGGGCGTGAACTGCGTCGTCTCGCGCGTCTCGTTGACCTGCAAATACAAATCTGTGCCATCGTGAAAATCCGGTCGGGCAATCAGGTTCAAACCTCTGCCCTTCCAGGTTCCCGCTAGATCCTGGAGCAGCCCAAGCTGCTTCAGAACAGTCTGATTGTCTGGAGCGATACGGACGTCGGACACACGTGGGCTTGCGGTCGGTGACATAGCTTTCCTCCTTTGGGGATTCAATGGCTGATTCGGTGCCTGCGACGGACACTGGACCCAGGAATGCGGGATAGTGTCCCCAGCCCCCATGCCGTTTCACCCAAATGAGAGAAAACGAAGCTCAGCCCTCACAAGAGAGAGTGCAGGAGTGCCACGCAATACCGCGCCACGCCGGCATCGCGCGCAAACGAAATACAAGAACCGTCCTCGCCCGACAAATCGGCACCCAATGCTACTCTTCCCCCATGCTCCGCGGTCGCCTCGTCGTGGTCCTGTCCGTCGCTCTCGCCGCCGCCCTTTCCGCTCCCGCGCAATCTCACCCCGACGCCGCCCTCACCGCGCAACTCCAGTCCCGGATCGCGGGCTTTCACGGCAAAGTCGCGCTCTACGCTACCGATCTTGCCACCGGCAAAACCGTTACAATCGACGCCGACCAGCCCGTCCCCACCGCTTCCGTCATCAAGCTCGGCATCCTCTACACCGCGCTCGAGCAGATCCGCGCCGGTCACGCCCATTTCGACGACCTCCTCATGCTCCATCACGAAGACCAGGTTCCTGGCTCCGGTGTCCTCCTCTTCCTCGACACGCCCCAAACCCTCACCCTCAAAGACGCCCTCACCCTCATGATCGCCGTCAGCGACAACACCGCCACCAACCTCGTCATCGATGACCTCGGCCTCGACACCATCGACAACCAGCTCAGCCGCCCCGCTCCGAAGGGCCTCGGCCTTAAAAATACCTGGCTCTATAAAAAGGTCTACCGCCCCGCCGAAGGCCCCATGCCCGCCGACCAGAAAGAGTTCGGCCTCGGCAAAACCACCGCTCGCGAAATGGCCTCCATCATGGAACGCTTCGTCACCTGCAACCTCGGCCCCGCTCCCAGCAACGCCGCCACCGAGCCCAGCCCCGCCTCCACTCCTATCCCCTCCGACAAAGACCTCTGCGCGGCAGCGATCCACATGCTCAAAGTCCAGTCCGACCGCGACGCCATCCCCCGTTATCTCGAAAAACTCGACACCACCGAAGGCGACTCCGCCATCGCCAACAAAACCGGCGCCATCGACCACGCTCGCAACGATGTCGGCGCCGTCTACACGAAGCACGGCGTCATCCTCATCTCCGCCTTCACCCACGACAACGAAGACACCAGCTGGACCCCCGACAACCCAGCCGAATTGCTGATCGCGAGGATGGCCAGGATGATCGTGGATGCGTGGTCGCCGGTGTCCTGATTCTCTGCTCCCTGTTCTCGGTTCTTTTCGTGCGTCGCTGTTCCTTCACTCCCGCGTCAGCCCTTCGATCATCTCCGTCCACTCCGGCCAACCGCGCACCAACTCCTCCCGCTTGCCCGAAACATAATCCGCATAATCGAATCCCGGGCTCACAGTGCATCCCAGCAATGCGACCTGCCCGCCGCCGATGAGCCGCGTCCCCTGCCAGACGCCCTGCGGCACCACCGTCTGCAGCAGCTGCCCCCCAGCGACATCCTGTCCCAGCATCACGCGCTTCCCCGAGCCATCCTGCCCCAGCTGCAGCATCTCCACCGCGTCGCCCAGATAGAAGTGGAATACCTCGTCCGACGCGAGCTTGTGCATCTCCGAGAAGTTGCCGGGCTCCAGCAGATAGTAGATCGCCGTCCCTGCGGCGCGCGGTCCGGAGTAGCGCTCGGAAGGCAGTGCGGTGAGAGGAATCGTCTCCTCCGCTTTCCATGTCTGCCGGAACCATCCGCCCTCGCGCGGATGCGGCTCCAGCTGCAGCATCTTCTTCAACTCCGCGGCGCTCATCTCTGCCATGGCGGAATCCTACCCTGGCTGGCGCAACGGAACTCGCACTCGCTCTCTGTCCGCTATCCGCTGAACCCTGTCCGCTGCGGGGAAGGTTCCCAAAGGGAACCTTCCCCGACGAACCGTTGTCTATCCCCCCAGAGATCACGCGAACACAACCGGCTCACGGATTCTCACTCTCGTCCTCGCTCTCTCCGACAGCACCAGTCTCTGTGCTCTGTGCTCTGCGCTCTGTGCCCTGTAAGGAGGGGAAGCCCATGTTCGAAGACAGCACCTTCGCTTCCGCCAGCCGCATCCGTACGCGCAGCCCCCGCTACGCGGCCGGCTCGCTCATCCTCCAGACGGCGCTCCTCGCCGTCCTCATTCTCATTCCTTATCTCTACCCTGGCGCCCTGCCCGGTAAGTACCTGCGCGTCCCGCTCATCGCGCCGCCGCCGCCCGCCGTGCCCGTCGTCCAGCCGCAACATGCCATCGCCTCGACCATGCACACGGAACTCCTCACCGGCGCCATCCAGGCTCCGCAGCGTATTCCAACGCACATCGCCACGATCGTCGACGCGGCCCCTCCAGGACCCGTTTCCCCCGGCGCTTTCGGTGCGGCTTCCGGTCCCAACCCGCTTTCTCTCGGATCAGCGACGCCCCCGCCCGCACAGCGCGTCCATCCGCCCAAACCCACCGGCCCCATCCACATCTCCTCCGGTGTCGCGGCAGGCCAGCTCCTCGTTCCCATCCAGCCGCATTACCCGGCCATCGCGCTCGAAGCCCGCGTCCGGGGCACCGTCGTGGTGTCGGCTCTGATCGGCAAAGACGGCCGCATCGCCAGGGTGCGCGTCCTGAGCGGTCCGCCGCTGCTCGTCCCGGCCGCCGTCGACGCCATCCGCCAGGCCCGCTACCGCCCCTGGACCCTCAACGGCGAACCCGTCGAAGTCGAAACCACCATCAACGTCGTCTTCACCCTCGGCGACACAAGTTCTTCGCTGTGATGCACCGCCATCCCGGCGCCTCCCCCCCGGGCCCGCGTCGCATGCATATGCCGCCGAACGCTCCCGGCTACGGGCTACAGCCTACCGGCTCCCAGCTCCCAGCTCCCGGCTCCCCCATCCGTGTGACTCCGATCACCCCTCACGCCGCCCCTGTTGCTGTACGATGAACGTCGATGCGGGTCCTCGTCTATTCAGCCCCATGGTGCCGCGACTGCCGCGAGGCCAAACGCTTTCTCGACTCCCACCAGATCCCCTACACCGAGATCGACATCGAGGAGACACCCGGCGCCGCCGATGAAGTTCTCGCCCACGTCGGCAGGCGCGCCATCCCGCAGTTCGTCATCGACGGCGAGTGGGTGCAGCCCTACCGCCCCGGCCGTGGTTTCCTCTACGCCGAAATGACCCGCCGCTTCGGCCTCAACGGCGCCCGGCACTAGCCGGGATCGTCGCCGGATCCGCAAGCCCGCAGCTCGATTCCCGGACCCCGGAGCCTCCGCTCCGCCTGGCTGGAACCAACCCCGCCTCGGCTGCGTATCCCCTGGTACGGCGCGGAGCACCGTGTTGCCGTTTCCCTGTACCCTGTTGCCTGCTCCCTGTCGCCTGTTCCCAGGAGGTTATGACCATGCACGCAGCCCTTCGCAACACGATCCTCACCGCCGCCGTCGCCGCGTTCCTCCCCGCTGCTGCCCTGGCCGCCGACGGCACCTTCGACAAAACCCTCCACGTCTCCGGCGAGGTGATGCTCACTGTCGGCACCGGCTCCGGCTACATTCATGTCACTCCCGGCTCCTCCAGCGAGGTCCACATCGTCGGCCACGTGCATGCCAACAGCTGGGGCTTCGGCGCTTCGCCCGATGACCGCGTCAAACAGGTCGTCAACAATCCTCCCATCGAACAATCCGGCAACATCATCACCATCGGCCGTCATGCCGACTGGATCCGTAACGTCTCCATCGATTACGACATCACCGCACCCAAAGGGACCCAGCTCGAAGCCAGCTCCGGCTCCGGCGACCTCCGCCTCCAGGACCTGGGCGGCTCGCTCAAGGCCAATACCGGCTCCGGCTCCATTGAAGCCAGCGGCTTCAGCGGCCGCGTGCTGCTCCAGACCGGATCGGGCGACATCCACGCCGGCCTGCAGTCGGCTAACGACGTCCGCGCCACCACGGGCAGCGGCGGCATTCACCTCCAGGGCGTTTCCGGCACCCTCTACGCGCAAACCGGATCCGGCGACATCGAAATCGGCGGCAACCCCACCTCCGACTGGAAGGTCGAGACCGGCTCGGGCTCGGTCACGCTGAATGTTGGCGGCGCCCACTTCACCCTCGACGCCAGTACCGGCTCGGGCACGGTCCACAGCGATCCGCCCATCAGCATGCACGGCTCCATCGAGCGCCATCACATCCAGGGCGACATCAACGGCGGAGGCCCCACCGTCCGCGTCGAAACCGGCTCCGGCGATGTCCGCATCCACTAATCGCGACCCGCCCACCGCATCGGCCCATCCTGTTCCCGAGTGCAGGATGGGCTTTCTGCATGCTGATCCCCCTGCACCCTGATCCTGCTCGCTGCGCCCCGCTCTCTTCGCTCTGTTCCCTGCTGACTCAGGGGTCTTTTCCCCTACTCGCTTCGTCCCCCAATGTGCGATTTTTGCCATCGCTCAGAAACGGAGACCTCCCGTGTCCCGCATCCTCCTGCCCGCATTGCTTTTCTCTGCCCTGGTTCTCCTGTTGCCTGCCCTTCATGCGCAGGCAACACCGCCGCCCGGGCCCATTCCCGCCCCCATCGCCACCGCGCAGAAGATCTTCATCGCCAACGGCGGCATGGACGCCTTCTCTCTCCAGGCCTTCGAGGAGCTGGGCCTGAACGGCACCTATCCTTACGACGCCCTCTACGCCGCGGTGAAAAGCTGGCCCAGGTACCAGCTCGTTTCCTCGCCTGCCGATGCCGATCTCGTGCTCGACATCCGCTTCACCGCTCCGCTGGTGGGCGAGAACGGCGGCTGGGCCTTCCAGCGCATCCTTGCGAATACCAGGTGGCAGTTCCAGACCGCACTCACCATTGACGACGCCAAAACGCACTTCCCCCTCTGGACGATTACCCAGCCGGTGCGTCCCGCCAATCTCGCCGGCACCTGGCGCAGGAACATCGCCTCGGCCAACGCCGCCCTGGCGGGCGACCTGAAGTCGCTCCTTTCTTCCGGCACACCGTCCGCCCCGTAGTGGAGCTATCCCTGACCTCCTCCGGGTTGAGCTGAATTGATGTACTAACTCGACAACACACGCTCCTCGCACCGCATCCCATTTCTCGCCCGACGGAAATCAATTCCCCCCCTGCGGGAGCCCCCATGCCCACTCGCGCTGGGACAAAGTTGTCCCTCCTTGCCCTGTCTGCTCTTCTTCTGCCCTTTACCTACGCGCAGACCTTCACCACCCTCCACACGTTCGAGAACACCGACGGCGCCAATCCCCAAGCCGCTCTCATCGAGGACAGCGCCGGCAACCTCTACTCCACCACCCAATACGGCGGCGCGTATCAGACCGGCACCACCTTCCGCCTGAGCGCCTCCGAAGCCCTCACCGTCCTCCACTCCTTTGGCTTTCCCTCCACCGATGGCTCTCGGCCGTCCGGAGCCCTCGTCGCCGCCCGGCCGGGAGACTTTTACGGAACCACGTATACCGGTGGCCTTTACGCCTGCGGGCAATTCGATGAAGACCAGTGCGGAACCGTGTTTCAGGTCGATGGCTCGGGGAACGAAAGCGTCGTGTACAGCTTCGGAACCGCGGCCAACGACGGTCAGAATCCCACCGGCGGACTGATCCGGGGCTCCGATGGGAACTTCTACGGCACAACCGAGAGGGGCGGCGCCACTTACGATGGCGTGGTCTATGAGCTCTCGCCATCCGGCACCGAAACCGTGATCTACACATTTCAGGGTGGAACGGACGGCGCGAATCCGAACGGACCCCTGGTGATGGACGCCGCCGGTAATCTGTGGGGCACAACCCTCGCGGGCGGCGGCTCCGCGACGTGCAGCGGGGGCTGCGGCACCGTGTTTCGGCTGCACCGGACGGCGACAGGCTGGGCGGAGACGGTGACGTATCGATTCAGCGGAGGCGCGGATGGCGCCGTGCCTTCCCCCCTGGCGTACGACAGCCGGGGCGGCGCCTTTTATGGAGTCACGAATACAGGCGGCAACAGCAGCGGATGCCTCTACCTCGGAAACACCACCGGCTGTGGAACCATCTTCAGGCTCGACGCCTCTGGCACCAAAGAGACTGTACTGCATGACTTCTCCGGCCAGGCCGACGGCGGACAGCCCGTCGCCAGCCTGGTGCTCGATGCGCGCGGCAACCTCTGGGGAACCACCACGATGGGCGGCGACCTCAACTGTCCCGCCAGCGACAACGGTTGCGGCACCGTCTTCGTTCGCAGCGCGGATGGGCAGTTCGTCACCCTTCATACCTTCACCGGAGGCGCTGACGGAGCCGTTCCCAACGGTGCGCTTCTGATCGACCTGAAAAAGTCCGCGCTCTACGGAACCACGACCGTCGGCGGCGATCCTAACTGCCAGACCCAGGAAGGCGGCGGGCCTGGCTGCGGCACCGTATTCCAGATCACGCCTTAGCGCTCCCCGCGCGGGTTCTCATCCTTTGCGCCGAAATCCAGTCGCAGAGGATGGGACCCGAAGCGCACCACCTTTCGCGGTATCATGGCCCCGCCATCCCAAATCCTCGCGGAGCCTGCATGAAACCTCGGTTTTTCCCGTTCCCCGCTCTGTTGCTCTCCTTCTGCCTCCTCGTCCCCGCCGCCTTCGCACAGTCTGGCCCGCCGATCACGCTCACCGTCGACACGACCCATTCCCCGCAGAAGATTCTGCACGTCCACGAAGTGTTTCCCGTCCACTCCGGTCCTCTTACCCTCTACTATCCCAAGTGGATTCCCGGCGAGCACTCACCCTCCGGCCCGCTGAGCGCCGTTGCCGGCCTCCATTTCAGCGCCGATGGCAAGGACATCCCCTGGCAGCGCGATCTTATCGACATGTACACCTTCCATCTCGATGTCCCGGATGGCGTCACCCGCCTCGACGCCAACTTCGACTTCATCGAAGCCGAAGGCTTCTCCGCCACCGACAAGCTCCTCGTGCTGGAGTGGAACCAGGTCGCCTTCTACCCCGCCGGCACGCCCTCGCGGGATCTCACCTACGACGCCACGCTGATCCTTCCCGACGGCTGGAAGTACGGCACCTCGCTGCCGGTCGACCGCGAGTCCGGTATGACCCACATCGTTTTCAAGCCCATCTCCTTCAACCTGCTCGTCGACTCGCCCGTGATTGAAGGCCAGTACTACCGCGTCGTCGATCTCACGCCCCCCGGCGAGCCCATCCACCACGAGCTCGATCTCGCCGCCGACAGCGAAGCCGCGCTCGCCATCCCGCCCGCCATCCAGCAGGGCCTCACCAACGTGGTCGCCGAATCCGGCGCCCTTTTCGGCACGCGCCACTACCGCGACTACCACTTCCTCCTCGCTCTCAGCGATCATGTCGCGCACTTCGGCCTCGAGCACCATGAGTCCAACGACAGCCGTCTTCCCGAGCGCACCTTCCTCGAGCCCGGCGGCGCGTTCCTGGTCGGCTCGCTTCTGCCCCATGAGTTCGTCCACGCCTGGAACGGCAAGTTCCGCCGCCCCGCCGATCTCACCACCCCCGACTTTGAAAAGCCCATGGAGACCGACATGCTCTGGGGCTATGAAGGCCTCACCGATTACCTCGGGCCGATGCTCGCCGCCCGTTCCGGGCTCTGGACGCCCGCGCAGTACCGCGAGTTCCTCGCTTCGATCGCCGCTTCGCTCGGCCCCGGCCGCCCCGGCCGGACCTGGCGTCCGCTGCTCGACACGGCCAGCGGCGAGCCTGCCGGCGGCCCGGGCAACGGCGGGGTGCGCGGCTGGCTCGACTGGCGCCGCGGCGTCGACTACTACGACGAGGGCGACCTGATGTGGCTGGAAGCTGCGACCATCATTCACCGCGTCACCAACGGCGAGAAGTCCATCGACGATTTCTGCCACCTCTTCCACGGCGGACCCAATAACGGTCCCGAAACGAAGCCGTATACCTTCGACGAGCTGGTCGCCGACCTCAACACCGTTGCGCCCTATGACTGGGCCGGCTTCCTCCACCAGCACCTCGATTCCAAATCGCCCGAGGCTCCTCTCGGCGGCATCGAGAACGGCGGCTGGAAGCTGACGTACTCAGCGGAGCCCATGGGCCTGCCCGGACGGCGCGGCGCGGCCGGCGATGCCTACTCCATTGGCCTGCAGCTGGCACCCGACGGTCTGGTCACCGACTCTATCGTCGGCAGCCCGGCTTATAACGCCGGCATCACGTCGGAGATGAAGGTCATCGGCGTCGATGGCCGGCTCTACACCCACGACCTGCTCGAGGACGCGGTCGCCGCGGCGAAGGACAGCTCGGAGCCCATCACGCTGACGTATGTCGATGACGACTATATCCACACGGCGAACGTCGATTACCACGGCGGGATCCGCTACCCGCACCTGACGCGGGACGACGCGAAGCCCGATTATCTCGATGAGCTGATTAAACCGCACGCCTCGGCCGAGTAAGGCGTTCCATGCCGGGGTCCGGGCACCGGCCCGGCTCCGGCGGGAGGGGGATGCGCAACCGGATGCCACCCGGAGACAAGGTCCAACAGGCGTGACGGCCGTCACATTCTTTCGCGCGTCAATCTGAGACTCTTACAACATCCTTAGTCTGTATAAGGTACCAGGGGCTGCCTCTCCCGCTCTGGGGACGGGAATGTTGGCGGCCCCTGTCGTTTTGTCCTGCGGACTGAACGTGTTCGGAATTCCGCCGATGAACAGGAGGGTGGTGTCTGTCCGCCCTTTCAGGCAATGCATGTGAAGACGTGGGTCGTCGTTGTCGGTCTGCAACTGGGCGCGGTCGCGGCCGCATGGGCCGTGCCGCCGCACGGTCCGACCTCGACCGTGGCCGCCATCGCGCGCATGAGCCGCCCGGAAGCCAGCCGGCACCTGCCGGTCTCCGTCGAGGCCGTGGTCACCTACTTCCGGTCGTATGACCACGTTCTGTTTGTGCAGGATGGTCCGGCGGCGATCTATGTGAACGCGACCACCAGCCTGAACCTCCGGCCCGGCGATCGCGTGCTGGTGCGCGGCATCACCCACGACAGCTTCCGCAATTATGTGGAATCGAAAGAGATCGTTTTCCTGCGCCACGGTCCTCTGCCTCTGCCGGCCGAGGCCGGTTACCGCGAGATGATTCGCGGCGGCGTCGACTGCCGGCTGGTGAGGGTTCGCGCTGTGCTGCGATCGGCCGAAATCGTGCCCAGCTCGATTCGCCTCATTCCCGCGACCGCTCTGCGCCTGCTGGTGGAGGGAGAGCAGGTCGATGCGGAGGTGGGCGGCAGCGATGCGGCCGCATTGCCGGGCCTGCTCGACGCCGAAGTGGAGATCACCGGCGTGGTTTCGGGACACTTCGACAACAAGATGCAGCAGACCGGCGTTCTGCTTCACGTTGGTTCGCTCCGCGATCTGCGCGTCCTGCACCGCTCCACGGCGGATCCTTGGTCGCTTGCCGTGACTCCGATGGATCGCGTGGTCACGCACTACAGCATTCTGGATCGCACCGAGCGCACCCGGGTCCGGGGAACGATCACGTATTCCCTCCCGGGATCGGGCGCGGTGTTGCAGGATGGAACCAGGAGTCTGTGGATCACCACCGACAGCTTCCAGCCGCTGCGCGTCGGGGACCTCGCCGATGCCACGGGCTTTCCCGACGTGAAGAACGGTTTCCTCTCGCTCACCCGCAGCGATGTGCGGGACCGTTTGATTCCTGCCCCGGTGGCGGCGCCGCTGTACACGTGGCGCGCTCTGGCCGAAGGGGGCAACAGCAGCCACGGGCACCTGTACGATCTGGTCTCCATGGAAGGGCAGGTGGTGGCGGAGGTTCGCCAGGCCACCCAGGACGAATACATCCTCTCCGCCGACGGCCATCTGACCTCGGCGATCTATCGCCATCCCGGCTCGCTCGTACACGCTTCGGTGCCCGCGATGCGAGGCATCCCGGTCGGCTCGAAGGTGCGCGTGACCGGCATCTGCATGCTGACCGACGCCGATCCTTTCCTCGGCGACGTCCCTTTCAACCTTCTGCTTCGCTCGTATGACGACATCACGGTGATGGCGTCGCCGCCGTGGCTGAACGTCCGTCATCTGATCTACCTGATCGCGGTCCTGGCAGCGTGCATGTTCCTGGTGGTGGCGCGGAGCTGGCGCATGGAACGGCGGATGCGGCAGCAGACCGCGGACATGGCGGCGGTGGAGAGCCGCCGCAGCCGCATCCTGGAGGCCATGAACGCGGGCGAATCCCAGGATGCGATTCTGCATGAGATCTGCGAGCTGGTGTCGTTCCAGCTGCAGGGCGCGCCGTGCTGGTGCGAATTGAGCAATGGGGCGCGGGCGGGGTGGAAGCCCGACCGGATGGCCGAGAACCGGGTCGCACACTGTCCTGTCGTTGCCGGCTCGGGCGCGATGCTCGGCACCCTGTTCGCCGCCGGGGATCACGGGGAAAAGACCACGGCGGTTCTCTGGCGGGGCGCCGAGCTGATCGTGCTGGAGACGGAGAAGTCGCGCCTGCACGCGGACCTGGTGTATCGCTCCGAGTTCGATCTGCTCACGGAGATTCACAACCGCTTCTCGATGGAACGGAGCATCGATGCGCTGATCGACGCCGCGCAGCATACGCGCGGCATCTTCGGTCTCATCTACGCCGATCTGGATGGATTCAAAGCGGTGAACGACCGGAACGGACACGGCGTGGGCGACCGCTATCTGCAGGCGGTAGCGCTGCGCCTGAAGGGGCAGCTGCGCAGCGGAGACACGCTGGCGCGCCTGGGCGGCGACGAGTTCGCCGTTTCCGTCACCCAGGTACAGAGCCGGGCGGAGGTCGAAGCGATCGCGCGACGGCTGCAGCACTGCTTCGACGATCCGTTCACCATCGACACGATCGTGATTGCCGGCAGGGCCAGCGTTGGGTTCGCCGTGTATCCCGAGGATGGCGCGACCCGGGACGATCTGCTCAACGCCGCCGACCGCGAGATGTACACGCAAAAGCGAGCGAGAGCGGAACTGCGGCCCCGGCTCGTGACCCGCCGCTGAGCCGATCCTGCGCTCCACCGGCGTTTCCCGGAGCCGGTCGTCAGACGGCGGTCCCCACGCCTGTGCCGCGCTCCCCGTCGCGCGGCATCGCGGCGGCCAGCAGCAACACGGTTCCGCAGTACATGAGGGTGTCGAAGGGATAGTTCACGCCCAGCTCCATGCTGGCGTGTTCGACGAGCCCCAGGGGCAGGTAAACGGCGAGGATTCCGAGCAGGACCACAGCGCCGACGGCCGTTGCCGCCAGGCGCGGCTTCCAGCCGAGCAACACCAGCGGGCCGGCAACGAGATAAACCGCCGCGGTCAGATACGTTACGAGAACGTGGCCGTGGATCCACGCGGGTGGGACCAGCGCGAGCGGAATGCCGGGAACGTGGTCGGCATGGCGGAACTGCTCATAGCTGTAGTCGAGGATGGGGACGCCGACGAACCAGCGGGCGACGACGGCGAGCGAGCGCGCGAGGCGTCCCTTGTTCGCGCTGAGGCTGACGGCGAAGGCGAGCGGGCCGCCGCTGAAGGAGAACTCGCGCAGCATGAGGGCGGTGGCGAAGCGGTTCGTGGGCTGATGGAACCAGCCGGGGGCGTCCATGAGGAGGACGAAGAGGAAGAACATCAGCCCGAGGAGCGCGGCGGCGAGGCGGGTATGCACGCCGGTGACGAGGCTAAAGGCGGCGAGGAGGAGGCAGGTGCCGACGAAGTACGTCCAGAAGATGTGCCACGGCATCCAGGCGGGGACGCCGGGGGCGATCTCGCGGGTGAGGGTGTAGTGCTCGGTGCCGAAGGCGGCGATGGGCAGGGCGTAGAAGAGGGGTCCGAGGAGGATGAGCTTGTCGAAGCCGCGGGCGCGGAGCCATTCGCCGCGGATGAGGAGAACGATGAGGCCGACGGCGAGGACCAGTCCGGCAACGACGTCGGAGGCGACCACGGGGTGCGGGTAGGCGAAGAGGAGGAGGGCCGGGGACCAGGCAAAGGTGACGTGCATGTGCTGCGGACTATAGCAGCCGGGGCCGTGTCGGGACATAGCCGGAGGCGGGGGTGGCTGGGGCGATGGACCTAGCCGGGTTCGAGCCAGGAGGGGGGGTCGATCCCCTGGGCGCTCGTGTGGAATCAAGGGTTTGGGGAGGGGTTCGAGGCGATGGTAGTTCCTGGTTGGTTAGAAGGGGGGTCGGAGTGGGGGTGAATCGGTGGGAGCGGGGGTTGAGAGTGGAGAGTGGTGGCGGCGATTGCGGACTGGCTTTTCGGCAAATTGGTTTCGAACCCCCCAGGCGCTGGCGTGGAATGAGGCACTTGCGGGGGGGTTGCCCCCCTGGTGTTGGCGACCTGGTTAAGGAGCGGCCGGTCGCTGGAAGCTGGTAGCCAGTGGCCGGTCGCGGGTAGCTGGTCGCCAATGGCGCGTCAACGGAAAAGGCTCGCCGCGGCGAGCCTTGCTGGTGGAGACACAACTCCACTGTGTTTAGGGTAGCGGGGTGGCCAGGGCAGAGGCAAGGAAAACCGGAGGGGAGGACGGTACGAAGGTAAGGGTGCTCGTGTTTTGAAGTCCGTGCTCCGGCGCTGCGGTCGCTGGGTGCATGGGCGATGGGGAGTCCATGGATAATGCTCTGCGTCTTTGCAGCTTTCATTTCTCTTCGAGCGTGAGAGCGTAGACATCGCTGGTCGATACGTCGCGCAGCATCAGGGGCGCGTCGGTGGGATCGAGCCCGAACCACAGGCCGAGCGTTCCGGTGAAACGGAAGTCCTTCAAAT
>DATJNE010000090.1:0-3394 GCA_035508305.1 Acidobacteriaceae bacterium | reverse complement strand
CCAGCGCGTGCGCCGGATGATGGCGTTCCACCTGGGCGCGCTCGGCAAAGCGGCGGGACGCTTCCTCGCGCGGCACCCGGCAGTAGATTTCGATCATCCGCGTTCCGGCCCCTGCCATCAGTTCCGCAACCTTCTCGCGCTCGTAAGCGCTCTGCGTCCGGAAGTTGGCTTCCAGAACCACCGCCGGACAACGCGGAGCCAGCGACCAGAGAACCTCCATCGCCGCCGCCCCGATCCGTCGCGAAAACTCCAGATCGCCGGGCGGTCCCTCCATGGCCGTGAAGAGCGCTTCCTTGATGTCGTCTTTGCTGAGCAGCGCAAATCCGAGCCGCGCCGCCAGAGGCCGCGCCAGCGTGGTCTTGCCCGAGCCGGGCGGACCCGAAACCAGGATCAGCCGCTGTTCCATTCCGGCACTCATCCTTCCATTTTTCAACAGAGAAGATACCGGTTGGGTCATTTCCCTGCTACGGATTAGCCATGTGGCATCTGGTTCCAGGTCTTCTTTTGTGGTGACTTTCGATGTAGGCGTGTGACATCCTGAGAATCACAAATTCCCTGTGCGTTGTTCGCCGTCGATCAGCAAGCCCGCATCCGCCTGAGGACCCACCGGGCTCACCGTTAGCCGGAGGTGTGGAAAGCAGCACCCATGTATACGCCCTTTTTGATGTGCGGTTACGCTGCAGCGCTGCTGCTGATGCTCTTTGGTTTTCGGGGAGTTCGCCGCAGTACTCCCGACCTGCGTGGCAGCCGCCAGCTCTCCTGGTTCATCCTCTGCGCTCTCTTCAGCGTCGTTCTCCTCGGCGTGCGGCCCTGGACCCCCGCCCTGCTCAGCATCGTTCTCTCCAACTTCCTGCTTTTTACGGGAGCCCTTTTCCTCTATCTGGCCACCGCCGACATCCTGGAAATCGATTCGCACCTCTTTCCCTGGCCCGGCGGAGTCCTCATTGTCGCTCTGCCCCTCTTTGTCTGGTTCACCTACGCCAACGATCAGGTGGTCGTGCGCCTGGTGATCCATGCCATCGTGATCGGCTCCATCTTTCTCAGCACCGCGTTCCGCCTCTTTCGCAGCCATCGCGAACCGGAGACGCGCCAGCCCGCGCGCGCCTGCGCCTGGCTGCTCATCTTCGCCAGCTGCCTCCAGGGAGCATGGTGCCTGTTTGAGTTTCAGCTGTCTCCCCAGCAGACCAACTTCGTCCATCCCGACCTGATCAACGTCGGCTTCAGCTATCTCTCCATGGTGCTGGCCCTGGCCACGGTCATCGGCCTGCTGTGGCTGGCGCTTACCGTCCACCGCACGGCCCTGCACCGCATGGCCCAGACCGATTCGCTCACCAGCCTGCTCAACCGCCGCGCCTTCGAGGAGATCCTGCGCCGCGACCTGCTGCGGACCGACCGCAGCGGCAGCGTGCTCGGCATCATGCTCATCGACCTCGATTACTTCAAACAGGTCAACGACTCGCTCGGACACTTTGCCGGCGACGATGTTCTGCGCCGCATCGCGGTGGTTCTGCGCGACGGAACCCGCCCCTCCGACGTATTGGCGCGTTATGGCGGCGAGGAGTTTGTGGTCCTGTTGCGCAACGCCGGCGTCGACGAATCCCTCATCGCGGCCGAACGGATCCGCCTGCAGATCTCCAACCTCTCCGGATTGCCCGGGCGTGTGAACCTGACCGCCAGCATCGGCGTGGCCGTCAGCCAGCCCCGCGATACCGTGACCGAACTCCTGCTGCGCGCCGACGAGGCCCTGTATCGCTCCAAACGCGAGGGGCGGAATCTGGTCAGCGTCTACCGCATTTCGGACGAAGAGATGGCCTCGGCGGGCGCCGTCGTTGTCCCGGGAACCTGAAGCTCCGGCCGATCCGGCCAGAACACCCGGTCAGAAGAAAGGCTGCGCCGATGGCGCAGCCTTTGTGGTTTTCCCTGGCAACTCCGTTACGCGGGCTGTTTCGCGCAAAGCTCGTTGAAGGCCCGCGCCAGTTCATCGGCAATCGCCTGAGGAGCGCTGTTCTCGATGATGAAGCGCTGCATGAGGTAGACCAGTTTGCCGTCGCGCAGGATCGCAACGGCCGGCGAAGTCGGCGGATGCCCCTCGAAGTAGGAGCGGGCGCGGTCGGTGGCCTCGCGGTCCTGACCGGCAAAGACCGTGATCGAGCGGTCCGGCGTAACCGGGTTGCGCAGCGCCAGGCGGACGCCCGGACGCATCTTGCCCGCGGCACACCCGCAGACCGAGTTGACGACGACCATCGTCGTGCCAGGGCCGGCGACGGCCGCGTCCACCGCTTCGGCGGTGCGTGCTTCTGCAATGCCCGCACGGGTCAGTTCCTCGCGCATGGGGATGAGCATGATTTCGGGATACATGGTTTCTCCTGGAGTGGCGGCTGACAAGCCAGCTTTCATTGTACGGGCCGCATGCGCGAGACGCCACCGCGCTGCTCCGGCGGCAATTGGCTGGTATATACCTCAGTAGGATGCTCCTGCTCGAACAGGTTCCGCTGGCCCCTTATACGACATTCGGCATCGGGGGCCCGGCGCGGTGGTTGGTCGAAGCGACCGACGAAACCTCGGTGGTCGAGGCAGTGCGCTTCGCGCAGGAACGCGCAGTTCCTCTGTTCGTGCTGGGCGGCGGCAGCAACCTGCTGGTCTCCGACGCCGGATTTCCGGGCGTGGTGCTGCACATCGCTCTGAGCGGCGTGCGCCAGGAGGGCAATCTCTTCCGCGCAGCTGCCGGCGAGAACTGGGATGGCTTTGTTGCGCGGGCTGTCGGCGCGGGCTGCGGCGGGGTCGAGTGCCTGGCCGGGATTCCCGGCACCGTCGGCGGAACACCGGTGCAGAACGTTGGCGCGTATGGGCAGGAAGTATCCAGCACGATCGCGACGGTGCGCGTGCTCGACCGGAATCACCTTAGCTTTTCTGAGCTGCCCGCGTCGGCCTGCGGATTCTCCTATCGCAGGAGTATTTTCAATTCCACGCATCGCGATCGCTTCATCGTGATGCGGGTGGACTACAAACTGCGGCCCAACGCCTACCCGGTGCTCCAGTATCCGGACCTGAAGAGGTTCTTCCACGATCGCAAAGAGACGCCGACGCTGGCGGAGGCGGCGGCCGCGGTGCGCGAGATCCGTCACGGCAAGGGAATGCTGCTGGTGGAGGGCGAGCCGGATTGCCGCAGCGCGGGCAGCTTCTTTAAGAATCCGGTCGTGACCAGGACGCAATACGATGCGATTGCGGCGGACGCGTCCTCTCCGGTTCCCTGCTATGCGGCGCAGGGAGGTATGGTCAAGATCCCCGCGGCGTGGCTGGTGGAGCATGCCGGCTTTCAGAAAGGATTCGCGCTGGGCGCTGCGGGAATTTCCAGCCGTCATACCCTGGCGCTGATCAATCGCGGGGGAGCGAC
>DATJNE010000089.1:0-34686 GCA_035508305.1 Acidobacteriaceae bacterium | reverse complement strand
GCAGGTGCAGGAACGGAGGTGCAGCTGGCTGTGCCCGCGGCGATGGCCTACGAAAAACGCCAGCATGGGGCTCGGTTCCGGTTCTTCCGCAGGACAGGCAGATGACGAACGTTCCTGACACAATTCGAATCCTCGCTGTGGACGATCACGCACTTTTGCGCAAGGGGCTTGCGGCCGTGGTCAACGCGGAACCGGACATGAAGCTGGTTGCGGAAGCCTCCAACGGCGAAGAGGCTGTCGAAAAATTTCGCACGCACCGCCCTGACATCACCCTGATGGATCTGCAAATGCCGGGACTCAACGGGATTGAGGCGACGACTCGAATTCTGAGTGAATTCCCGGCCGCGCGGATTATTGTGCTGACGACTTATAAGGGCGATGCTCAGGTGCTGCGCGCTCTTCGCGCTGGCGCACGCTCGTACATCCTGAAAGGTCACGATCGGGAGCTTGTCGAGACCATTCATGCAGTCATTGAAGGACGGAAGAAGATCCCACCGGAGATTGCCGCGGAACTCGCCGAGCACGCCACCGACGACGAACTGAGCGCTCGCGAAATTGAGGTTCTGCAGTTGATTGCCGCCGGACATTCCAACAAGCAGATCGCCGATGTGCTTTCTGTCGCGGAGGCAACGATCAAGAGCCGCGTCACCAACATCCTCTCCAAGCTCGGCGCCAGCGATCGAGCCCATGCTGTGACGATTGCTCTTCGGCGAGGGATTATCGAGCTCTAATTCACCCAAAAGGATGATTCAGGTTCCTGCTTTCAGCGCTTCCCGCGGCGTTGCGGGTGCCGTACCCTCCGTTTTGAGGGCCCCTTGCAACGTCTTTTCTCCACATTCGCGAATGGCTGGCCGGGCTTCGGCCTTCTCATTCAACGACTGGTTACCGGCATCGCTCTGCTCGCCGGCGGCATAGCACAACTCGAAAGCCCGCGGGCCGGCCTGATGGTTCCGGATATAGCCGGATGTGTGCTGGCGTTCTTCATCCTGACGGGCCTGTGGACTCCCGTTGCGGGAGGGCTCGTCGCCGCGATTGAGACGTGGATCGCGTTCTCGGGGGCGGGCGATGAATGGATCTCGATCGTTCTCGCCGTCCTCGGCGGCACTTTGGCCATGATCGGCCCCGGCGCGTGGTCGATCGACGCCCGCCTCTTCGGAAGAAAGCACATAGCCGGCTGAGAACAGCCCGCGCTGGCCTTCTCCCTCCCCCAAAAGTCGGACCTGCAGATCGACGATGGAACGGTTGAAATTCGCTCCATCGTGGCTTGTGTGCGCACTACCTCCGATTGCATAGTGGCTCTCGTAATCGGCGCTTTTCCACTGCAGATCCTTTCCATCAACCGCACCGAAAATCCCCGTTCACCACTTTGTACCAATGGGCCCATCGCTGAGAAACATACGGAGGGCAAAATGGACTTCATTCCGACGGAATCTTCGTTTCGAGATGTCACAGGCTCGACGTCCACGGTTGGACACCAAGTCGAGTCCGCGCAAAGCTGCCAGAGCACACCCGTTGTCTACATCGTGGACGGGGACCCATCGGTCTGCCGGTCCCTCGCAGCGCTGATCGCCGTTGAAGGCTGGCGCGCGGAGACTTTCGCATCGGCCGAGGACTTTCTCCGCCGTCGTCCGGAACTTGTCCCGAGCTGCCTGTTGCTTGAAGTTTCGCTGCCCGGACTGGGAGGCCTCGCCCTGCAGAAGCGCGTGGCAGCGGTCCGCCCCGAGATCCCCATCCTTTTCCTTACCGCTGGATGCGATCTGGCTGCGACTGTCGAGGCCATGAAGGCCGGCGCGGTGGAGTTCTTCACGAAACCTTTTCACGATGAGGAACTGTTGAGCGCCTTGCGGGGGGCCCTGGCACAAAGCCGCGTCGCTGTCGCTCGCACGGCCGAGAAGCGAGCGTTGCAGAAGCGCTACGCGTCCCTCACTCTTCGCGAGCGGCAGGTCCTCGCGCTGGTGTCGTCGGGGCGGCTGAACAAGCAGGTCGGCAGCGAACTTGGCATCAGCGAGATCACGGTGAAAGCGCACCGGGGTCAGGTGATGCGCAAGATGCAGGCCGATTCTCTCCCCGATCTGGTGAGAATGGCGGAGAAGCTGGACGTATCGAGGCGCCTGGAAACGGCGATGGTCCGCCACAGCGACGAGCCCAGCGGCACTCCGGAGCGCGCAATGCCCCGATTCCTGGGCTCCCTCATGACGCTGGTTCGTACCGAACGGCAGTCGCAGCCGCTCACCTGATCTCGCCGGGGCAGGCTCTGCGCGGGCCGATGGATCACCCGGAGTTCTTCACGGACGGTCACGGCCGGCAGTCCATGCCGCCGGAACACCGGCGACGCGAAGCTGCTCCGCGTCGCGCAATTGCGACTGGATCTGTCTTTCCACCGGCGACCAGACCTGCGGGTCGCAGTCCATTGCGTTGTGGGTCCTGAAAACGTGGCGATTGAACCACGAAAAAGAGCGGCAGCCCGCTGGTTGCGCTCTGTATTCGAACTCAAAATCTCCGATCAGTTGCGTTCGTCCCGGGTCGGCTGCCTGCAGCGCGCGGCACCCATGCACCAGGCCGTGCGTTTGGTAGAAATTCTCTGCGCGGGCAACATTCGCCGGCACGACGCAATCCTGACCCCATCCTTTATTAATACTGTCCACCTGGATGGTGAGCAGAACCGGAATGCCCCGGCGGTCCAGTTCACGGGCCAGCTTGTTGACCGCGGAGCCGCCCCAGCTGTGTCCGAACAGAATGATGCGCGCGTCCTGCTTCTCCTGCTCCGACAGGCGGCCGTCCCCATTGGTATCGAGCCAGTGCAGGATCTCCTTCAGCGCTTTCGCCCTTCGTCGGTTCTCCAGCGCGATGGCATGAACCTCCGATCCTTCGCTCTCCTCCAGGCGCCGGATAATGCGCACCGCGGGGTGACGGTCGTCGTCGTTGCGGACGAACCCGCCGAGAAAACCGACAACGATGACGGTGGGCTGCGCAGAACTGTGCGCAGACGCCACGGCGTTCTGAGCGGCTGCCGACTGTTCTGCAGCTGACACGAGAAGACAGATCAGCACCGGGAGCAAGCCAGCCAGCGCCCGGTGAGGCAAGGCCAACGTGCGCGTGGTTCGGAGAACACCATTCATCGTCATAAAACTCCACCGCGGCCGCTCGACGCCTGCAGGTCTTTCAGCGTACTCCTCGAGCGAATCTCACGCCTGCCTCTTCCTCGCCCCTGACGCTACCTCGACTACGCGGCCGCATCACATCCCAGCGCAGCCCCATCTGAGTCGAGCCGGGATTGTTCCGGGCGAAACACCATCCGCGACGGACGGCGCCGGGAATTCAGGTTGGGAAGCGTCCCAGCCAGTGCCTCGCGCAGCCTCGACCTTGCCCTTGCCAGCCGCGATTTAACGGCGGACTCGGAAATCCTGAGGGCCCGAGCAATCTCGCCGACCGAGTATTCGCGATCGACTCTCAGTTCGGTCACCGAACGCAGCACCTGCGGCAGGCCGCGAATCGCCGTGCTGAGGCGCGATTGCTGCTCATACCGCTCGTAATGGCTTTCCGGATCGCCACTTGGATGACAGAGACTGCCCAGCGCATCGGCCACCTCGAGAAACTCGTAGCTGTCGTCGAGGGAAACCGCGGCTCGGCGCCGCCGGCGCAGCAGCATCAGCGCGGAGTTTGTCCCGATGGTCGTAAGCCAGGAGGAAAATGCACACCGATTCTCGAAGCGATGGAGGTTCCGGTAGGCGCTGAGCAGGGCGTCCTGCAGCGCGTCTTCCGCATCGTCCCAGTTCTTTGTAATGCGATTGATCCGCCAGATGAGGCTCCTGGAGTGCCTCTGGCAGAGTTCAATGAAGGCGAGCGAATCGCCGGACTGTGCTGCCTGGACAAGCGCTTTGTCGTCGAGCGCTCCGAGAGGCTGATGGACTGCGCAGGTTGTTGCGGACACGGCCGTATTCGACAGCATGGGCTCTTCCTTCCTGGTGAGTTGATCTTCTGCAGCTAAGTCGGACCTGTCTTCCTGGCCTGGGTTATGCCAGGCAGCGGCTGGATCTGTAAGTGACGGGTAAGTCTCCGCAGGATCCGAGCCGCGATCGCCGTCCGGCCTGACTGCTGCATCCTTCAGGTCCGGCTGCTATGTGCGATTAAGCCACGATCGCAGAGGCAAATCCATTGGACGAAGGTATGGAGCCATACCATCGTCCAATGTGTGCCCCGCTTCCTGTGGAGTGTCAGGCGCGGGTGCGCCGCGGAACCTGCTGCCTCTGTTCGCGACCGTGCCGCCACGGAGACGATCCGCCTTTGCAAAGGAAGGGGGAAAGGATTCGGCTGTTACCCGAGGAGGATCGGGAGCCGGGGCTGCTACCCTTCGTTCTCCAGCCGCTTCATACACTGGACCAGCATCGCCGCTGTGCGCGACTCCCCCATCTCGGTGTTGAACATCGCGTGATACAGGTGCGGTTCCGGCCATTTCAGACCGAGATATTGCCGGACGAACGCAGCCCGCGCACGATCGGTGGTGTCGACCTGCTCGATCGCTTTCCGCTCGGTCGTGCCTGCCGCGATCAGCCGGCCGATCTTATGATCGCGGGGCGCGTAGAGAAACACGCGAAAGACGTCGGTGCGATTGCGCAGGAAATACTGCGCTCCTCGCCCGACAATGACCGAAGCGCCGCCGGAAAAAGCGGTCTCCACCGCCGTCTTCGAGGCGGCCGCAATGCGCCGCGCGTCCAGCATGTGCAGCCGGCTCGTGGGCGGCAAGCCTCCCTCAAACGCACCCCGCAGAAAGTCCTTGAATACCCGATAAACAAGAGGATCGCTGCGCCACTCTCTGCGCTCGACAGCCTGCGGTGTGCTCTCGGTCAGCCGCGCGACCTCCTGGGTCAGCCGCTCGTCCCACAGATTCCACCCGAGAAGGCCGGCGGCCAAGCCGGCGACTTCGGATGCCCCGCAGCCAAACTCGCGCTCAATTGTGATGGCTCGCATCATCGCCGCCTTCCTCAACCCACTGCGACATCGCCGCCCGCTCCCGGATCGTTCTTCTTCAGGAAGAACGCCAGAAAGAACATCAGGGCGCAAAGCAGGCCCAGCACCCAGAATGTGTCCATGAAAGAGAGAACATGCGCCTGTTGATTGACGAGGCCGTAAAACCGCGCAATGGCCTGGTTGCGCGCATCGGTTGCGCCGAGTCCGGAGTGGCGGATGCTGCTGGTGAGGCCGCGCAGGGCTGCGCGAAACTGCGGCGCGTCCGACACAACATGACCGACCAGGATCTGCTGGTGATATTGCGAGCGCCGCGCGATCATCGTCGTCACGATAGAGGTCCCGATACTGCTGCCAATATTGCGCATGAAGTTAACCATGCCGGAGACGCTGTTCCCCTTCTCCGCCGGGACCCCGATATAGCCGGCGGCCGTGATGGGAACGAACAGAAATCCGATGCCCACGACCTGCGCGCAGCGCAGCCACATCGCAAAATCGAAACTGATAAATAGGTCGATCCGGTATGCCGAATAGATCAGGCCGATGGCGAGGCAGAACCAGCCTGCGGCAATGAGGAAACGTGCCTGTACCTTCGAGGTAAGGCGCCCCACCACCGGCATCATCAGCAGCAGGATGAATCCGCTCGCCGACAGCACCAGACCGGCGAGCTCCGCCGTATAGCCCAGCAGTGTCTGCAGAAATTCGGGGATGAGCACCAGCGTGCTGAACAGCATCACGCCCATCATGAACATCATCAGATTGGCCGCGGCAAAGTTGAAGCTCTTAAACATGCGGACATCGATGATGGGGTCCCGCCGGTACCACTCCCAGACAACCAGCGCGGAGAGGCAGACGGCTGCCGTGATGGCCAGTGTGACGATGAAATGCGATCCGAACCAGTCATCCTCCTGACCCTTGTCCAGAACGACCTGGAGCGACGCCACTCCCAGGGTCAGAAATGCGATACCGATGTAATCCACCCGAATGCCGCCCCGTTTCGTGCGGCGGGCATGTTCAGGATCCCGCACCAGGACATAGGTGAGATAAATGGCCAGCAGCGCGATGGGCAGTTTGATGAAGAAAATCCACCGCCATGAATAGTTGTCGGTAATCCAGCCTCCCAGCATGGGACCGACGGTCGGAGCGAGGACAGCAGTAATACCATACAGAGCGAATGCGAGGCCGCGCTGTTCGGGAGGAAACGTGTCATTGAGGATGGCCTGCGCCATTGGCTGCAGTCCACCGCCCCCAATGCCCTGGATCGCGCGGAAGAGTAACAAGAGAGGCAGAGTCGGCGCGAGCCCGCAGAGCAGCGAACTTACGGTGAAGATGACCAGGGAGATCATGAAGTATCTCTTGCGCCCGATCACCTCCGCCAGCCATCCACTGACCGGCAGGACAATCGCGTTCGCCGCGAGATAGGAGGTAAGTACCCATGTGCTGTCGTCGTAGCTGGCGCCCAGGTCCCCGGCGATGTATGGTAACGCGACATTGGCGACACTGGTGTCCAGCACTTCCAGAAACGCGGCCATGGACACGGTTATGCCGATCAGCCATGGGTTCACGCGCGGGCGGGAAACGGCCCCCTCTGCGGACAGACTGGCTGCGGCGGCGCTCATCGCAGGTAAACCTTCACATCGACGTTCTCGCCCGGCCGCAGCTGGTGGTCGCGGGTTTCGCCGGGATCGAGTACGATTTTTACGGGCACACGCTGAACGATCTTGACGTAGTTCCCGGTCGCGTTTTCCGGCGGCAGCAGACTGAAGATCGGACCCGTGCCCCCGGCAATGCTGTCGACATGACCGTGGTAGGTGCGCCCGTTCGAGTCGAGCTTGATGCTCGCCTTCTGGCCGACGCGCATGTATTTGAGCTGGGTCTCCTTGAAGTTGGCGGTGATCCACACCCGATCCAGCGGAACCACCGTGAGTAACTCCTCTCCCGGCTCGACATTCAATCCAACCACCACCTTTTTTGTTACTTCTCCTGTAACCGGGGCAGGGATCCTGGTGTAACCCAGATTCAGCTGCGCCTGCTCCACCGCTGCCCGTTTCTGGTTCACATCCGCCACGGCCGCCCGGGCTCTGGCGCGCGTCGCGGCCACGCGCTGCGGGCCGGCCTCCGCGTCCTCATAGTGTGCCTCCGCCGCAGTCAGACGGCTGTGCGCTTCCTGAACCGCCTGTTGCGCGGCGGCCTCGTCCGCTTCTGCCGCGGCGATAGCGGCGACATCGGTGGCGGCGGCCGCATACGCATGGTCGTAGACCTGCTTTGGCACCTCCTCCTTGACCAGTAACAGACGGTAGCGAGTGACATCGTCCTGGGCCTTGACATTCTCCGCCAGCGCCTCCAGCACGCGCGCGTGGGCGGCGGTGGCTTCCTTTTCGGCCGCCTCGATGGCCGCCTGCGCATTCCTGATATCCGACGAAGTAAACTTCAGCTGGCTCGAGGTATCGACCGAAGATACGGGCACGTCGATATTCAGACCCTTCGCCGTGGCTTCCGCGGCCTCCAGGGTTGCCTGGGCTCGTGTCAGAGCTACTTCATAATCTTCCGGGTCGATCTCAACGAGGGTCGAGCCCTTCTCCACCCATTGGTTATCCCCGGTCTCGACCTTCAGGACGTATCCGGGGATGCGAGCGCTGACCGGGTACAAGTGTACGTCGACCTGCGCATCGTCAGTGGATTCGAAGCCGGAGAGATAGTGCCAGCCAAATACGCCCGCTACGGCAAGCACAAGAATCGACGCAACGACGACCCACCGCCTGCGTGAGCGCCGCTGTGGATACGCTGACACAAGGACGTCGCCCTTCCCGGCCTTGTCCGCTGGTGTAGGTGGCTCCGGCGCTGTCTCCGCTGGACTGGTTGTGTGCTGTTCCTCAGACATGCTCAGTTCCCCTCCAGAAATTGTGTGTAACGGGATTCCGCGACCCCTGTTGCTCGCGCCAAAGAGATCTTGGCGATGTTATAGCTGTAGAGACTGGCAATATAGGCGTCGTTGGCGACGGCCAGCGCATCCTGCGCCTGAACCACTTCGACGTTGTCGGTAACCCCGGAACTGAATCGGTCGCGGGATTGTTCGAGGTTCTCGGTGGCGAGCGTTACCGCACTCTTTTCCACGGACACTTCCTCGGAAGCCGATGCCAAATCGAGATAGGCGTCGCGCACCTCCTGATCGATCCTGGCGCGCAGGTCCTCCAGCAGTTGCTTCTCCCGGGTCACGGCGGCCTCCTCCCGCAGAACGTCACCGTGCACCCGGTTGCCCTGGAAAACAGGTATGCGGAGCGAGACCTCTGCATCGACGGTGCCGTGCGACGAGCCGGGGGTCGCGCCGGACAAGCCATAATCCACGTCCGCTTCGATCGATGGATATCGCTCGGCGAGAGCGGCTTGTTTTGCCAGCTCTGCCGCTCGGACGCTCCTCACCTGACCCTGGAAATCCGGCCGCGATCCGTAGGCGCTCTCGATGGCTTCATTGAGCCCCGAAGGCGTCAGCTCGTGATAAGGAACCTGCGTGGTTATCTCGAATTGTTGTCCCAGAGGCAGGCCGATCGCCCGCGCCAGCACCAGCTTCTCCTTGGCAAGATCGTTTCTCGCGCTGATGACTTTCTGCTCCCGCGCCTGCAGCTGCACCTGCGCGCGCAACACATCCACCGCCGAAGCGAGGCCCGCGGTCTTTTGATCGGAAGCCTGGTCGAAGAGTGCTTTCGCGGTATCGCGTTGCGAGGTGGCCGATTCAACTTCGGATTGGTCGGCGATCACCAGCAGATAGTTGGACACGATCACCAGCACCACCAGCTCTCGCGCATCCCTCGCGCCGAACTCGGCTGAATCCAGCTGCGCCTGTGAAGACCGCGCCTCCTCGATCGATCCCCAGTCGAATACCGATTGCGTGAAGTGAGCGCGCGAATCGAAATACCCAAACGGCCCGATGATGGGGGGCACTCCCGGAATGGCGAGACCGAAGGTGGCCCTCAGATCGATTTGATGAACGCCAAAACCGGTATCGGTGACGACGCTGGGCAGCAGCTCGCTGAGGGCCTGCCAGCGCTCTCCTCGTGCGCCCATCACGACGTCCGAGGCCAGCACACCGCCGAGGTTATTCCTGAGTCCGAAGTTGACTGCCTGCTGCAGGGACAGTTGCACGGGCGATGCGCTGAGCGTTCCCCCCGGAACGCCTCCCAGATACGGATTTTGCGAAAGCGTGCGCTCGTCCGCCTGCCCGGCCTGAACGGCTGCTCGCGGCGCTCCCGTCACTCCCGTCAGCCCCAGAGGATTGTAGGGAGGGGGCGTGGCCGGTGCGCTGTACTGCGCAGATGCAGTGAGCCCGCTGTACAGCAGTGCGGTGAGCACGATCGTTATGGCGAAGCTTCGAAACCGCATTTCAACTCCTCTGCCGGCGTTTCAATCCATTGCCTCTGCCATCGGCGCGCGTTCCCTTGCCTGACTATCTGACAGCCAATCCAAACCTGCGGCACCAGAGATGGCTTCTCCGCCCGGACTCCGCATCCATTTGTGAATTGCACCTGGCCCGGACCTGCGACCGCAATCGCTCAACTCGTCGCACCTTCCGACTGAAGGGATTGCCACTACGCGCCAGGACGATCTGACCAGAAAGTGGAGGCGGAAAACAATTGGACGATGGTATTGCGATACTTTGGTATAAAGTCCCCTTCTCGCTCGCATAGGTCCGCGGCCGCCCGCCGATACAAAGGTATCGGCCGATACCTTGGCCCAATAGCTTCCGGCGTGGCTGTGTGGCGTAATCCGTAATGAGCCGCTGCGGTTCCGGGCTCCGATACGCGCGGCGACAGAACAGATCCGCTGTCGGCGCAGTCGAACAAGCTCCGGCTTATAGCAGGGCGTTATGCAGAGACGTTGCAGCAGCCTGGAGGATGTTATGACGAGCTTCGCACAAGTTATCGGTGAACCTGATGCTTTTCGTCCCGCCGTCACGATGTCAGCCGAATTTGCTGAGATCTGGCTGGATGAGGTGACGAGGCTGTACCTGCTGGCCTTCCTCCTCACCGCGGAGAAAGCGTTCGCCGAGGAGTGCTTTGCCGGTGCGATGGACGATTATGTCCGCAGCCCCGCAGCGGTTGCCTCCGCATGGGCTCGGGGACCGGGAAGAATCGGGGTGATCAGGCGCGCTGTTCATCTGATTCGCCCCTTACCGAAATCCGTGCATAGCTGGTCGTATGTGCAGGGGCGCCGGCCGCTGCTCTCGCCCTCCCATCAGCCGTTCTCGGCGATCACTTCGCTTGGCGCGTTCGAGCGATTCGTGTTGGTTCTCTCCGTCCTCGAAGGCTACTCGGAGGAAGAATGCGCCTGCCTGCTGGAGTGCGATCCGGCAGACGTACGATGCAGCCGGGATCTGGCCAACCGGCTGACCTCCGCCTTCGAGGGCACAGATGAATTCTCCCCGGACTGCGATGCTCTGCCGACAACCGCCGCGCTCATCCATCGGCACTGCGCTATGTGCTGAACAACGCCGAACTGTGGAATTGCCGCACCCATCGAACCGCTGTATCTTCACGCAGAGAGAAATCATGAGGAAAGGCCGCCCGCCAACCAGTTAGTCTGGGAGAACGAGTTACCGCGGAGCGGGTCGCAATGGTGCCGGCTCCTCTCTGACAGATCGCGGGAGACACGGTTTTTTGTTCTCTGCGGTGGTTCGCGGAAATGGCACTGCATTCTCTGGAGGAGCCAATGCCAAAGCTTCTGTCGGTCAACGTGGGCCTTCCCCGTGAGGTCGCATGGCAGGGTAAAGTCGTGCGGACCGCGATCTGGAAGCGCCCCGTCGCCGGCCGCGTCGCCGCACGACAGCTCAATCTGGATGGCGATGGGCAGGCCGATCTCCAGGGTCACGGCGGTGAACATCGTGCCGCGATGGTGTATCAAATCGCTGCCTATCGTTATTGGGAGCAGGTGCTGGCAAGGAATAACTTTGAGTACGGACAGTTTGGAGAAAACTTTACCGTTGACGGTCTCGCCGACAATGAAGTTTGCATCGGCGACCGATACTGGATCGGCAGCGCGGTCTTTGAAGTAACTCAGCCCCGCGTCACCTGCTATCGCCTTGGAATTCGAATGGACACTCCGCAGATGGCGGCACTCCTTGTGTCGCACAAAAAACCGGGCTTCTATTGCCGGGTTATCAGGGAAGGCGAAGTGAGTGCCGGAGACGAGATTGAGAAGATCGCGGATGGACCGGGCAGGATCTCGATCGCGGAGACGGATTCCCTGCTCTATTCTTCGAATCACGACCTCAGGCGCATTGCCATCGCCGCCGGTATTCCCGCGCTGAGTCCGGGATGGAAGGGCTCATTCGAAAGCTTCCTCCGCGCAGGAGAGAACGGAGTCCGCAACGGCAACCCGGGACTTACGTCTTCGACGTCGCCCCCGCCCGCGTGGAAGGGTTTCCGCCGGGTAAAGGTCGTTGATGTGCATCGGGAGACCCCCGAGGTCACGTCTCTCGTTTTTGCAGACGTGGAAGGATCGCCTCTTTCGCCCGCGCTTCCCGGCCAGTATGTCGTGCTGCGCTTCGCGTCCCCTGACAACTCGCCCCCCGTAGTACGGAGCTATTCCATTTCCGGCGCTAGCGACTCGGGTACCTATCGCATCAGTGTGAAGCGTGGAACGGGTGCGGGCAGTCGGCATTTTGTCGACGCGACGCAGGTCGGCGACCAGCTGGAGATGGGCGCGCCGCGTGGCGAATTCACTTTGCGGGCCGGTGAGCGGCCGGTCGTTCTTCTGAGCGCCGGGATTGGCGTCACGCCGGTTCTTTCCATGCTCCACGCCCTTGCCTCTGGAAAGGCGAACCCACACCGGGAAGTGTGGTGGATCCATGGCGCACGCAATGCCACCGAACACGTCTTTGCCCGGGAAACAAGACAACTGTTTGCCGCTATTCCGGATTGCCGCTCGGCTATCGCATACAGCCAGCCCGGTCCGCTGGATCGGCTGGGGACCGACTTCGACATCCAGGGGCACGTCGATCGCGGACAACTGGAAAAGCTCGCTATCCCGCTTGCCGCCGACTTCTACGTCTGTGGGCCGACCGCCTTTGAGAAAGATATGATCCGCGACCTCATCTCGCTGGGCGTACGCCAGGATGCGATCTACCAGGAGGTATTTGGATCCGCAGGCAGTATTCAGCCTGGTGTAACACGGGCCGAAGTCAAACCTCCGCATCCTCCGGTCGCTCCTGGAACCGGACCGATCGTATCGTTTACGCGGAGTGGTCTCGCTGTGCCGTGGGACGCCCGGTTCGGCAGCATCCTCGAATTGGCTGAGGCCTGCGACGTTCCCGTACGGTGGTCCTGCAGAACCGGTGTATGCCATACATGCGAGTGCGGCATTCTGGACGGCGAACTCCGCTACGCACCTGAGCCTCTTGATCAGCCGGCCACCGGCAACGCCCTGATCTGCTGTTCGACACCGCTATCTCCCATCGCGCTCGACTTATAACCGGATCGTCCCAGTTATAAGCCCCCCTGAGCGACTGCGGCTCTGCACTCCGCCGGCCCCCGGCCTGTTCTGTTAGCACAAATCAGACCCTTATCTAAGTACGGGTCGGCACTCGCTCCGCACCACGAGCAGCGAGGACACCATCCTTTGACAAATATCGGCGATCGCCTGCGCACGGGGGGATCGTTGGCTCGCAAACGTTTGCTGTAATCCCTCAATGGACTCCTCGCTGATCCGCGCAGGAGCCTCCTCTTCGTCTGCGATCCATGCGGCAATGCGCGTCAGCTCGGCGCTGTATCCGGCTAAAAAGCGATCCAGCCCCTCGGTTTGGCGTTGTGTCAGGCCGGCGCCCATCGCTTGGCGTCCCCGATGTGAAAGCAGACTCAACTCCAGCAGGAAGATCGAACGCAGCCCCGGCTGTACCCTCCGGATCCGCCCGCACTCGGCAACGTCTTCCTCGCGGCGATGGCGAAACTCAAACTCAAAACGCGCCGCGTCCATCTGCGATTCCAGGCTGGCGAAGCTCTCATTGATCTGACTGCGCAGAAGATTGATCCGGGAAGCCGCGTCGCGCGCCCCTGCAGGGATAACTCCGAGTTGCGCCACCATGCGCACGTTTCGCACCAGGAGGTTCCGCAATTGCTCCTCGTCGCTCTTCGTTCCGAAGCGGTCAAAGATAAAGCCCATAGCGAGAATGCCTAACAGCACTCCCATCACCTTATCGCGCGCAACCGTGAGATCGGTTTGGATGTGCGAATCCTGCAGGTTGACGAAGTAAAATGAGAGCGCCATCTGCACTCCGAAAAACGAGAGGCGCGGACTCGAGGTCGCGAACCAGGCAGCGATCGCAGTCCCCGCCGCAAAGAAAAGGGCAAACCCGAAGATGCTGTCGATATCAGGTAGAATCAGAATCTGCGCCGAGATACCCATGAGTAATCCTCCGACGACAAAACCGGAAAGCCGGAGAAACTGCGCCTGCACAGAATTGCCGATGGTGCTCAACGCAGTAACGATGCAGGTGAGGACGGCGGTCTGGCCGATGCCCGGCCAGTCCAGGCCGTTGTAGAGTACATAGCAAAGGCTGGCCGCGAGGCACCCGGCAAGGGCAAACCGCTGATACTCCGGGTTCGCGAAGGCATCGGGCAGGAATACAGTGCGCCACCAGTCTCGCCGATCCTGCTGAGGATTGACAGCCGCATCGCTCTGAAAGACCTCGGCGATGAGGTCGACGGCTCGCTCCATGTCCTGCAGCAAAGGGAACCCGGCGGACGGCTGGCCCTCGAGTGCGCTATAGGATGCGGAGATACCTCCCGCCCCGCGGAGCTCCGCTCGGATTGCTGCCAGCTTCTCAGCCAGCGCGCGCAGGCGAATGGCGTCGTCGTTCCCAGGTACAGAAGGATTGTGGCAGAGCGTTGCGGCGAGACCGAGGAGACGCCCGGTAATCGAAATCAGAGCACTGCGCTGCGCCCGCCGGGTCGGGTCAGCACCCTGGCGCTGCAGAGTCATTCTAAGTCGGCCGGCACCGGTCATCTGATATTGAATAACTCTGGCGGCCAGTGACTCCGAGGGAGTACGATGAGCGGCGATCCTCTCCGATACCTGCTGAGCGGCGAGCAACATATCGTCGACCGCTGCAATAAGAGGATCGGAGCGATCGAAGATACGATAGATTGTCTCCGTTGCTACGGTGACACCCGCCCCCAGACCAATGATTAAGACCGGCCACAGAGTGCCCTCCACCTGGATCTGGCTGGGCAGAGAGCGGTCCCATATCGGCAGAGCGACGCCGATCGGAATGGCGAAGGCCGCGGCCGCCGCATAGTTGGTCATCGTGCGTATAACAAAGAACACGAGATACAGGCTTCCCATAACCCAAAGGAAATGAGTGAGCGGAGAACCGCGAAACAGAATCATCCCCAGCAGCGTGTACAGGCTGGCGCCGACGAAAGCAAGAACTACAATTCGCCCCCCACGCCACGTAGCGGCGAGATTTTCGCGCGCCAGGAGAATCGAGAAGAGAGCAGCCAGAAACGCGTTCGGGATACGGAAGGTTTCGACCAGGAGCATGACCAGGGTAGCCGTGATCGTCATGCGGGCAACCGCGTTCACGCGCCCCGGATAGGGAGCAACCTCCCACCGCACGAATTCCCAAAGCCAGAGCCACGAGGGCCCGCGGCCCGCCTGCTCCTGGCGGATTGGAGTGGCACCCGTCGCCATATCAGCGCTCTCGTTTGTATCCGCGGATCACAACAACGGCAGACTCCCCCAGCCGGAGACCGCCGGGAGGCGGTGATTGAATCCGCACACGGACGGGGTAGCGGCTGGCCAGGTGTACCCAGCTCAGAGTGCGTTGCACGTCGGGCAGGCCCGACGTGAATCGGCCGAGGATAGAAGGGTCAGGTGTAACTCCGTATCCTGTACTTTCAACGACGCCGGTCAGTCGCTTTCCCGGGTCGGACAAGAGGTACACGTCCGCTTTCATACCCGGCCGGATATGCGTTAACTGTGTTTCACGGTAATTCGCAAGCACCCACCACACGCGAGTGTCGATTAAGGTGAAGATTTCCTGACCTACGTGCGCATAGGCGCCCTGAGATATCACGAGGTTTGTCACTCGCGCGTCGAATGGCGCGTAGACCCGGCATTCGTTGTAGTTGTATTGCGCGTCGGCGATGGCCGCGATCTTTCCCTGGCGTTGCGCCACGAGCGGATCGAGGGTCAGTACGCTGGATTGCGACTGATGAAACTGTGCCGTGCTTTGCTCCGCCGAGGCCTGCGCCTCGGCCAGGGCGTCTCGCACCGCGTTGAGGTGCGCCCGGCTCAGCGCCAGTTGCGACTGAGCCTCCTGCACGGACTGCGCACTGGCCTGCTCCGTCGTTCGTGCCTGGTCCACCTGATCGACCGTTACGAACTGCCTGACGAGCAGAGGTTCCAGACGGTGCAGGTTATGGTCCGCGTAGGACCACTCAGCCGTGGCTCGATCGAGCGCGGCCTGAGAATGGGTGACATCCGCCTCCGCCTCGCGGATCGATGCCTGCGCCCGGTCCACGCCGGCGGTAGCGCGCCGGGTTGCCGCCCCGAAGGCAGTCACGGCGTGGACTTCGGCCTGAATACGCCGCTGTTCGTCCACGATCTGACCTTCCAGAGCAGCCTGCTCCGACACGGCGCGGTCCAGCGCGTACTTATAGGGTCGATCATCGATTTCGAAAAGCAGATCGCCCTGCCTGACGTGCTGATTGTCGGCGACGTTCAGGCGCAGGATGGGTCCCTCGACTACCGGGGCGATGCCGATGTAATTGGCAAAGACTTCGGCGTCATCGGTCTCAGGATGCCGAATCGTCACCGAATAGACGGCACTTAGGCCGGCGATCGCCAGCAGAACCATGACTGCCGTGGCGATGCGGCCGTACCCGCGAAGTTTTGCGGCGCGACTGTTTCCCTCTGCCTCGTCAGGATCGTGATTCGCCATTGCGTTCCCCTAGCTATAAAACAACAGCCACAGCAGGCAGGCAAAGAACGTCGCGGTGCTGAGATACAGAAGTACCGGCGCTGCCAGGTATTCGGCGACAGGGCTGCGGGCAATCGCGGCACGCGCGCCCGCGGCCAGAGCCAAACCGCCCACGGAGCAGAAAATCCACGCGGGAAAAAAGGAACCAAAGATGCTGTAGTCGGGCGCGTGCGAGCAACCAGCCAGCAGCAACGGGGCGGCGAACGGCAGCAGGTGCAGCGGGCTCCTGCGGCGCCGATAGTATTCCATCCACCCGAAATCCATGTCAGGTATACCTCACTGCTCACCCTTTCGTTCCCATTGAGCCACACACTGGAACGCCGAATCTATTGGACCAAGGTATCGGCCAACACTTTCGCGTCGGTTTAACCTGCGCGATCTTACTCATTCATGCGAAGAGCAGCCGACCGATACTTTGGAATTCATCAATACGTTCGTCCAATAGACTCGGCCCTGCGCTTCTGCGCTAATGGATATCGAAAACAGAGCAGTGGTTTTCTGGCTCCGCCTGTGCAAACAGGAGTGCGTCAGAGAGATTGAAGGCGGTCGCGCCCGCAGGAGAAAGCTTTTCGGGCCGGCGTCCGACCGCTTCCCACGGCGGCACTCAAACAAAAGAGGTGTGACCGGCAACTGCCGGCGTGTTGCCGCGAACGACTCGGGGGAAGGTTCGATTGATCGAATACAACCCACAACTGAGTGTTCTGTTCCTGTCCGTGCTTCTCGCCTTCCCGGCGGCGCGGGCTCTCGGGCAATGTGCCGGCAAAGTATCTTCTCCGGCGGCTGCCGCTGACTGCGCCGCACGTGAGACGCCTCGATCCGGAACTGCGATTCTCGATCCGGCTCACCCCTACACGCTCGCCGAGCTGATCGACCTTGCCGAGGATCACAATCCCGACACGCGCGTGGTATGGGAGCACGCAAAGCAGGCGGCGCGCGAACTCGGCTTGGCAAAGAGCGCCGATTACCCCTGGCTCGATGGTCTCGCGGTTTCCGGCGATGAAAGAGCGATCAATCCCTTCCCCAAGCCACTGGCTCCTCGCGGCTACGTCATGGTTGAGTTACCCGTGGTCCGCCCTGAAGTTACACTGCGCTATCTCATCTTCGACTTTGGCAAGCGCGCAGCGACTGTGGACTCTGCCAGGGCGGAGGAACTTGCCGCGGGGGCCGATGTGATTCAGGTGGATCAGGCGCTGGCCTTTCGCGTCGCCACCGCCTACTACCAGCTGGTGACTGCGCAGGAGAGACTGCAGGCGGCGGAGGAGACGTTGCGCACGGCTCAAACCACTCAGGACGCGGCGGAAAACAGACTGAAGAATGGGCTGGCGACCCTCCCTGATGTACTCAACGCGCGGGCTGAAACCGCACAGGCGGTCTTCGATGAGGAGTCCGCAGACGGAGATGAAAAGATCGCGCGCGTCACGCTGACGGAGGCGGTGGGAGCCGATCCGTCGCCGGATATCGTGATTGACAGCCAGAGGAGTGCGCCGCTGCCGGCCAAACTCACCTTGTCCATCCAGGCGCTCATCGATCGAACGATGAAAGATCGTCCCGAGCTGATGGCGCAAATGCTGCAGATTCGAGCGGCCGGAGATCGCATGCGTGCCGCCCGGGCGGAGTACAAACCTGAGGTTGTTCTCTCGGGATCGGCCGCGCAGACATCGCTGTGGCCCACGACGGACTACGGCCAACTGGGCTCCGCCAGCGAGCCGACCTGGTCCGTCGCAGCCGGCGTCCAGTGGCGCATCTCTGACGGAGGTGCGCGCAGGAATGAACTGCTGATCGCCGAGTCGAAGCGGCGCGAAGCCGAGGATCAGCTTACGGCAATTCATGATCGGACCACACGCGAGGTCTGGACCGCTTACATCGCATTCCAGACGGCACTGCGCGAACACGACGCCGCAGTCGCGCTTCTCGAATCGGCCAACGCGTCTTACTCCGCCTCGCTCCAGGCATATCAATATGGAGTTAAGAACCTGGTCGACGTTGTCACCGCCGAAAACCAGCTGGCCAAAGCTCGACTGTCCAGTGTCTCCGCGCGATCGCAACTATTTCTGGCGGCGGTGAACCTAGAGTTCGCCACCGGAAATCTGCTGAGAAACGAACCCCCGGCGACGGCGCTTCAGCCTGGGGACGGACATCCATGACCGATCGTTGCGCCTTGCGCGCAGGCTCTCTCAATCCATAAGGAACTGAATCGACCGACAGGCCGTAAGAAGAAAGCTCCACGGGGCAGGCGCGGCCGCAGAGACACTCTCATCCCTGCGGCAAGCGTCGCAACAGCATTTCGTGAAGCTTTACGCAGCCAGTTGATGATTGGCTTCCTTCGGCGTGACTTCCTTCAATTGGCCCGTCGACAGATCGAAGACAAATCCGCGAATGACAACGTTCGAAGGAATCCACGGGTGCGACCTGAGTTTCAGCACCTGTTTTTGCGTCTGTTGCGTTACGTCGGAATAACAGTGGAACTTATCCGGAGCAACGGCCCACACGCCGCATTGGGTGTGCAGGTGTTGTTCGAACTCCTCTTCCGAGAACATTTCCATCCCGCAGCCGGTGTGGCCGACGATCATCAGTTCCCGCACGCCCAGAACGTGAATGGAAAACATCAGAGACCGCACGACGTCTTCGGTCGCGGCGGTTCCCACGTTTCGAATCACATCCGCATCGGCGGGTTTGATGTCCAGCCACTCCAGCAGCTGGTTCAGGCGTGGATCCATGCACGTGAGGATGGCAATCTTTGGAGCCGGCTTGTTGGCCAGTGAAGGATCGTGGTGCTCTGCTCTCTTGCGATTCGCCGCAATCGCGCGTTCAATCAGGCTCATTTGGATTCTCCTGGGTCGCGTTGCAGGGATGGCGTCTGGATTGCTGCAACGCGCGGTTGAATGTTGTCGAGGTGGATCGGGTCTCTCCTGCATTCCTGCGACCGTCGCCGCCAGAGGATATCCCGATTTAGCCAGAGGAAGCGCGAACGCATAAGTGGACGAAGGTATCGACCAATACCTTCGTCTGATGGAGTTCCTGCGGCGTTCCGGCTCGCCATCCTTCACGGCCGGCGCCACCCGCCCGCGCCGGCGGCTTCGATCCGCGGATTCTCCTGTATCCAAAGAGGGATTCAGCCTGCCCGTGCCGCCTTACTAAAATTGTTGCGATGGCAACCGCAGGCACGTTTCCGGGGAACTCGCGCACCTCCGCCTTCGCCGATCTGATCATCGGCGTCGCCTGCGGAATCGTCCTCGTCGTGACTGCGCTGTTCCTGGCGGTCCTGGCGCAGAAGGGCGGGCTCCCGAGTTCCTGCGATTTTGCTTCCTACTGGGCCACCGGGCAGCAGCTGGTCCATCACGCCAATCCCTGGGACGCCAGCGTGATGGGCAATCTGGAACGCACCGCCGGCTACACCGGCCAGGGATCGTACTACATGCGCAATCCCCCGTGGGCGCTCCCGCTGGTATTTCCCCTCGGATGGGTGAGTGCCCGTACCGCCGTCCTGCCATGGTCGCTGCTGATGCTGGCTCTGCTCCTTCTTTCCGTGCACCTGCTCCGCCCTGTTCTCGGCCTCACCGGATGGCGGCTCCGCCTGCTCGGCTGCTGCTTTCCGCCCGCTCTGCAATGTGTGGTTGTCGGTCAGACATCCTTATTTGTGCTGCTCGGGCTCGTTCTTTTCCTGCGCTTCCATCGCACTCGCCCCGTCTGGGCGGGCGCCGCTCTCTGGCTCTGTACCCTCAAACCGCATCTCTTTCTGCCCTTCGGCGTTGTCCTGTTGCTGTGGATCGTCCTCGCCCGCGGCTACCGGATCCTCGCCGGCGCCGCCGCCGCCGCCGCCCTCAGCTGCCTCGCCGCCCTGTCCATCGATCCCGCCGCCTTCTCGCAATACTGGCAGTGGGCGCACGCTTCCGGCATCTCCACGCAGCCCGTTCCCTGTTTCGGCGTCCTGCTCCGCAATCTCATCGCGCCCGGCGCCGAATGGCTGGTCTTCGTGCCCGCCGCGATTGCCTGCGTCTGGGCCGTCGCCTACTTCTGGCCTCGCCGCCGGCACTGGTCCTGGCTCGATCACGGCAGTCTGCTCATGCTGGTCTCGATCCTCGCCGCTCCCTACTGCTTCCTCTTCGATCAGTCTCTCGCCCTGCCCGCCCTGCTCTTTGCCGCATCGCGGCCCGCCTCGCGCCGGATGCTCTCCTCCCTCGCTGCGCTCTATCTTCTGGTCGAGCTCGTCCCCTGGTTCCACTTCGGCCCCAGGACGTTCTTCCTCTCGTGGCTCTGGCAGGCGCCCGCATGGCTGGTCTGGTATGTCCTCGCGCGCCGATCCCATCCGCCTCTTCGTGAATCCGCCGCGCCCCTTGCCACTCTGGCGCCCACCGCGGGTTGATCCCTCTCCGCACACGCATCACGGAAACGCGGCAGAACCGGATAGCCCCAAGGTGGCATCGCGCCGGCCGCGCGCCCTCCATAGAATCGGAGCAGTGGCTACAGTCGCCAGTTCCCTCTCTCCGACGCAACCGCAGCATCGGCGCCACGATTTCGCCGACCTGACGGTCGTCGCCGCGTGCTTTCTCACGCTCACGCTGTCCACCCTGTTTCTCGGCGTCATGACCTTCAGCCGCCATCTCTCCAGCGGCCGGGATTACATCGTGTACTGGTCGACCGGCCAGCAGCTGGTGCATCACGCCAACCCCTTCGACCCCGTCGTCATGGGCCGCATCGAGCACGACGCCGGGTACGACGGCAAGCCCGGCTCGTTCTACATGCGCAACCCGCCCTGGGGACTGCCTCTCGCCCTGCCCCTGGGATACACAGGATCGAGGATCGGCGCTCTGCCCTGGTCGCTGCTGATGCTGGCCATCGTGCTCTATTCCGTCCGCACCCTGTGGATCATGTTCGGCAAACCCCGATCCGAGTTCGTCTGGCTCGGCCTGTGTTTTCCTCCCGCCCTGCAGTGCGTCCTCATGGGGCAAACCTCCATCTTCGTTCTGCTCGGGCTCGTGCTCTTTCTCCGCCTTTATCGCACGCAGCCCTTCTGCGCAGGCGCGGCTCTGTGGTTCTGCACTCTCAAGCCGCATCTGTTTCTTCCCATCGGCCTCATCCTGCTCCTCTGGATCGCGCTCACCCGCAGTTACAAAATCCTGCTCGGCCTGGCCGCCGCCCTCGCCGTCAGCTGCGCCGTCACCTGGCTCATCGATCCCCTGGCCTTTACCCAGTACGCGCAGTGGGCCCACCGCTCCGGCATTTCGAACGAGTTCATCCCCTGCCTCAGCGTGGCCCTGCGCAATCTCATCGACCCCTCCGCCAAGTGGCTGGCCTTTGTGCCCAGCGTGCTCGGCGGCATCTGGGCTGTCTTCTATTTCTGGCCGCGCCGCCACACATGGGACTGGCTCGAACACGGCAGCCTCGTCATGCTGGTTTCGATCCTCGTCGCCCCCTACTGCTGGATCTACGACCAGTCGCTGGCCCTGCCCGCCGTGCTGTATGCGCTGTGGCGAGCTTCCTCGCGCTGGCCGGTCGCCATCCTCGCCGCCCTCTATATCGTCGTCGAGCTGCAGGGATTCTGGTCGCACAACGGCCTGGCTTCCCGCTGGTATCTGTGGCCCGCCGTCGCCTGGGTCGTCTGGTTCGTGTGGACGCTGGCCACGCCGAAGCCCGCCGACGAGGCTCCGGCGCTCACGCCGCAGACGGTTTCGGCCGGATAAGACCGCGAAACCCGACCCCCTGTCGGATCCCGCTCGCCATCCGGCTCAACGCGTCCGCTGCACTTCGATCAGCCGCCGTGTGCTGTCGATCTGTGCCACCAAGGTCCAGGTGAAGGGCGCATGGTCCTCGATGCGCATGCGAAACCACGGTGCATCGCCGTTGTCGAGCACCAGGAACGACGCCTGCGCCGGCACGCCGTCGCCCTGGAGCAGCTTCCCCGCGAAATATCCCTCTCGCCGGTAGTTCTCCATCAGCCGCACATCGGTGTCGAGGCCGGGCAGAGTGCTCGCAGCCGCGGCATCCAGCGGGTAGCGCGGCGCCTGGGGCCACGCCGTATAGCGTGTCATCAACAGAAAATCCTTCTCGCTGTCGCAGACCACAGCCTGCCCTCTCGCCAGCTCATCGACGCGCGCCACGTTCAGCGCCGTGGGATGCGCCAGCAGCGCGGTGGCGATGGGCAGCGCCAGCACCAGCGCGCTCAGAATCGTAAACGCAATCCCCTTCCCGACGCGCGCAGAGTCTGCTGCGGCAACCGCGAGGATCGAAACCCCCAGCGCCGAGGGGATCAGGTAGCGCGGCAGAAAAATCGGCGTGATCGCGTGCGAAACGAGGAAGAACGCCAGCGGTCCGAGCATCAGCGCCAGCCCAACCAGGGCCGCCGCCTGTCTCTCGCGGCCGGCGTCCTGCCATCCCCGCGCCGCCGCCAGCACCATCACCGCTACGCAGGCGACGCCGCCCAGCCATCCGGCCGCCACAACCGCTGCCGGCCGATGCGGAATCTGCCAGTAGAGTCCCGTGAAGAGCCAGAACGAACAGCTGGAGGCCAGATCGGCCAGCGCCGGCATGGGAATCCAGCTATGCGGCCGCCCCACCGCCGCCGATGCCTCGATCGCCGGAATCCAGGGAATCAACGCGAGCCATCCCGCCACGCAGGCCAGAAAAACGCGCAGCCGCAACCGCCGCCGGCTGAGATCGGCCGCCGCCAGGGCCAGCAGAAGAAGTCCGGCATACAGCAGCCCCAGCGTGTGTCCCAGCACCAGCCCCGCCTGCGTCAGCGCCAGGAGAATCAGCTCTCGAACCCGCGGCCGATCCGTCTCCGCCACCCGGAGCACCTGCGCGGTCGCCAGCGCCGCCAGCAGCAGATAGAGTCCATACCCCCGCGCTTCGCTGTTCTGGTCCAGAACAATGAGCGACGCGCAGAATCCGAAGGCCGTACCCAGAAACGCAGCATGGGCAGCAAAACGCCGGCGCAGCGCGGCGAAGAGCACGAGGAACGCTCCGCACACTCCGGCCGAGGAGCACAGGCGCAGCGACAGGTCGCTGCAGCCGAACAGGTGCGCCCACGGCCACGCCACCAGATAGTAGAGCGGCATGCCTCCGCCGCCCAGCCGGGGCAGCGCATGGAACAGGTGCGCGAACGAAGGATCGTGCAGCTCCGTCCAGGAAAAGACCTCGTCGCCCCACATCGGCTTGCGCAGCGACCAGACGACGCACGATCCGAGCAACGACAGGACTCCGAGCAGCGCAGGGATCCAGCCGGTGAGCGGACGCTCCCCTTCGGCGACGGCGTCGCGCGCAGCTTCGCCCGGATTCGTCAGCGTGGCAGCCATCGCTTGTAAGCCAACCCGTCCCGCGGCCCGGTGGGATCGGCTCTGCTTCGATCTTCGCCGCTCGCCCGCACCGCGGACTATGCTCCTTCCGGGGGATCGGTCCCGCGCCCGGCATCGCGCGCCGCTCCGGGTAGACTGAAGGGGCAGCACCAATTTCGATTCCTCAGGAGTTTCCTGCAATGGCGGATGTGAAGATTACGGTGCGCCCCAACGGGCCCTATCGCGTGGAAGGTGCGGTGTCGCTGGTGGACGCGGAAGGCAAAGAGTGGGACCTCACCGGCAAGCCGGCCTTTTCCCTCTGCCGCTGCGGAGCCTCGACCAACAAGCCGTTCTGCGACGGAACCCACTCGAAGATGGGCTTCCAGGCAGCCGAGGCCGCCGTGCGCGCCGAGAACAATCCGGCCGCCGCAGCCGATCCCAATTTCCCCGTGAAAATCTAAGCATCGGAGCCGGGGAGCAGGGCACGCAACTGCTCCCTGTTGCCGGTTCTTATTCGCTGCTCGGCAGGAACGTCAGCGTCAGCTCGCGCTTGCGCGGTCCGTCCAGCTCCACCAGCACCACACGCTGCCACGTTCCCAGGACCAGCGATCCCGCTTCCACCGGCAGCGTCAGCCCCGTGCCGATCAGCGTCGACAGAATGTGATCCGGCACGTGCTCCGGGTTGTGCGGATGCCGGTAACGCAGCTTCGGCATCATCGCCTCGAAGGCATCGAGCATGTCGAGATCGGTGCCAGGGTCCAGATCGGCAGTGGTCAGCGCCGCCGTCGTATGCAGCACGTTGAGGCAGCAGATCCCCGATGCGCCCGACGGCTTCGATTCCGCCAGCTTCGCCTCAACCGGCTCGGTGATGTCGACGATCTCGCGCTTGCGGTGCGTGGCAACGGTGAACTTCATCTTCTTCCATGATCCTAACTCCCGCGAGACATGGCCCAGTCAGACGGAGCCCGCCAGCGCACCCCTCGCCGAACCCAAACACGTCAGCCCCGGGGCCAACTTTCACGAAGCCGTTCTTCCGCTCTCATCCCCCGATTTTGACGATGCGGTATAGTCAGGCTTCCGGCCGGATGGAGCGTGTACAGGAGTCGGAGCCGGCCGGCTGCATCTCTTCCCCTCAGCATGAGGGACGCGATGGTCCGGACACGCCCTTCGCGCAACCTGGTCTCAACCGAGGAATGAAAAATGTCTGCGATCCCCAACACCGCGGCGATTCCCGCCGACGACCCGCGGCGGAATCTGGCCGTTGCCAGCCCCGACAGCAGCACGGCTCCGCATCTCGGCGTCGTGGGCGACACCTACACCATCCTGCTCACCGGAATGCAGACGGCCGGCCGATTCACCCTGATCGATATGCACGTTCCGCCCGGAGGCGGCCCGCCTCCGCATCGTCATGATTTCGAGGAGACCTTTATTCTTCTCGACGGCGAACCGCAGGCCACGTTTCGCGGGGAGAAGCGTATCGTGCGCGCCGGAGAAACGGTCCACATCCCGGCGAACGCTCCGCATCAGTTCCATAACGCGTCGGCCCATCCGGTCAGGATGCTTTGTATCTGCTCCCCCGCCGGCCAGGAGGAGTTCTTCAAAGAAGTGGGAATACCGGTTGCCACGCGCACCGCTCCGCCTCCCCGCCTCGATGCCGATCAGGAAGCGGCATTCATCCGCAAAGTGGTTGCACTGGCTCCGCAGTACAGAACCGAACTGCTCAAAGAAGCAAAGTAGGTGCCATTCAACACAGGCCCCAGGGTCCGGCGACTCACACGGACAGCCGCGCCTACGGCTGCGGATTCTGGTTCTGCTGCTGGTTGTCGTCCTTCTTGCCGAACAAACGCGCCCAGAAGCCCGGCTTCTTCTTCTTTTTGTCGTCCTGGCCCGGCTGGCCGTTCTGGTTCTGGGCGGTCGCCGGCTGCGCCGGTGCGGTTTGCGCCGGCGGCGGCTGCACCGCTCGCTGCTGCACAGGCGGCGCCTGGTTCACCGGCCTCTGCCCCAGCCCGAAGATCTTCTGGAACAGGTTCCGCTGGTCCCCGATCGAGTGGTCGCAGGTATCGGTGGGCTGCGTCCCCTCCAGGAACGCCGCCGTGTAATCGTCCGGACACGAGGCGTCCGCCAGCAGGTTGGTATTGTCGTCCAGGCTCACCTGCACCACACCCGCCGGCGGCACAAAGTCCCGGGTGTCAGAGTATTGCGGCAACTTCACCGCCTCTTTCATGAAGTCGGCCCAGATCGGCCCGGCGGCGTGGGCCCCCTCGATCTTCACGTCGGAGTAGTCGTCGTTGCCCACCCAGACGATGCACAGCAGATTGCTGGTGAATCCGGCATACCACGCGTCGTGTGAGGTGCCCGTCTTGCCCGCCGCCGGCGCCGTGAAGCCCATATTGCGAACCCCCGCGCCGGTCCCATGCGGATTGTTCATCACCTGCTCCATCATGCTCAGCGTCAGGAACGCCGCGCGCGGATCGAGAACCGGCTTCATCTGCGGCGCATAATCCGCGATCACATCCCCATTCGGCGCCCGCACCGAGGCCAGCATCCACGGATCGATGTGGACGCCGTCATTCGCGAAGACGGTGTAGGCTCCGGCCATCTCCAGCGGCGTCGCGTCGTACGCGCCGATGGCCATCGCCGGTGTGCCCCGCGCCGATTGAATGCCGGCGTCGCGCGCCAGCGACGCCACATTGTCGAAGCCCACCATCTGCGCCAGCGCGATGGTCGGATTGTTCAGCGACCGGTACAGCGCTTCGGTCGCCGTGATGTCGCCGTAGTATTTGTTGTCGAAGTCCCGCGGCGTGTAGTCCTCATTGTTGAAGCTGAACGTCGTCTGCTCGTCGTGCAGGATGGTCACCGGCGTAAAGATCGCGCTGGTGCCATCGGCATTCGTCAGCGGCGTTCCCGCCAGAGCCGTGTTGAAAGCCGCGGCGTAGACGAAGGGCTTGAAGATCGATCCCGTCGGCCGATGCGAAACCGCATGGTCGAACTGGCTCACCCCGTAATTGCGCCCGCCCACCAGCGCCAGCACCTGGCCGGTGTGCGGATTCAGCGCCACCAGCGCCACCTGCGGCGAGACCTGCGGAGGCGGCGTGGTTCCCGCACGCGCAGCGGCGCGGACCAGACGCGCGTGCCGCGCCTCCACCATCGCGTCCACATTCTTCATGCCCTCGGCGACCGCGTCCTGCGCAATCTGCTGCAGCTGCGGATCCAGCGACGTATAGATGCGCAGACCCTGCTCGTTATAGTCCGGATCGCCCAGCCGCTGCACCAGCTGGTCGCGCACCAGATCGACGAAGTAGGGCGCTTCGCCCGCGTCGAAGGCGCCCGGGTCGAGGTTCAGCGGCGCCGCTTTCGCCTGCTCCGCCTGGGCTTTGGTGATGTCGCCGGTCTCCACCATCGCGTCCAGCACCACATTGCGCCGTTCGATGGCGCGCTCCGCATGCCGGAAGGGATTCAGCCGGCTCGGGCTTTGGATCATGCCCGCCAGCAGCGCGCACTCCGGCAGATCCAGCTGCCGCACATCCTTGCCGAAGTAAGCCTGCGCGGCTTCGCCAAAGCCGTCGATGGCGAAACTGCCCCGCTGCCCCAAAGGCACCTGGTTGGCGTACATCTGGAAGATCTGCTGCTTGTTGAAGCGGTGCTCCAGCTGAAACGTGATGATGATCTGAATGATCTTCCGCTTGATGCGCTTCTCCGGCGAGAGAAAGAAGTTCTTCGCCAGCTGCATGGTCAGCGTCGATCCGCCCTGGCTGTAGTGCGCGTGGCGCAGATCGTCGATCCCCGCCGCGATCAGGCGCATGTAGTCCACCCCGCCATGCTGGAAGAAATGCCGGTCTTCAATCGAGGTGACGGCGGGCACCAGATAGGGCGGCAGCTCATCGTAGGTCACCAGCCGCCGCTTGGCGCGGTTCTGATCCGAGAGTCCCGTGATCAGCAGCGGCTCCAGCTCATAAGCCGCCAGCGCCTGCCCGTTGTCGCCGGTGATCTTGTCCACCGCGTGATCGGCAAAGCTGATTGTCGCCCCGTCCTGGGAGTGGTACGACTGCGGCCCGGGATGAATCGTCACCACGCTGGCATTCTCCGCATAGGTGCCCATGGGCGACGCCGATCCCTGGCCGTCCTGCGAGTACCCCGCCTGCTGCAGCTGCTGCACGATCTCGTCGGGCGTCAGCTTCTGCCCCGGCCGAACTTCCGCCGGCGCGGCATAAATCTTCGCCGTCTGCGCGAACAGCGGCTGCTTCAGCCGCTCATCCACAATGTGCCCGTATTTGTTCCAGTAGAACGCGAATACCAGGGAGCCCAGCAGCAGCCCCACCCCGCAAACCATGCCGGCCCCGATGAGGGCTTTCTTTGCGGTGATGCGGACCGCCACGTTGGGAACCTTCACTTTTACTGCCATAGAAAGTTGTTGCCTTCTCTCTGTTCAGACGAACCGCGGTGCTAAAGGGCCGGGTTGCGCCCTGTTCCGCTCCGGCTCAACGCTGCCATCGTTGCATGCGCCGCGCCAGGGCCGATTCGCTGAAAACATGCGCCTTACCCGTGCCCGGCGCCCCGTTCCGGCGTGTCCGGAGACACACGCTGCGTCTGCCCTGACACGCTGCGGCCCCGAGGCCGGTTGCGCCTCTTCTAGTTTACCGATGCCGCCCGGCGGAGCTCGCCCACCACGTCGGCGATGGCCACATCGGCGCCCGACGCGGTCGCGCGCGTCACCACTTCGACCTTCCCTTCTGCGGCCTTTTTGCCCACCGTTACCCGCCACGGGATCCCAATCAGATCGGCATCCTTGAACTTCACCCCCGCGCGGTCGTCCCGGTCGTCCAGCAGGACATCGAAGCCGGCTGCCTCCAGCTCAGATGCAATTTTCTCGCCGGTCGCCTTGAGCGCCGCGTCCGCCACGTTCGTGATGGTCACCACCACTTCGAACGGCGCAATCGCGCGCGGCAGCCAGAAGCCGTTGGCGTCGTTTCCCTGCTCCACCGCCGCCGTCAGGATGCGCTCGATGCCGATCCCGTAGCAACCCATGATCGGCGTCACCTCCCTGCCGTTGGCATCGAGAACGCGCGATCCCATCGTGTCGGTGTAGCGGTCCCCCAGCTTGAAGATGTGTCCCACCTCGACTGCCTTCGCCACCTTCAGCGGCTTGCCGCACTGCGGGCAGCCCTCGCCTTCCGCGGCGTTGCGGATGTCCGCCACCACCGTCCAGCCAAAATCCCTCCCCGGGACCACATTCCGGTAGTGGTAGTCCAGCTTGTTGGCGCCGCACACCAGGTTCTCCCGGTTCTCCAGCCCCCGGTCCAGCACCACATTCACCTTGCCGTCGTGCAGCGTCTTCGCCGCATCGAGCCCCACCGGGCCCAGATACCCCGCCGGTCCGTGCATCCATCGCTCCAGTTCCTCCGGCCCCATGGGACGCAGTTCCGTCGCTCCTGCCACCGCCAGCAGCTTCGTCTCGTTCACGAAATGATCGCCGCGCAGAAACGCCACCACCGGGACTTCAACCATCTGCGGGCCCTTCTTCGCGTCGCTCGCCGCCTGCGCCACCTTCGCCATGTAGGCCACGCACTTGATATCCGAGCTCGCTTCGATGTCGAAGAACTTCGTCACGTCCACGATCGAGGCCTGCCCCGGCGTCGAAACCAGCTCCGGCTGGCCGTCCCCCGTCGCCGCCATCTCCTGCACCGGAGCGAGGCGCGAGGTCGCCTTCTCGATGTTCGCCGCATACCCGCATGCCGGGCAGCTCGCGATCAGATCCTCGCCGGCGTCGGTGTAGACCATGAACTCCTGCGAATCCTTGCCCCCCATGGCGCCGGAATCCGCTTCCACCACCACGAACTTCAGCCCGCAGCGCGTGAAGATCGCGCGGTACGCCCCGTCATGCAGCCTGTAGCTCTTGTCCAGACCCGCCTGGTCCAGATCGAAGGAGTAGCTGTCCTTCATGATGAACTGCCGCACCCGCAGCAGCCCCGAGCGCGGACGCGGCTCGTCGCGGAATTTCGTCTGAATCTGATACCAGATTTGCGGCAGCTGCTTGTAGCTGCGCAGCTCGTTCCGCGCGATGTCCGTCATCACCTCTTCGTGCGTCATGCCCAGGCACAGGTCCGCGCCCTTGCGGTCCTTCAGCCGGAACATCGCGTCGCCCATGATCGTCCAGCGCCCCGACTCCCGCCACAGATCCGCCGGCTGGATCGTCGGCAGCAGGAATTCCTGCCCGATGCGGTCCATCTCCTCCCGCACAATGCCCACTATGCGGTTGATCGACCGCTGCCCCAGCAGCAGATACGAGTAAATGCCCGCCCCCAGCTGGCGGATGTATCCGGCCCGGACCAGGAATTTATGACTGGAGACTTCGGCGTCTGCGGGTGCTTCCCGCAGGGTGGGAATGAATAACTTCGACCAGCGATGCATGCGTGTTTACAGGGTACCTTACCGGCAACCCGCTGCCGGAGACCCCACCCTATTCCTCGCGGAGAGCCACCATCGGATCCACACTGCTCGCGCGCCACGCGGGAATGGCCGTCGCCGCAAAGGCCACCAGCGCCAGCAAGACGGGCACCGCCAGAAACGTCACCACGTCGGTCGCGCTCACACCAAACAGCAGGCTGGCGATCACCCGCGTCAGCAACGCCGCTCCCGCCAGGCCCACAACGATGCCCATCCCGGCCAGAAGCATCCCCTGCCGCACCACCAGACGCAGAATCGTCTCCCGTGCCGCCCCCAGCGCCACCAGGATCCCGATATCGCGGGTGCTCTGCGTCACCAGGTACGACATCACTCCATAGAGGCCGACCGCCGCCAGCAGCAGCGCAAAGGCGGCAAACACGCCCAGCATGGTGCTCGCGAAGCGCTGCCGCGCCAGGGAATCGAACAGGCGGTCCTGCATCGTTCTGACCCCGTAAATCACGGCGTCGTGATCCACCTGGTGAACATCCCGGATGATCGCACTGGACAGTCCCGCTTCATCCGAAGCGGTTCGCACCACCAGGAATGATCCCCGGTCCGGGTGCTGCTGCATGGGAAAATACGTCGCGATTTTTCCATCGACCTCCAGACCATATTGTTTGACCACGCCCACCACGCCCACAATCGTGATGGGCTTTTTGGGATCGAACCAGAGATGTTTGCCGATCGCGTCCCCGTGCGGCCAGAATCGCTGCGCGAATTTTGCGTCAATGATGACCACCTGCTGGGAGTCCGGGAGGTCCTGCGCGGTGAAGTAGCGGCCCGCCACCAGGGGAATCTGCATGGTGCGGAAGTAATCCGTGCTGGCTGTACGCTGATCCACCTGCAGCTCCTGTCCCGGCGGCGGCGTATATCCCTCCACGTGAATCCCTCCCCAGTCCACGGACCCGGTCAGCGGCAGGTCCGAAACCGTACCCTCGGCCACCACCCCGGGCAGTTGTGCGATCCGCGCGTCCACGTCACGGTGGAACCCATCGAGCGTCGGCACATCGTGATACTGGGTGGCGTTGGCCACGACTTCCATGGTCAGCACGTGGTCGGTGGTGAATCCGGGCGGTACCTTCTCGAGGCGGATGAAGCTGCGCATGAGGAGTCCGGCGCCCACCAGCAGAATGAGAGACAGGGCAATCTCGGAAACGACGAGCAGTCCCCGCAAACGGTGGCGCCGCATGTAAAGCCCGCCATCCGCCTGCCCGCTGCGGCCCCCCGCCTTCAGCGATGCGTTGGGATCCGACCGCACCACCCGCCATGCCGGCGCCAGTCCGAAAAGCACGCCGGTCGCCAGCGCAAGGCCGAAGGTGAACGCCAGAACCGTCACGTTGATCCCAATCTCATCGAGCCGCGGAATATTGCCGGGATTCATGGTGCGCACCACCGAGAGGCTCAGACGCGCCACCAGCAGCCCCGCGGCTCCGCCGAGGAGCCCCAGTAGAACGCTCTCGGTGAGCAACTGCCGCACCAGCCGTTTCCGGTTCGCCCCCAGGGCCGTGCGGATCGCGACTTCCTTCGCGCGGCCGGCCGCGCGTGCCAGCAGAAGATTGGCGACGTTGGCGCATGCGATCAGGAGCACCAGCGCCACCGAACCCAGCAGCACCAGCAGCGGACGCCGCACATCGCCCACAATCTGCTGCTGCAGGCCCACAACATCCATGCCGAAGCTGGCATCGCGCTTGTCCTTTTGCCGGATGCGGCTGGCGATGATGTTGATGTCGGCCTGCGCCTGTTGCACCGAAACCCCCGGCTTCAGCCGCGCCAGGATGTTGTAGTTCTCATCGCCGCGGCGCTGCTCGGCATCCGCCGCCAGCGGCAGCGGCAGATAAATGTCCACCTGATCCATCGGCCCTTCCGAGGGCAGCACTTCGGAGCTGACCGTGAATCCGTGCCGCAGCACCCCTGCCACCATGAAGGGTTTTCCGTTGAGGGTGATGCTCCTGCCCACAATGGCCGGGTCCGCGCTGAACAGCCGCTGCCAGGCGCCATAGCTCAGAATGGCCACCGCCGCCTGCCCGGGCTTGTCTTCTTCGGGCAAGAGCGTCCGCCCCAGCAGAGGCTTCGCCCCCAGCATTTGCAGCAGGCTGGACTGCGTGCTCAGGACCTCCACCCGCTCCGGCTGATCCCGCCCCGTCAGCGTGAACGGACGGCTCTGCGCCAGCGCCATCCCATCGAAGGAATGATTCTCGCGCTGCAGGTCGATGAATTCGCCCGGCGAGGGCCAGTCGCGCAAAATCCCGATCCCCGGCGAATGCAGCCACACCGCCACCAGCCGGTCCGCATGCGGATAGGCGAGAGGACGCAGCAGCAGCGCATCGACCACGCTGAAAATGGCCGTGTTCGCGCCGATTCCAATGCCCAAAGAGGCCAGAATCACCAGTGACAGCATGGCGTTCCTGCGCAGCGTGCGCACAGCATAGCGGAGGTCCTGCAGCCAGAGGTTCATACATCTCCCGGATTGGATACCGATCATAGGCCACGCCCGCCCCCGGAGAATGCCGCTTTGTGACGACCGGACCACCCCCGGGTCCAACCCGCCCCCCCAACCCAACCGGAAAGCCGCCTCGCCACCGGACACAACGGCATCAACCCCGTCCCCCTGCTTTTGGTAACTTGCCGGGTCCCATTTCGGGATGATGGAATCATCACGAATTGACGATAAAGTGGTGAAGCCGGAAAGGAACGTGCCCGGAAGGGAGGCCCGCGACGAGGGGGTCGTCCGGACGATGAAACCCTGGATACTTGCGCTCGCGATCGTGGCGGCTCTCCCCGCCCACCCCTCCACCCCTGTCCTGTCCTCCCTCAGCGCCGTCAACACCCTCACCAGCGCCCAGGCCAGCCAGGGTCTCCCCGTCGCCCTCCCCGCCACCGTCGTCTTCTACGACGCGGGCGGAGACCTCTTCGTCCAGGACGCCGGCGTGGCGCTCTTCGTCTTTACCCCCACCGGCCTGCCCCTCGTTCCCGGCGATCGCGTTTTCCTCCGCGGCAAAACCTACGAGGAGGGCTTTCGCCCCGACATTGTCGCCAGTACCGTCACGGTCCTCCGTCACGGTCCCCCGCCCACTCCCATCGAGGCCACCTTCCCCCAGCTCATCCGCGCCCAGCTCGACTGCCGCCTCGTCACTGTCCGCGCTCAGGTGCGCAGCGCCGATGTCTTCCGCGACGGCGACCGGGTCGGCATCTACCTGCACCTGCTCATGGACGGCGGGACGATTGCCGCCAACGTAACCGGCGACGATTCCGGCCTTCTCGGTCATCTCCTCGACGCCACCGTCGAAGTCACCGGCGTGGCCGCCGGCAAGTTCGACAGCAAGATGCAGCTCACCGGCATCGTGCTCGAGGTGCCGCACCTTTCCGACGTCAAAGTTCTTACCCCCGGACACGGCAATCCCGAGTCGCTGCCCCTCACGCCGATGGATCGGATCCTCAGCGGCTACAACGTCAACGACCGCACCCGGCGCGTCCGCGTGCGCGGCGCCGTCACCTACGACGAGCCCGGCACCGCCCTCGTCCTCCAGAACGGCGCAAAGAGCCTTTGGGTCACCACTCAGTTCGCCGGTCCGGTGCCTGTCGGGGAAGTCGCTGACGTCACCGGCTTTCCCGACGTGCGCAACGGTTCCCTCACCCTCACCTGGAGCACCATCGATCCCACCGGCTCCCGCGTTTCCGTCCCGCCTCTCGATGCCGCCTGGTCCGAACTGGCTCCCGGCCGGCACGCCTTCGATCTCGTCTCCACCACCGGCACCGTTCTGGCCGCGGTCCGCGGCGCCATCCAGGATGAGTACGTCGTCGATGCCCAGGGCCATCTCTTCTCCGCCATCTACCGCCATCCCGGCGATCCCGGATCGGCCCTCGCTCCCATGAAGCAGGTTTCCCCCGGATCGCGCGTCCGCGTCACCGGCATCTGCGTTCCCCAATACGGATCCGATCCTCTCGGCGCTCCCGTCGCCTTTGAGGTTCTCCTCCGCTCCTTCGCCGACGTGCAAACCCTCTCCGGTCCCTCTCCGCTGAACGTGCGCAACCTCACCCGCGGGATCTCCGTGCTGCTGCTTGTCGTCGTCGCGTTCGCCGCCTGGGGCTGGACCCTCAAGGGCAAAGTCCAGCGCCAGGCCGCCGCCATCGCCCGCCGCGTCGAAGCCGAAGCCCTCCTCGAGCGCCGCCGCAGCCAGATTCTCGAAGACATCAACGCCGGCCGCCCCCTGCCGGAAATCCTCGACCGGATCGCTGCCCTGGTCTCCTTCAGCCTCGACGGCGCCCCCTGCTGGTGCTGCCTCGCCGATGGAACCCGCATCGGCACCTCCGATGGCCGCCCCTCCACCATCCTCCGCCAGGAAATCCCCTCCCGCTCCGAGCGGCCCCACGGCGAGCTCCTCGCCGCTCTCGATCCCGATGCGGCCCCCTCGGCCAACGCGGCCGACGCTCTCGCCATGGGATCCTGGCTCGCCAGTCTCGCCATCGAAACCCGCGGCCTCTACTCCGACCTCCTCCATCGCTCCGAGTTCGACCTGCTCACCGACCTCCGCAACCGCTTTTCCCTGGACAAGTTCCTCGACGCCGCCATCGAGCAGGCACAGCTCCAGGGCTCGCACTTCGGCCTCATCTACATCGACTTCGACCGCTTCAAGCAGATCAACGACCGCTTCGGCCACCAGGCCGGCGACCAGTTCCTCCAGGCCGCCGCCCTCCGCATGAAAAACCAGCTCCGCCCCGGCGACACCCTGGGCCGCCTCGGCGGCGATGAATTCGCCGTCATCGTCTCCGGAGTCAGCAGCCGCGCCGGCGTCGAGGAGATCGCCGCGCGCCTCGATCGATGTTTCGCCGACCCCTTCCTGATCGGCGGCGCCAAACTGCACGGAGCCGCCAGCTTCGGCATCGCTCTCTACCCCGACGACGGCCTCACCCGCGACACCCTCCTCCACGCTGCCGACGCCGCCATGTATGTGGCCAAGCAGAACAAGGCTCCCGCCATCCAGTTCTCCTGACCCAACCCCGCTGTCCCTTCGCAACTTCCTCCGCCGCTCCCAC
>DATJNE010000088.1:0-8081 GCA_035508305.1 Acidobacteriaceae bacterium | reverse complement strand
GCTCACGCCGTCGAAGGTGAATCTGTCCCCTGCCGTATGCCGGACGAGGCGAGTGCCGGCCGTCTGTGCGTCTGCGAGGACGCTGTCATAAAGACTCGAGTGGGGATTGATGCCGATCCAGAGTTCGCGCGGGCGAAAATTGGCGAGAATCGCCGGCATGCCGCCGATGTGGTCGGCGTGAGCATGCGTGATGGCGACGGCGTCGAGTTGGCGGATGCCGCGGGACCAGAGAACCGGCGAAACCACATCGTCGCCTACATCGAAGTTTCCCGCGTGAGCAGCGGGGTCCGGGGTGTTCGGGCCCCCTTCGCCCACGATCCCACCGGCATCGATGAGCAGGGTCTTGCCATGCGGTGTGATCAGGAGGATCGAATCTCCCTGGCCCACGTCGATGGTTGAGATTTCGAGTGCGCCGGAGCGGTGGAGGATCGGCCACGGCCAGATTGTCACTGTAGCTGCGACGAGAAGGAACCCCAGCGCAGCAGGGATCGCAAAGCGACGGCGACGCATCACGACGAGCGCGGCTGCAATGAGCGAGAGAACCATCGCGATGGCGAACGGCGACGGCGGCGGAATACGCAGGTCGCCCAAGCGCATTTCTCCGAAGCGGTTCACCAGAAAGCGGACACCGTGGAGGACGACCGCAACCGCCATCGCGGGCACAGGAGCAAGTTTCGGCACAATAACGACTGCAAGAAGCGTCGCGAGCGCAAGGGGCAGAAGAATTCCGAGAAGCGGGACGATCAGGATGTTGACCGGGAGTGCCAGCGTTGTCACGCGGTGAAAGTAAATCGCCATGGGGAGCGCCATCAGCAACTCGATGGCGATCGACGCAGAGATCAACTCAACGATCAGGAGCACGCAGCGAACTACCCGGGGAAAGGCGCGGCGCGCCACCCAGCCGCCAATCACCCAGCTCAGAGGACTGGCAATCATGCGGAGAATCACCCGGAACTGGGTTGCGCGCGGCGGGAGGCTCGGATCGAGAGGCAGAAGCCAAAGGTCGCGCGTGGCGCGGAGATACGGAGCGGAGGTCCGTTCGGCAACGGGCACGGCGAGTCCCGCGACGGCCAACACGGAGAGTAGTGTCATCTGAAAGCCTGCGTCCCACAAAGCCGCCGGATTGACCGCCAGCATGACCAGCGCGGCGAAGCCAATGGCGTTGAGGGGATACCGCTCGCGCCACAGGATGCGACCGCAAAGATAGAGAGTGACCATCCAGAAGGCGCGTTGCACCGGCTGGCCGTAGCCGGTGAAGAGTGCGTAGGCAAGAGCGAGAGCCACAGTCGCAAGCGAAGCCCACACCCGGGGAAGGCGCAGCCGTCGGGCGATCCAGAAAACAAGACCCGAGAAAATCGCCAGGTGCATACCCGAAACAACGAGGAGGTGAAACGAGCCCGTGCGCTCGAATCCCAGTCGCAGCCGGTGGGCGAGTAGAGTGCGATCGCCGGTCAGCATGGCGGTGAGCATCACAGCGTCATCGCCTGAGAGCCGGAAGGATACGAGGCTTCTTCGGGGGCTTCGCGGGTCAGCAAGCGCCATCAGGCGATCGCTCGCGGATTGCTGCACGGAGTGGAGCCAGCAGAAAAACCTGGGCCGCGCATTTCCGATGGATATGGATACGTTGTTCGCATGGGCGCTGCCGAGGGCTGCGATTCCCTGCTGGCTGAGCCACGCCGACGCATCCCACACGCCAGGATCGAGAAAACGTTCTTCCGTGTGTAAGGCAACCGGGCCAGCGAAGGCCGCTCCGCATGTAAGGAGCGGGAATCGGCCCTCAACGGGCGCGTAGAGAACGAGCCGAAGGCCTTCAGGCCGCGGCAATGCGCTACCATCGACGGCGGCAACGCTCACATCGATTTGTTGACTGCGCTCGTGGAGCACGATATCTGAATAAGGCGCGAACGTTTCGATGATTCGAATCGGGCCGGTACGAAACACCGTGCCGGTAATGGCATGAGTCGTCGCGATACCTGCATGGCGAGTCGCCGGAGTCGAAGTTGGCGTCGAGAATGCGATCCGCTCCAGCGGCGTGGCAACCGGGGCGCGAGGCTGGACTTCGCTGCAGAACAGGCCCAGCAGGACGCAGAGAATGGCCACGGGGAGCATCGCCGCACGGGGCGCCCGAAGCAACGTCAGCATTGCGACGCCAAAGAGCAGCGGGAGGGCGAGCGCGAGATGCCCGGGAAGGGGCAGGAGCCAGCGCGAGACGGCGTCGCCGCTTGCGAAGCAGATGGCGACGAAAAGGGCCGGCGCAGGAACCAACGGTCGGCCTGCCGTAGCTGCAGCGGCGGGTTGCGTCGGTCCGGGGACGGTCGAGGACGGCGAAATGGCGAACGAAGCTACCATCGCGGGAGATCGCCCCGATGCGCTTAGTCCAGCAAGAGATGAGTCACGGTCTCGAGATGGAACGTCTGCGGGAAGAGATCCAGCAGGTGCATTTTTCCAAGGCGATAGCCGGATTGTACTAATGCGGCGAGGTCGCGGCTGAGCGTAGCAGGATCACAGGAAACGTAAGTAATCTTGCGCGGTCGCACCGCTGCAAGAGCGCCGGTAACGTCGCGCCCGAGTCCGGCACGGGGCGGGTCAACGACTACAAGGTCGGGTGCGGGGCGACGCTGCATGCGCGACTGGCGAAGAAACGCAGCACTGTCGGCGGCCACGATGCGATGCGAGGTTCCGCGGAGGTTCTCGCGCAGGTCCCGCACCGCAGCAGGAGCCGATTCCACCGCAGTGACTTCGGAAAACGAGCGCGCCATCGGTACCGAGAACAGGCCGACTCCGGCGTAGAGATCCCATACTGTTGCGCCCCGTTCTCCCTCCGTGACGATCCTGAGGAGCCGATCGATCAGGAAGCGATTGATCTGAAAAAAGGAACCGAAGCTGACGCGGTAGCTGTAATCGGCGACCGGGTAGAGGAGCGAGTCGACGCCCGAAAAGGCAAGCAGACGGTCGGTCGGCCGATCTTTCTCCGTGACAAAGACGCCGATTCCGCGAATCTGCGGAATGCTTCTCTGCAGCCGAGCCAAAGCCTTATGCGGAAACTGCATGGCAGCAGCGTCGAGGCGGTCGGTCCACAACGACAGCAGAACGGACGATTCGTCCGGAGCGATAAACAGTTCTGCTTCGGTTACAAATGTGGCAAGCCGGAGACTCTCGCCTTCGCGATTGAGAATGTAGATGGCATGCTCAAGAAGGGGGGAAGCAATCGGGCAGGACTGAACGGGAAGATTCGTTCCGGAATTGCGGATTTTGTAACAGAGGGAGAACGGTTTGTCCTGAAGGTGAAGCCGAATACGGTTGCGATAAGCGAAAGGATCGGCCGTGATGGTCGCGATCCCGGGCACTTCGGGGACATGAGCACGCTGGAGAGACTCGCGGAGGATGGCGAGTTTGGTCTCGACCTGGGAGGCATAGTTCGCGTGCTGATATTGACAGCCGCCACATCGTCCGAAGTAAGGGCAAGCCGGCTCTGCCCGCGCAGGGCTCGCCTGGAGAACGGACTGCAGTTCGGCAGTGGCAAAACTTCCTTTGTCCTGGGTGATTTCGGCTTCGACCTCTTCGTCCGGCAGGGTAAAGGGGACAAAGACGGCTTTGCCGTCGACACGAGCCAGGCCCGAGCCACCGTAAACCGCCTTCTCGATCCGAAGTTTCACCAGGAAGCCATTACTCCTGCCTCATGTAAAAGAGGCTGAGGCGGGGAAGGTTGTGTTTCTCGAGCAGGCGCTTGTGGAGGAACTGCTGCTCGATTTGGCGGATTTGCAGAGCCTGCATTCGACGGCGATAGGGCGCGAGTTCGCGGGCACTCTGCTCACGAAGGGCGGTTAACTCCGCCTCCGCTGTCGTCGCGATCAGCACACCCAGCAGCTTTTCCTCGAGCGCCGTGAGGTTGCGTTCCAGATCCTCGAGGTTCGGCGCTGAGGAAGCGGGGAGGGCGAGGACAAGGAGCCGGTCGGCAACTTCAGCGGAGGTTTGGGTTGCCAGGCCGGTGAGTTGTGCGGTCCGGAGCTGGCGCGCGGCTCGCGTCAGGTGTGCAGCGATACGCTCCCATTCGAGGCCTGGGTCTGATGTCGCGGGACCTGCTTTCGCCGTGCCGAGGGCTGCTTCGCGCATCTCTTCAGCCGCTGTTATAACCTCCTGCGCACACCAGCCAAGGCCGTTGACGCGGCGGGCGGTACGGTGCTTGCGCGCGTGGTAACGGTCGAAGGCAGAATCGATGCCGCGCAGAACGGCTTCGAGCGGGATACCTGCTTCGCGCCAGGTGTCGATCAGTGCCCAGTCCAGCGTGGAGAGCATGAGGATGGAGCCCCGGCGGCGCTGGAAGTGCTCTTCAATTTCCGTAAAATAGTTGAAATAGTTTTCCACGGCTTCAGGCGCCGGCAGCACGGGACGGCTGAGCATCGGCGTGCGATGCGCTGCGGGCAGCGCGGTTGCGATCATAGATCAGCCGCAGCCCTTCGAGGGTCAGGCGATCGTTGACCTCCGTGATGTATTTTGATTCGCGCGCGATGAGGTTCGCCAGGCCGCCGGTGGCGACGCATTTGGTTTCGGTGCCAAGCTCGCCGATCATCCGCTCGAGAATTGAATCGACCAAACCGATATGACCCCAGAAGAGACCGATCTGCAGGTTGTCGACGGTATTGGTGCCGATGATCTTTGCGGGGCGGCGAATCTCGACGCGGGGCAGCCGTGCGGCGCGAGCGAAGAGAGCGTCGGCGGAAATCGCGAGGCCGGGAGCGATGGCTCCGCCGAGAAACTCACCCTTCTTCGAAACCACGTCGAAATTGGTCGCGGTGCCGAAATCGACGACGATCGTCGGACCGCCATAACGATGAAAAGCACCCACGCAGTTGGCGACGCGATCGGCGCCGACTTCACCGGGATTATCCGTAAGAATGGGAAGGCCGGTCTTCACTCCAGGCTCGATGAACAGCGGTTTCAGATTGAAATAGCGCTCGCAGAACTGGCGCAGAATCCAGTCGATCGGCGGCACCACGGAAGCGATAACGATGCCGCGAATGGCGCTGGTGCCGACGCTCTCATGCTGCAGGAGACTGCGGACGAGGATGCCATATTCGTCGGCGGTCTGCGACTGGCGCGTACTGATGCGCCACGTCGCGCGCAGGTCGCCGGTGCGGCCGTCGGGCGTAAGCGCATAGAGAGCGATTACGGTGTTGGTGTTGTTCACGTTCAGGACGAGCAGCATGGTTCGATTGTATGCGGTTGGTCCGGGACGGCTAGTCAGGCCTCGCGGACACCGCCCGAAAGCACAGTGCGAAGACCCTGGGGAGTGCGAACCTGGAGAAATCCGCGCGCGTCGAGGCCGTCGGTTATGCCTGTGAAGGGGTCTCCCTCGTCGACGCGAACCCGCTTGTTGCGAATCCAGGAAGAACGCCGCTCGATACGCTGGCGGATGCTCTGAGTCGCCGCAGACGCACTGGCGGAAGAGGTGAGAACCTGGACTTCACGATCGATGGCTTGCAACAAGGCGAGCAGCAACTCCTGGCGTGGCCAGTTGCGGCCGGTTTCAAGGAAAAGCGAAGTGGCGATCGAGCGGAGTTCCACCGGGAAAGCCTGCTGATGAACGTTGATGCCGATACCGATGACGGCGTGGCGGACGCGCGTGACTTCGGCATTCAGCTCCGTCAGGATGCCGCAGAACTTTCGCGGGCCGAAGAGGAGATCGTTGGGCCAGCGAAGATCGGGTTCGAGCGAGGTGACGGCCACCACAGCGTCGAGAACGGCCAGGCCTGCCGCCAGCGAGAGCCACAAAATGTCGGCGGGGGCGATGCGCGGGCGAAGAAGGACTGAAACGTATAGTCCGGAGCCCGGAGGCGACGACCAGGCATGGGCGCCGCGGCCGCGTCCCAGGTTCTGCCGGTCGGCAAAATAGACGCTCCCGTCGGGAGCGCCGGCGTCGGCCTGTTTCATGGCATGTGTGTTAGTGGAATCGATTGAGGAGGAATAGTGCAGGTTGCCGGCGAAGCGCGAACCACCCAGAGCAGAGTTGAGCGCGCTCAGATCGAAGGGGTCGTCGACGGGCGATACCGGCACTGGCTTAATAGATCTCCGCGGTGACACGCATCGAGAGATCGACCGCCAGAGCTGAGTGGGTGAGGGCGCCGACGGAAATGTAGTCGGGACCGGCAAGAGCGTATTTACGGATGTTTTCGAGCGTGATGCCGCCGGAGGCTTCGATGGGGATCCTGAGGCCGCGCTCGCGAACCAGCGCGACGGACTTCTTCACGTCTGCGGGCGTCATGTTGTCGAGCAGCAGAGACTCGGCGCCGTGATCGAGAGCCAGTTCCAGCTCCGTTTGGTTGCGGACCTCGATGTCGATCGTCTGCCCGGGCTTGCGGCGTTCCTTCGCCCGCTCCAGAACCTTTACGATGCCGCCGCCCAGGGTGATGTGGTTGTTCTTGATGAGAATGCCGTCGGAGAGATCGAGCCGGTGATTCTCGCCGCCGCCGCAACGGACAGCATATTTGTCGAGGATGCGCAGCCCCGGGATGGTCTTGCGCGTATCGAGAATCTTCGCACCGGTGCCGGCGATCTCATCGGCGAAGCGCCGGGTCAGTGTAGCAATCCCGCTCATGCGCTGCATCAAATTGAGGATGACGCGTTCACAGGCCAAAATGACACGGGCATTGTGACGAATAACAGCGACGGCCTGGCCTTTGCGAACGCGGACACCGTCGAAGATCTCCGGATGGCTGATGACCTCGTAACGCCCGCTCGATTTGCCGTCGAGGCGGGCGAAGATATCGAGGAAGCGCGGGACGCAGCCGAGACCGGCGAGCACGCACTCCTCTTTGGCGAGGATGGTCGCCGCGGCGCGCAGCGAGGAGTCAACGGTGAGCGCCGTTGTGACGTCGCTGGTGGCCCTGTCCTCGGTAAGCGCCTGCTCGAGGATGGCTTCGATGCGGCGGCTCTTCCATTCCATGGCGGTTAGTGAGCGCCCTCCGGGCCAAGGTCGTCGAGGGCCTTGCGGGTTTTCTCGATGAGTTGACGGTTTTCGGCTTCAGCTTTGCGCAACCCTTCGACGATGTGAGCCGGCGCCTTGTCGAGGAAGGAGGGGTTGCTGAGCTGGTTCGCGGCGGAAGCCAGGGCCTTCTGGAGCCTGGCCAGCTCCCTGGTCAGGCGTTCACGCTCAGCGGCGACGTCGATGGTCTTCTCATAGAGGACCTGGACGTCGAACTGAGGCGTGGAACGGATGACGGCTCCTTCGGGCATGGCGTCTATTGATTCGACGCTCGAAACACGCGCCAGGCGTTGGATGATCCCGAGGTTATCTTCGAAAACGCCCCAGTGATCCGCGGCTCGGATGTGAATCGGCACGATGGCTTTCTCTTCGACGCCCAGGTCCTTGCGCAGGGCCCGCACGGAAACGATGAGATCCTGCAGCAGTGCAAAATCGACCTCTGCAACAGCGTCTGTGTTGTGTTCACCCAGCGGGTAGCACGTCAGCGCGATCGATTTCGCGGGCGGTTCGCCCTCGTGCAGCGCGTGCCAGAGCTCCTCGGTGAGGAAGGGCATGAAGGGCGAGAGGAGGCGGAGCGCCGACTCGAAGACCTGGAGCAGAGTGGTGAGCGCGGTGTTCGCTGTTGCCTTGTCAGCGGGCTCGCTGAAGTCGAGGCGGAGCTTGACAATCTCCAGATACCAGTCGCAGAAATCGCCCCAGAAGAACTGGTAGACGAGACTGGCGGCCTCGTCGAAGCGATAGTCGGCCAGGGCGGCATTGATCGCCGCTGCGACGGAATTCAGGCGTGCGACGATCCAGCGAGCTTCGAGCGGTGCCTCTGTCTCAAGACTGGGCATCTGCCCAAGAACAGAAGGATCCATCACGATGCCCGCTTCCCTTGCCCGATCGATGTTCATGAAGATGAAGCGTGCAGCGTTCCAGATCTTGTTGGCGAAGGCGCGGTAGCCTTCGGTGCGGCCTTCGCTGAAGGCGATGTCGGTTCCGGGCGAGGCCATCGAGGCGAGCGTGAAGCGCACGGCGTCGGTTCCGTATTTCTCGACGATGGAAACCGGGTCGATGACGTTGCCTTTGGTCTTGGACATCTTCTGGCGGTCGGCGT
>DATJNE010000087.1:0-42548 GCA_035508305.1 Acidobacteriaceae bacterium | reverse complement strand
GCAGGAGTGTGTGGCGGAAATCCGCGACAATTACCGGATTCGACGTGACTGCCTGGTCAGCGGTCTGAACAAGGCGGGCTGGCAAGTGGCTTCGCCGAAGGCGACCATGTTCGTGTGGGCCCCGATCCCCGAGCCCTGGCGCCATCTGGGGTCGCTGGAGTTTTCCACCCGACTGCTGCACGAGGCGAGGGTGGCCGTCAGCCCGGGCATCGGTTTCGGCGAATACGGCGACGGCCACGTGCGCTTCGCCCTCATCGAGAACGAAGAGCGAACGCGCCAGGCCCTCCGCGGCATCCGGCAGATGCTGCAGCGGGAGAGTGCGGGTGCTGTGAGCGCCCACTGAAGCCATCGCCGACGAGTGGTTTCCAGAGGGCCGCCGGTCCAGCGCCGGCTTAAAAGGCTGTGGTTTTCACGTCGAGGAGTGCCTGATCTTCGCCAGTCGCGGCTTTTGCGATCAGCTTCGTGGTGCTGAATCCCTCGACCGTCGGCACAATCTTGATCCGGCCGCCCCACGAGCGAACTTCCGCAGCCCCGACAATCGTGTCTTCGCTGTAGTCGCCTCCCTTGACAAGAACATCCGGCTTCAAATCGGTGATGAGGCGAAGGGGCGTTGGTTCATCGAACACGATGACCGCGTCCACCGCCGCCAGCGCCGCGAGAATTCGTCCCCGGTTGCGTTCATGAACGACAGGGCGTGTCGGCCCCTTCAGACCGCGGACGGAATCATCGCTGTTGATACCGACAATCAGCCTGTCGCCTGCTCGTCGAGCCTCTTCCAGAAGGCTGATGTGCCCAACATGGAGCAGATCGAAACAGCCATTTGTGAAGACGATGCTTTGCCCCGAGGATCGCCAGGCCGAAACCCTCACCTGGAGGGACTCCCGAGTGAGAACCTTCTCTTCGGTGGAGAGTTCGATTTCCGGCGTGAGACTGGTCAACAACTCGTTGCGGGTGACGGGAACGGTTCCCACCTTGCCCACGACGACTCCGGCGGCGATATTGGCGAGCTGAACCCCGGTTTCCATCTTCAGCCGGCTTGCCAGTGCCAGGGCCAGAGTGGCAATGACGGTGTCGCCCGCGCCGGAGACATCGAAGACCTGGCGGGCCACGGCGGGGGCGATCCACCGTGATTCCTCCGTCAGGACGGCAATTCCCTTTTCGCTCAGAGTTGCGGTCAGACACGCCAGTCCGAGTTGCGGGACCAGCGACTGTCCGGCGGACAGAAGCGCCTCGGGTTCTTTCATCGAGATGCCGACGACCGCAGACAGTTCCTTCAGGTTTGGGCAAATGGTCGTGGCTCCGCGGTAACGCGTAAAGTTCAGCTGCTTGGGATCGACGAGAAGCGGGATTTCCCGGCTTCTCGCCGCTGCTATGACCCGCTGGCAGATTTCCTCCGAGAGACAACCCTTGGCATAATCCGACAGCACGACGGCATCTGCTTCGGCCAGGGCCGCCTCGACCGCAGCGATCAGGGAGTCGCAGGCTTCCCGCGGATATCCGGTGGATTGTTCGGTGTCGAGTCGCAGCATTTGCTGCTTGCCGCTCAGGATCCTGAGTTTGGTCGTCGTGGGATGGCTGGAAACGCGCGTCAGATGGGGGACGACGCCAGCTGCGCGCAGGGAGTCTTCCAGTGCGTTGCCGGCGTCATCGTTGCCCGAGAATCCGAAGAGAATCGCTTTGGCGCCAAGCCCTGCGACGTTCATCGCGACATTGGCTGCTCCGCCAGGTCGCTGGCTGTGTTGGGCTACATGGACCACAGGTACCGGTGCTTCGGGAGAGATGCGCTCCACCTGGCCCCAAATATAGCGATCCAGCATTACATCCCCGACAACCAGGACGCGTTTGTTACACCAGTCGCTTTCAATGAGCTGAATAACGTCGTGCAGATTCTGAATCATCGCACCGCCGCATCGATTTCCGCATTCCTCGCGCAAATGCTCTGTTCCACCCACTCGCAGATCATATGACCGCAGAGAATGTGCGCCTCCTGAATGCGCGCTGTATCTTTGGAAACGATCCTGAGAATGACATCAGCCTGACGGGCAATGGCTCCCCCCTCTCCCCCTGTAAAGGCAACCGTCAGGGCCCCCAGGTTCCGGGCAGCTTCCATCGCCAGGCAGACATTCCGGCTGTTTCCCGATGTCGAAATTCCCACGATAACGTCGCCATTTACGCAAAGGGCTTCAACCTGGCGCCGGAAGATGTGTTCGAATCCGTAATCATTGCCGATGGAGGTGAGAATTGAAGAATCGGTCGTCAGGGCAATCGACGGAAGTCCCTTCCGTTCGCATCGAAACCTGCCTACCAATTCAGCCGCCAGGTGCTGTGAATCGGCGGCGCTGCCCCCATTTCCGCACCAAAGCACTTTGTTGCCCCGGAGGATTCTGCGGGCGACTTCTGCCGCGATTCGCTCCAGGATCGGCAGTTGAGAACGAACCGCAGCCACTACAGACAGATGATCTTCGAGGGCGCGCTCAAAGATCCCGGTATTGTCCGGTTGTTCAGGCATCTCTTTGCCATCCTCCGCGGGGCGGTCTTCTTCGTTATCATACAAGTCGTTGCACGCCCTTGATAAACAGTGATTTGGATTTCGCCGGGTGAAGACTCGCTTCGACAATATTGCCTGCGTGTTCCTCGATCGGGACGGTGTAATCAACCGCAAGCCGCCAGAGGGACAATATATCGCCGCATGGCGTGAGGTGGAGATGCTTCCAGGTGCTGAGGCGGCTATCGCAGCGATAAACCGCTCAGGACGCCGGGTGGCCGTGGTCAGCAACCAGAGGGGTGTCGCTCTGGGACTGTACACGTGTGCAGACGTTGAAGACCTTCATACGAAGCTCCAGGAACATCTTGCTCTGCACGGTGCACGGATCGACGCCTTTTATTACTGCCCTCACGACATTGGCCGGTGCGAATGCCGCAAGCCGGGAACGAGAATGTTCCTTGAGGCCTTCAGAGACTTACCGGGGGCATCGCCGGTCAACAGCCTCCTGATCGGTGACTCATTGTCGGATATTCAGGCCGCACGCGCGCTGGGGATGCGGTCGATCTTCATTCAGGGCGACCCTTCGACGCAGAAGGAAGGTGGAGACCGTGCCGCTGCTCTGGCTGACGACGTCTGTGCTTCGCTGCTCGAAGCGGTCGAACACGATCTTGTTTGATCCGCCGGGAACAGTCTCAGCGATTGGCGTAAACGTGCCCGTTAGCCCGTTGCGCCGGCGAGAACGGCAGTGTTGGCGAGATCAGCGAAGCGCCCTGAGCCACTGCCCGCTGCAGCATTGAGCACCTCCTTCGACGGGTGAATTGGCCTAGATCACCTGCACGCGGTTGTAGAGGGGCCTGTTGGAACAGGCATCCAGGCACGCAATCTGGTCGACCGATCGATTCCGGATCTCCTTCCGCTGCCGGCTGTTGGTGAAGCTCATCCCGGTCCTGAAATCGTTGAACATCGGGCGGTCCCGATAATTCAGCCGTTTCGCGATTTCCAGAAGGTTCCAGACCAAGGGACCCATCTCCGTGGTGCGTGGAGATTCGTGTACAAGCTGACCGCCGGTAGACCGCGCGCCGCCTTCTACGACATTTATGCTCTGCACCCCAGGTTGCGTCAGAACCGCTGGCCCGTTTCCGATCCCCGTCCACTTTTCCATGCTTCCATAGCCGCTGTGTACATCTCGTCCACCGTAATTGAAGCTATGCACTTCTTCCCTTGCTTGATACAGACGGTCAGATGACAATTTGCACAGTCGACGGCATGGTAGACGTTGCGATGATACCGTCCGGGCGGAAACCAGATGCCGGGGAGATTGCGGGCCGAGTAGGCAATAGCGCAGGGTACCCCGGCGATCGCCGCCAGGTATTTCGGACCACTATCAGGCCCGAGGAAAAGCTCTACATGGGCAACCACTGCTGCGGTCTCACGCGGAGTCAGGGCACCACACAGGTTCAGCGCTTTGCCCTGCCAACCCTCCCGCGCAATCTCACTTGCAGGGAAATCCTCCTTGGCGCCAACCAGAACAAGGGCATGCCGAGGCATGGCGGTGCTGAGCCGTTGAAGCAGTGACTTCCAGTTTGCGACTCCCCAGTCGTTCGCCTGCATCTTGCCGCTGATGCCGCAGGCGATCAACGGGCTTTCGCCGAGGCTCTCCAGAGACATGGTTGCGGTGTACTTCTCTGCGAGCGTCAGGCGGAGGTCCCATTCATTCAGGTCGCCGGAGTCAGCATCGCCCAAAGAGCAGAGGCAACGCACCAACCTTGCAGCCTCCTGTTCCCGCAGGCCAGCTACCGTGTCAAAGCCATTCTCCGCGAGTTCTCCGAAAGGAAGACCGACGATCCAGCGAATTCCGCAGAGCCGGAAGAACAACGCATCGCGAAGGAGTGCGTAGTAGCCCCGCGAGGGCATGAGATAAACGAGAACCTCGGGGCGCAGCCTTCGAACTTCCCGTCGAATTCGAATTAGCTCGCGCATGCTGCGCGTCCCGACTGGATAATTGATGAAACCGTCGACCAGACCGGAGCCATCGAGGACGGTAAACGCCGCGGGTGCCTTGGTGTGAACCGGTATATTGGTCAGAAGCAACCGCTGCGCGTTGGGAAAGGCTCGCTCGATGAGGTGCAGCGCCGGCAGCGCGACAACGGTGTCTCCCAGGCTGCCCAGCCGGTAGATCAGGACTCGTTCAACCTTACGAAAATCCATAGAAGGACGGGTTCGCTGCAAACCGGAGGGCGTCACTTCTGCACTCATCCTGTCAGGTCTCGCATAAGGGACGGTTCCGGGGACCCGGAGTTGCAATGATTCTTACGTTATCCAATCCTGTGCGCCGGGGTGGAGTGTTGTTCGCGTCGTCTGGCCGGCGCGCTGGTCGAGCCGCTCGCGTACCCGGTGCGTTTCAATGCAGCCGCTGTCCTACCGCCGCGTCCCGCGTGTGTGAGAGCCCGGGGCGGCCCACACTCAGATAGGTGAAGCCGCTTTCGAGCATCTTTGCCGGGTGGTACAGATTGCGGCCGTCGATCACAATTGGATAACGCAGCGTGTAGTGCAGGCGCTTAAGATCGAGTTCGGCGAACTCCTGCCACTCGTTCAGGATTAACAGCGCATCGGCATCCTGGGCTGCCGCGTATGGATCGTCTGCGTATGTCATGTTGGGCGCCGGCGGAATCACCTCTTTGGCCCGTTCGGAGGCCGCCGGGTCGTAGGCGGCGATCACCGATCCCTCGTGCAGCAGCTGACGGATCACATCCAGCGCGGGCGATTCGCGGATATCATCCGTGCCGCCCTTGAAGGCCAGGCCCAGCACCGCGATCTTCTTGCCCCGGAAGGTCCACAGCGCCGAACGCACTTTCTGGAAGAAGCGACGCTTCTGTTCTTCGTTGATCCTCTCCACTTCCTTCAGCAGGCCAAAATCGACGCCGAGTTGCTCGGCGACGTGACGGAACGCGGCGACATCCTTGGGGAAGCACGATCCGCCGTAGCCTACGCCGGCGCGCAGAAACTTCGGACCGATGCGCGTGTCCATGCCGATACCGCGCGCCACTTCCTCTACGTCGGCGCCTGCGGCTTCGCAGATATTCGCCACCACGTTGATGAAGGAGATCTTCATGGCAAGAAAAGCGTTGGATGCATGTTTGATGATCTCCGCCGCTTTGGTCGAGGTCTGCAGGATCGGCGGCGGGTTCGTCTCGCTGCGCGGCCCCGGCACCGCGTTCGACGATCGATAGTAGGTCCCCGATGTCAGCGGCTCGTAAATTCTCTTCAGCAGATCGGCGGCGCGGTCGGTATCTGTGCCAATCACGACGCGATCGGCGTGCAGAAAATCGGCGACGGCGGTTCCTTCGCGCAGAAACTCCGGGTTCGAGGCAACATCGAAAAGCTCGTGATGCACCCCATTGCGCTCGATCACACGGCGCACCCATTCATTGGTGTAGACGGGAACCGTGCTTTTTTCCACGATGACTTTGTAATCGTCGATCGAGCGCGCAATCTCGCTGGCAACCGCGTCGACGTACGAAAGATCGGCATTGCCGGCGCGGCTCTGCGGGGTTCCCACGGCGATGAAGATGGCCTGCGCGGCTCGCGTGGCGGCGCGCAGATCGCTGGTGAACTCCACCGAGTGGCCGCGATGCCGGTTCAGCAGTTCCGGCAGATACTCCTCGTGAATCGGTACCCCGCCGGCCTCGAGCGTCCGCAGTTTGCCGTCGTCGTTGTCGACACAGATCACCTTGTGTCCCATTTCCGCGAAACATGCGGTCGCAACCAGCCCCACATATCCCGATCCCACAACTGCGATGGAGACTCGCTCAGTCATCGCCATCCTGATCGCTCCTCACTCCCGGGTGGCTTGCCGAAATGGCCTGTCTGCTGGTGTCCTGTGACGCCGATGGCCTGCACACCTTTTTGCGCGGACTGGCCTCATCCTACCATGCTGTTCCGGCAGATCGAGGGCCGTCCATTCAACGGTTCGACCTTGATTTAGAATGCTGATGTGATCGCGCTCGCCCACGCCGCCATGATGGCGCTGACCTGGATGTTCCTGATCGGACTCAGCGGCTCTTTGCTGGTCATCCTCATCAGTTTCTTCGAAGACCTCAGCGAACTTGTGGGCAAAGAGTAGCCGCGGAAAACCCAGCGTGGCTCCCGTCAAACGCCCCGTTTCCACCGAGCCCCGGGCCCGGCTCTTGTCCTTGCCACGGATGCTTCTCCTGGCGATCCTCGCAGCGCTGCTGCTCGATTTCTGCTTCCCGGTGGCAGGACCCATGCCCTGGTGGCATGGCTGGCTGGCCTGGGTCGCGCTGGTGCCGTTGCTTTTTGCCCTGCTCAGCGAAGGCGCCGCCCGGCATCCGCACTACCTTCGCCGGGCCGGGATCACAGGCTATCTGTGCGGACTGGTCTGGTACATCCTCAACTGCTACTGGATTTACCAGACGATGCTCTACTACGGGCACGTCCCGCCTTTCGGCTCAGCGGGCATTGTCGTCCTCTTCAGTGCTGTGCTTGGGTTGTACTTCGGCGCGTTCGGATTGGTTCTGGCATTCTTCCGGCGGCGATGGGGAACCGTACCCGCTCTCGCGCTGGCGCCATTTCTGTGGGTCGCCCTGGAATTGGCGGCTGCCCGGATCACCAGCGTTCCCTGGGACCAGCTCGGCTACTCACAGATCGACAACCTCTGGCTCACGCGCCTGGCGCCGTGGACGGGCGTGTACGGAATCTCGTTTGTCCTGCTGACCGGCAATGCTCTGCTGCTCGCGATCTGGCTCGTGCCCGCGCGCACACGTCGCCTGATCCAGGCCGTGTTCGTCTTTGTCATGCTGGCGATGCTGATCGCAACGTGGCGGGAAAACTCCCCGGTTCCTGCGCCCACTTCCGATTACGCCGTCCTGCTCCAGCCCAACATCGACGTGGCCACCAACGATAACTGGCAGGGGCCGGAGTGGGATGGCAGTGTACCCTGGCTCATCGATCAGGCGCGTGCCACCTGCACCCCGGCGTTCCCTGGTACGCCGGTGCCTGATACCGCACCGCCGGACGGGACCTGCCCTGAGAACACGCCGCCGCCGGGCGTGATTGTGTGGCCCGAGGTCGGCTCGTGGTTCCAGAGCGACGATCCCCGCACCCTGGCTGTGGTCCGAACGGTCGCCACCGCGGCGCACGCGCCCTTCATCGCGGGTATGTTTGGTCACGACGCGACGGGCACCTACAACTCGGCGCTCTTCATCGATCCCGATGGCGCCACTGCCGGCCGCTACGACAAGATCCACCTGGTGCCCTTCGGCGAGTTTGTGCCCTACCGCAGTCTGTTCTTTTTCGCGAAAAAGCTTACGCATCAGCTGGTCGATCTGCAGCGCGGCCACCAGCGCAATGTCTTCCGGGTCAACGGGCATACGTTCGGCGTCTTCATTTGTTACGAGTCGGTCTTTGCCGACGAGGTGCGTCTCTTCGCGAAGAACGGCGCGCAGGTGCTGGTGAATATCTCCGACGACGGCTGGTATGGCGACACCAGCGCCCCCTGGCAGCACCTGAACATGGCGCGCATGCGCGCGATCGAGAACGACCGCTGGCTGCTGCGCGACACGAACAACGGCGTGACCACGGCCATCGATCCCGCAGGCCGGGTAACTTTCTCGGCGCCACGCCACACGCTCACGTCGCTGGTGGCGCGCTACGGCTACCAGTCCCGTCTGACCTTTTACACTCGGTACGGCGATGTATTTGCGTATTTCTGTTGCGTCGTTTGTGTGCTGGCGATCATCTTAGGGTTGCTGCCTGCAGGGAGAAGCGCCGATGACCGAATCTCGCCCTCCGCTTCCGCCGTTTAACGTCGACACCGCCGTGCAGAAGGTCCGCCTGGCCGAGGATGCGTGGAACACGCGCGATCCGGAGCGGGTGGCGCTGGCTTACACGGAGGACAGCCGCTGGCGCAACCGCACCGAGTTCCTGCAGGGTCGCGCGGCAATCGTCGAGTTCCTGCGCAGAAAGTGGGCGCGCGAGCTCGATTATCGCCTCATCAAGGAACTGTGGGGATTCCGCGAGAACCGGATGGCGGTCCGCTTCAGGTATGAATTTCACGACGACTCCGGCAACTGGTTTCGCGCTCATGGCAATGAGCTGTGGGAGTTCGACGAGAACGGCCTCATGCGGCGGCGGGAAGCCAGCATCAACGATCTGCCGATCCACGAAGCGGAACGCAAATTTCACTGGCCGCCGGGCAAGCGGCCGGCGGATCATCCGGGGCTGACGGAACTGGGAATGTGACGTACGCCGAAATGGAAACCGGCAGTCGATCCGGCACGGAATTGACAGCGTTTTCCGGCCGGGGCCAACGGCTCCAGGCTCTCGGCGATCCGCTGGTCCATTCGTTAGAATGGAGCCATGCTCTCCGATCTTGAATTCGCCTATGCTCCCGTCCGCGAAAAAGTGCGCGGTCTGCGGGAGTATCTTTGACGCGCCCCGGCTCAAAACTGAATTAGCTGCCCTCGAAAAGAAGCTGGCCGACCCGGCGCTGTGGTCGAACCCCGCGCAGTCGCAGCCCCTCATGCGCGACCGCAAGCGCATCGAGGCCCAGCTGGCTGATGACGCCGAGCTCGAGCGGCGCACGGGCGACGTTGAGGCGTATTTCGATCTGGCCCGTGAGGGTGAGGCGGTCGAGCCCGATCTCGAACGCGAGATCAAAGCCCTGGCCGAGGTCTCCGAGCAGATGGAGTCGCGCACCATGCTGTCGGGCGAGACCGATCCGCTGAACGCTATCGTCACCGTGCACCCGGGCGCCGGCGGAACTGAATCCCAGGACTGGGCCGAGATGCTGATGCGCATGTATCTGCGCTGGGCCGAGCAGCAGGGCTTCAAAACCGAAATGAACGACTACCAGGACGGCGAAGAGGCCGGCATCAAGTCGGCCACCTTCACCGTCCTCGGCGAGTACGCCTTCGGGCTCCTTTCCGGCGAAACCGGCGTGCATCGCCTGGTGCGTATCTCGCCCTTCGATCAGGCCAGGCGGCGCCACACGTCATTCGCCTCGGTCTTCGTTTCACCTGAGATCGACGACTCCATCCAGATCGAGATCAAACCGGACGATATTCGCACCGACACTTATCGCTCCGGCGGCAAGGGCGGCCAGCACGTCAACACCACCGACTCGGCCGTGCGCATCACGCACATCCCCACCGGCATCGTGGTGCAGTGCCAGAACGAGCGTTCGCAGCACAAGAACCGCGACAAGGCGATGAAGATGCTGCGTTCCCGCCTCTACGAGTACGAGCTGGAAAAGAAGCAGGCGGCGACAAAGAAGCTGGAAGACTCGAAACTGGACATCAACTTCGGCTCGCAGATCCGCAACTATGTGCTCCAGCCCTACCGCATGGTGAAGGACCTGCGCACACGCGTCGAAACCGGCGATGTCGACAAGGTACTGGACGGCGGCCTCGATCCCTTCATCCGCGGCTACCTGCTGATGAAGCGCCAGGGAACCATCCCGGTCGCGGCGGTCAGCTCCGACGACGATCTCGAATAGACCGATCTCGCTCCGGCAGAGTTTTCCGGCAACACAGTTCCTGCTGCGGCATTTGTTCCGGTACCGCGTCGGGGAAACATGCGGTACAGGAAAGCCGAGAAGCCAGATGCGCCTGCACGCCACCCGGAGCGGCAGGGGTGCGAGCGACCTTCAATTAATCGGCACTCATGGCTTCACTGGCGGGTTCAGCGGGGGTAGCTTCGGCTTCCACGCCCGTTGAGGGGAAGAAGATGCTGAAGACGGTTCCGGTGTGGCCGGTGACGCGGCTGCGCACGCGGACCGAGCCGTGATGTTTGCGAATGATCTGATCGCTGACCCAGAGGCCAAGGCCAGTCCCGGTGGTTTCCTTGGTGGTGAAGAACGGTTCGAAGATGTGGCGTCGCGCCTCCTGGGAAATGCCGCAGCCGGTATCGGCAACGGAAACCCGGATGCCGGGAACGCCGCGAACCGCTGCCGCATGCGCGCGGACGACGAGGCGGCCGCCGTCGGGGGTCATCGCATCGAGAGCATTGCTGACGAGGTTGGCAAAAAGCTGGCGGAGCTCTCCGGCAAAGGCGAAAAGGTGGAGGCTGCGGTCGTAGTCGCGGCGGAGGTCGACCTGCAGCGATTGAATACGGCCGAGGTGGAGGGTAATGACCGAGTCGAGCAGCTCGCCGATGTTGGACTGAGCCGGCAGCGTGGACTGGCGGTAGAAGCGGAGCGTCTGCTGTGTGATCTCCGAGACGCGCGTCACCTCCTGCTGGGCGAGTTCGGCGAAGTGCGCGGCTTCGGGCGAAAGGTTTTCCTGGCGGATGAGATAGAGGAGGTTCGTCACCGCTTCCAGAGGGTTGTTGATCTCGTGGGCGATGGAGGCGGCAAGGCGTCCGGTCGCGGCCAGCTTTTCGGTGCGGCGGAGGGTTTCTTCGCCGCGCTTCTGCTCGGTGGTATCAACGAGGATCGCGCCCACCCAGCGCGTGGCGTCGGTTTCAGTCCGGACGGGGTAGAGGTGGACCAGCCAGGTGCGGGAGCGGCGCGGCTCCGGCTCCCAGGTGAGCTCGAGGTTGCGGACCGGCTCGCCCGTCTGGAAGACGGTTTCGATATTGCGCTCCAGGCGCGCAGCGGTCGTGGGGGGCAGAATGCCGCCGACGCCGCGGCCGAGGTGCAGCGCGAAGGAGTAGCCGTTCATGTCGGCGAGAAACTGATTGACGCGGACAAAGCGGTACTTGCGATCGAAGAAAGCGAAACCGATGGGCGCGTTGGCCAGCATGGAGTCCAGCAGGGCCAGCGTCTCGTTCAGTCCGGCGCGCTGGTCCTCGATGGCAGCCACCATGCGGTTGAAGGCGATGGTGAGCTCGGCGGCTTCGTTGGAGGTTCGGACAGGAAGAGGAAAGTCCGGGCCGGGATCTTCCGGGTGCTGAATGAGGCGGCGCGTGGCGCGCGTGAGTAGGGCCAGCTGCCGCGTGATGGATTCCGCCAGGACAGCGGCGATCACGGTGCAGGCGATCACCACGAAGGCCGCCCAGAGAAGCGTGATGCGCAGCAGCGCGTGCGTGTCCAGGATGTCCTGGTGGTCGTTGGGATAGATCCAGGCGAGCGCCTGGATGTGGCCGCCGGCCACGATGGGGGTGACCACTTCCCACTGACCTTGGGTTCCCTGAAACATGACCGGTCCGGTGAGCGCGTGCAGGTAAGACTGCTCTTTCGCCGTGAGGGTGATTTTCCCCCTGCTGGTGGGATCGGTACTGGCCAGGGTTTTGCCGTTGAGGTCGGTGATTTGAGCGGCGCTCACGCTGGGCGACGTAGAGGCGACGCGGACGACGCGCTCAAACGATCCGGGGTGGGGATCGTCGAGGGCCAGCGAACCGAGGGCACCCATTTCGAAGGCCTGGTTTTCGAGGCGGCGGTGCATGCGCTGCGCCATCTCGCTTTGCTGCTCGCGCAGAAGCACAAGCGTGAAGATGCCCACGACAATGATCTCGAAGAGGATCAGAGCGGCCATGAACTGGCCGCGAATCGATCGTGGTCTGAGCAGAGGCATAAGCCAGGGGGATACCAGTGTTCCGTCAGGAGCGCTTCTGCGTGTGCAGGGCCTCGATCCAGCCTGCACGCAGATCTGCAGGGGTTTGGAGTGATCCTACACCCTGGAGAGTTCAGGGGCCGATGACATTAACTTTACCCTGAGGTCGCTGGCGATCTGGCGTCCGTGGAAGCGGCCGTTCTCAATAAAAATCTCACTGGTGCGGTCCCCCGCCACGATGACGCCGGCGAGGTAGATACCCGGGATGTTGCTTTCCAGGCTCTGCGGGTCGCAGGCGGGGCAGCGATTCTCGCCCTCGATCCGAACGCCCAGGGACCGGAGGAATTCGAAATCGGGCCGGTAGCCGGTCATAGCGAGGACGGCGTCGTTTTTGAGCACACGAGTGCCGGAGTCCTGCCGGCCGGGGATGAGCCGGGCAAGGCCGCCGGGCGCCGTCTGCAGCGTGACCGTGTCGGGATCGATGCGGGTCACGGCGGTGTTGAAGTGAGCGGTGATCTCGCCGTTCCTGATGCGATTCTCGATGTCCGGCAGGATCCAGTACTTCACGTGGCGATGCAGGGCGGGGCCGCGGTGAACGAGGGTGACGCGGGCCCCGTGACGCCAGAGTTCGAGGGCGGCGATGGCGGCCGAGTTCCTGCCCCCGATGACCAGCACCTCCTGCGCGTAATAAGGATGGGGGTCGTTGTAGTAGTGCTGGACCTTGGGCAGATCTTCGCCGGGAATATTCATGAGGTTGGGCAGGTCGTAGTAGCCGGTGGCAACGACGACTTTGCGGGTGGCGAAGCTGTGAGGGCGGCCGAAAGTGTCGGTGGTGCGGATGGTGAAGTCGAGGTCCGATCCGGTGACCTGCTCGACGCGGTGATACTGGCGGACGTCGAGCTTATAGTGCATCGCGACCTTGCGGTAATACTCCAGGGCTTCGTTGCGCGAGGGCTTGGCGTTGGGTGAGGGAAACGGGATGTCGCCGATCTCGAGCAGTTCCGAGGTCGTGAAGAAGGTCATGTGGGCCGGGTAGTGAAACAGGGAGTTGCACAGGCATCCCTTGTCGATGAGAACGGAGCGGAAACCGGCTCGCTGCGCCTCGATGGCGCAGGCCATGCCGGTGGGGCCGGCGCCGACGACAAGCACATCGAAGGATTCCGCGGGGGACTCGCTTGCACCCATGCATACAGAATAGCCGGTAGCGGAGCGCTGGCCGGAAGCCGGAAGCGCGAAGCCGGCAACGGGCGTCTCAGGAGCCTGTTTCAAGACTTTCTGCGGAGCGCCGATAAGCCCGACAGGTTATGGCACACATCCGGGAGAAGCTGGCCCTTCGCATCCTTGTCCCCACCATTGCGACGGTGACGGGAACGATGCTGCTGCTGGGGGGACTGGCAGCGCAGATCGTGGTTTCACAGATCCGAGAGGCAACCCGGGCGGAGGTCGCCGAGCAGACGGACCGCGTGCTGGACACCCTGGCCGCTGTGAACGCGCTGAGTTCGCAGACGGTGCACGCGTCGATGAAAGTTCTGCAATCGGAAGCGCAGCGGCTGGGCGAGCCCGCGCTGGGGCCGGAGGTGAAACAAAGCGGTCAGAGGGTGCCCGATTTGCGGCTGGGGAAAAATTCGCAGACGGGGCAATTCGCGCTGGTCGATCGCGTGAAAGAACTCATGGGCGGGACGGCGACACTGTTTGTGCGTCGCGGGGAGACGTTCGTGCGCGTCTCGACGAACGTGCAGCGGCCTGGCGGCGGGCGCGCGGTGGGAACGGTGTTGGATCCGAAGGGCGCAGCCTACGCGGCGATCCGCGAGGGGCGGCCGTTCTATGGAGTCGTGGACATCCTGGGCAAACCTTACATGACCGGCTATGAACCGATGCGGGATGGCCGGGGGAACATCATCGGGATCTGGTACACCGGATATCCCCTGTCGTCGCTGGGCGATCTGGGAGAGCACATCTCCCGGGCGCGGATCCTCGACCATGGATTTCTTGTGTTGTTGCGCCGGGATGGCAGTACGGTCTTTCGCCCCCAGGGAATCGACGAGCAGCGGGTCGCGCAGGTGCTGGTCGGAGAAGCAGCGGGATGGGCCTCGACGTCGGCCGAGTTCGGCGCGTGGGGATACCGGGTGGTGGCAGCGTGGCCCACCTCCGATATTTCCGCGCGGATTGTGCGTCTGGAGAGCCTGGTGCTGCTGGGCTCCGTGGGCATCACCGGGCTGCTGGCGCTGGTGATCTGGCTCATCGTGCGCTGGCTGGTGCTGCGCCCGGTGAGCAATCTGGCGGCGCGGATGGACGACGCGGACCTGAACACCGTGCTGCGCAGCGAGCGCCGGGATGAGATCGGGCATCTGGCCGGTTCGTTCGACCGTTTTGTGCTGCGGGTGCGCAATGCGCTGCTGGAGGTGGCGCAGGTTTCGCAACGGCTGAACGAGTCGGCCGCGGTCATCTCCGCGTCGGCGGCGATCCAGGCTTCGGTCTCGGGAGAGGAGTCGGTCGAAGCCACGCAGATGGTTCTGGCCATCGACGAAGTTTCGACAACGATCGACGGCGTATCGGAAAGGTCGAGCCAGGCAGCTGCCGCGGCGCGGCAGACGGTGGATCTGGCACAAGCCGGCCAGGTGAGCGCCGTACACAGCGCGACGACCATGAGCGAACTGCAGGAGGAAGTCGCCGGAACAGCACGCCAGATGGCGCAACTGGAAGAACAGTCGAAGCGGATTGGGAAGGTTCTGTCAGTGATCGACGAAATCGCAGAGCAGACAAACCTGCTGGCCCTGAACGCGGCGATCGAGGCGGCGCGATCGGGCGAAGCGGGGCGAGGTTTCGCGGTGGTGGCAGGCGAAGTGCGGCGTCTTGCCGAGCGGACGACCGCGGCGACGAAGGAGATCGCCGGGGTGGTGCATGCCATCGAGCTGGAGACGCAGCGCGCCGTCGAGGCGATCGCCTCGAACGAGGCGGCGGCCTCGAAAGAGCGCGATCTGGCCCGCGCCACCGGTGAGCACCTGAGCCGGATCACCGGGATGGCGCGCGAAGCGGGCGAGAAGATCGTGCAGATTGCCGCAGCAGCGACCGAGCAGGCAAGCAGCATGGCGCATATCCGGGAGAATGTGGATCGGATGGCGAAGTTGGGGCAGTCGACCGCCACGGAGGCCCGATCGACTGCGGAGGCCTGCGAAGAGTTGTCGAATCTGGCTGCGACGCTGTATGCGCTGATCGGGCAGTTTCATTTGCGGGAGCAGGCCGTCGCGGCGTAGGGACGCCTCCAGTTTTTCCCATCCGGGGCGGGCAGCGACCAGATCATGGCGGGGCAGAGCCGCGATCGGGTGACGCGCAGCGGTTCGAGCCCGGTTCACGGCTGGTTCAGGCCAGACCCATTCGCGCCTACGCCGCGATCAGCTGCCGGAGCCGGCGGATGGCCGTGGGCATCTGTTCTTCGGGCGTATTGCCGAAGCCGAGGATAAATCCCTGGCGGGGCTTGCCGCCGGAGTAGCAGGGAGAGAGCGGCCAGAGCCAGAGCTTATCCTTGGCCGCGCGCGTGGCCAGGTCGACGTCGGTGACGGATCCGTTTTTGAACGCGGGTGGCAGTGTGACGGTAAGATGCATCCCCGCTTCGGCGCCCTCGATCTTCAGAAAATCGCCGAACTCGGCGCGGATGCATTCGACCAGAGCGGCGCGGCGACCCTTGTAGAGGGCGCGCATGCGGCGGATGTGCCGGGCGAAGTGGCCATCGTGCATGAAATCGGTCAGGGCTTCCTGGAAGAGGTAGGAAGGGAAGATGTCCATCGCGAAGCGGACCGCGGTGAAGCGGTCGACCAGGTCGGAGGGGATGACGATGTAACCGAGACGAAGGGACGGCCGAAGGACTTTGCTGAAGGTTCCGATGTAGATAACGCGATCGGAAGGATCGAGACCCTGGAGCGACGGGATGGGCATCGAGTCGAAGCGGTACTCGCTGTCGTAGTCGTCTTCGACGATCCAGGAGGAGGCCTGACGGGACCACTCGAGGAGCTGGAAACGGCGCGAGGCGCTCATGGTGACGCCGAGGGCGTAGTGATGCGACGGCGTCACGAAGGCAACGCGGGCGTCGGGGGCCATGCGCACCCCGGCAGAAACATCGAGGCCTTCTTCGTCGACGGGAACGGAGATGGGGCGGACACCGGAGCCGAGCAGGAGCGAGCGCACCAGCGGATAGCAGGGCTCCTCCATCCAGGCGGCGTCGCCTGGGTCGAGCAGAACGCGCGTCACGATGTCGAGGGCCTGCTGCGAACCGGAGACGACCATGATCTGATCGGGGTCGCAGCGCACCGACCGCGCCGTCCGCAGGTAAGAGCAGATGGCTTCGCGGAACGCGGGCAGTCCGAGGGGGAGAAAATTGCTGTTGGCGTAAATGCGCAGCGAGCGGCTGTGCCGGGAGATCAGTTTGGACCACAGATCGAAGGGGAACTGATCGAGTGCGGGCTGGTGGACGGTGAAAGCTCCCCATCCGTGGCGCCAGGGGATGTGATCGAAAGGCGGAAACAGCAGGGAGCGGCGCGAGGTGCGGCGACAGTCGGCAGTCTCGTCGGCGGGACGCCGGGCCTGCGCGGCACGGTGCGGCAGCGATGCCGAGACGAACGTGCCGGCGCCGACGCGGCTCTCAAAATAGCCTTCGGCGAGCAGCTGCGCATACGCGTCGAGGACCGGAAAGCGCGAGATCGCGAGCTCGGCAGCAAGCGCGCGGCTGGAGGGCACCTGTTGGCCGGCAGCCAGATCGCCGCGCAAAATAGCATCGCGGAAACCGGCGTACACCTGGCGATGCAGAGGCATCGCGGCTTCGCGGTCGATGGGGATGACGGGGACAATACCTGCGGAAACGTCCAGCATGGGCAGGATATTAGTGGTTATGCATAAAATGTTGCAAGTTGTTATGCAGAGATACCACTTTCGGTCACAAAGTGGCTATGAGACTCAGCCTGCGAGGCAGCCACTCAGCAGGAATCCGCTTTCCCGGCAATCGATGCCCGTCATTTCAGGTGATATTGCGCCGTCAGGGCCGCAAAATCGGCCGTGATACGTAGCTCGGCAAAGGCGGGATCCTGCCAGAGCCGTTTGCTGTCCTCGAAGCCGGCATCGAAGGCCCGGCGGAGATAGTCGAGGGCGCGGTCGTTGCGATGCATCTGGGCGAAAAGTTCCGCGATCGAGTAGTCCAGTCGGGCACGACCTTCATCGCTGAGGGGGCCCTCGACGAGGGAGGCCGAGTCCGGGTCGAAAACCGAGGAGTCGAGGGAGAAGGCAGTGCGATAGGCTTCGACGCCCTGGCTGGTTCGTCCTTGGGCGAAGTAGGCGGTGCCGAGGTTCGCGGTCGTGATCGGCGAGTCGGGGGCGAGCTCGAGCGCGCGACGATAGAGACGGATCGCCTGGGTGTACTTCTTCTCAGCGAAATAAACGGCGCCGAGATTGTTGAGTGCGTCGGGAAAGTTCGGCCGCAGGGCGAGGGCCTCTTCGTAGTTGTGCTTCGCCTGTTCCACGGCCGAAAGGTGCTGCCACACGACGCCGATCTTGTTCAGCGTGGCCGCGTCCACCGGAGCACGGCTGTACGCATCGAGGGCCTCGACGAATTCCCCGCGTGCGAAAAGCAGATCCCCGGCAGTTTCTGGGGAAACCCCCTCGGCATGCGGAGAAGTTTGCAGGTCCTGGGCGGGGGCAAAATGGGGTTGCGTGAACAGAAGCACCGCGACGACCGGGGAAAGCCATCGATGGCTCATGGGAACCTCCGGGGACCGGGGCCCTTATGCAGGAAAGGATGCCATATTCGCGGAACAGGTTACGGGCGGACCCTGCTATTTCGCCGCTATGGTCTCCCTGGGGTTGTGAGCCGAGGGCCAGTGCGGCTCCCTTTTTTCAAGGAAGGCGCTGACGCCCTCCCGGAAGTCCGCGCTGGATCGGGCATCCACGCTGGCGCGGATCGCGGCTTCGATGTCGTCCGCCAGATAGCGTTCGGAGAAGCGGCCGAGAAGGCGCTTGGTGGACTCCATCGCGGCGGGGCTGTTGCGGAGCAGGCGCTGTGCGAGCGCTTTGGCTTCGGGGATCAGCTCCGGCTCGGGAACGATGCGGTTGACCAGGCCCATCGATTCGGCTTCTGTCGCAGAGATGAGGCGTCCGGTGAGCAGCAGGTCGCGGCAGGCCTTTTCGCCGAGCTGCGTACGCAGAAAAGCGGAGACCACGGCCGGGATAAAGCCGATGCGGACTTCCGTATAGCCGAATTTCGCTTCCGGAACCGAAAGGGTGAAGTCGCAAAGCGTGGCAATGCCCATGCCGCCGGCGATCGCCGGCCCGTTGACCGCCGCGATAGAGGGCTTGGGCAGGAAGTAGAGCGTGCGCAGGAGGGTGGCGATGCGCTGCGCGTCCTCGAGGTAATCCTCCGTCGCCGACGCCTCGCCGGAGTGCTGGATCATGGCGCGCAGGTGCTCGAGGTCCAGCCCGGCGCAAAAGGCGGAGCCGGCGCCGGTGAGGATGACAACGTGACAGCTCTGGCTGGCGGCGAACGACTCCAGCGCCTGGGTGAGGTCTTCGATCAGTTGATGATTGAGAGCATTTCGCTTTTCCGGCCGGTTCAGGAAGATGGTATGGACGCCGGAATCCGTGTGTGTATGAAGCGTAGCGTAGTGGGGCATGGTGGTTTTCCCGCGAGACAGAAAATCTTAGTGCATTTTGCCATCGGCGGGCAGCAGAAGTGTAAAGGAGAGGAAGACGAAGGTCACCAGCGGAAGGGACAAGTGGGTGACCGATGGGTTTGAGTGCGCCTGACCCTGTCCGTCGAAGGACAGGGCCAGGGAAGCGGGGAAAGCGTGGTTCTTAACGCCAGTGGCCTTCAACCCAGTACCAGCCGCCCGCTTCATGACGCCAGTGGCCGGCGATCCAGACAGCGTGCGGGCGAGGCGGCTCGACCCAGCGGCCGGTGACCCAGATGTAGCGGGCCCCGTCCCAGCGGTGGTAGCCGCCGACCCAGACCCATCCGGGGTGCGGGCGCGGACCGGGATGCTCGACAACGACGGGCGGAGGGCCGACGCGCACGTAGATCCGTTGCGCAGATGCCATCGGAATGCTGGGGATGCTGAGCAGGACTGCCGTAGCAACGAGGAGCAGATTCTTCTTCATGGGTGTGGGATTTTCCTTTCGGGGAAAGAGATTTGGCACCACTGCGGCGGATATTCAAAAAGCTTCCGCACAGCCGATGGAACCCGGCGAGGGTCCGACGGTTGCGGAGAAATCTTCTCATAAACGCAGGGGTTCATGGTTTGCGAGGAATAAAAAGCTGCAACGTCCTGAGCGATCAGCCGACAAGCGCGAAGGCGACGATGGTGCTGCCGGAGCGGCCGGCGGCTCGTTCCGCCTCGGCCGTGAGCGTGGATTCCAGCTCCTCACCTTCGAGACGCAGTTCGCACGCGGCGATTTGTTCCTCGGCTGCGCCGTGGTAGCACAGTTCGCAGACGCCGAGGCCGCTGTTGCCCTCCGCATCGGTCGAACGCAGGGGAGGACCGAAGACGCGGCAGGTCATGGGACGCGCGGTGTAGAGATCGCACAGACCCGTCGCGGGATCGAGCGCGGGGCAGGGCTCGTCGTTGGCGAAGTCGTCCAGAGCATCGCGCGAGTCATCGAGAGCCCCGGTTGCCGGATCGCCGGGAAATCCGCAGGAAAGCCGGGCGATCGACTCGCGGGCGCGTTGGCGAACCGCGGCGGCGCGTTGCGGTTCCGTGGCGTCGAGAGCGGCAAGGCCTGCGCGCAGTCGAGCCGCATCGAGCTGCGAGATGGGAAAGACGCCGATACAGCACTGCGTGCACCCCGGCGCACACAGGAGCCAGGAACCGGAGCGACGGGCTGCGTCGGCCACCGCGGCATCGACGATCTGGACGAGCCGCGCATCGCCGGTGCCAGGCATGGCATCAGGATACGTGCGGCTGCGATGAAAAATTCGTAATCTGGCAACGATATTCTGCGAACGGGGATCGCGGAGAATGGGATATCTCTCCTTCTGAACCGGTGAAACGCAGAGACTTTCTTCGTCGCAGTGCCGGTGCGCTGGCGGGAGCGATCTCTCTCAGCCGCTGCGCGCCGCTGCTCGCCCAGGCGCCGGCCGACTACACCCTCCGGATCGCGCCGCTGCAGCTGGAGATTGCACCCGGCAGGACGGTGAAAACGACCGCCTGCAACGGGCGCGTACCAGGCGAACTGATCCGGGTTCGCGAAGGGCAGCAGGTGACGATCGACGTCGTGAACGACACCGACGTGTCGGACATCGTGCACTGGCACGGGCTGCACATTCCCTCCGCGCAGGATGGCGCAAGCGAAGAAGGGTCGCCGGAGTCCGCGCCGCATGGCGGGGTGCAGCGCTATACCTGGACCGCGGCGCCGGCGGGGTTCCGCTGGTATCACTCGCACATTTCCGCCGGACATCATCTGAACCGGGCCACCTACAGCGGTGAGTTCGGATTCCTGATGATCGATGCGGCCAGCGATCCGGCCCGGTACGATCAGGAGATTTTTCTTGCGCTGCACGACTGGGACGGCCATGCCGAGGGCGGCAGCGAGGGCTACCAGGAGGTCGTCTACGGCTACGCAACGATCAACGACCGGATGCTGGGCTTCGGCGAGCCTCTGCGCGTGAAGGAAGGACAGCGCGTTCTGCTGCATATCCTGAATGCGAGTGCAACGCTGATGCACGACCTGGCGTTGCCCGGGCATCGCTTTCTCGTCACCGCCCTCGACGGCAATCCGGTTGCCTCGCCTGCGCTGGTGGAGACCATCCGTCTGGGACCCGCGGAGCGTGTGGATGCGGTGGTCGAGATGCGGCAGCCGGGCGTGTGGGTGCTGGGCGAGACGAATGCGACGTATCGCAGGCAAGGCATGGGCGTTGTGGTGGAGTACGCAAACCAGAGCGGAACTCCGCTGTGGCGCGATCCAGGGCAGTTCGATTTTCAGTACGAGAAGTTCGGCCATGCAGCCGAAGCCAGTTCGATGGCCGGCGAGGAGGTGGCGATCCCGCTGGTGTTCCGTCCGAAGTTCGAAGGATACGGAGATTTCGACCACTGGACGATCAACGGGGAATCGTGGCCGAAAATCCATCCGGTCCAGCTCAGGGAAGGAACGCGATACCGATTGATCTTCGATAACCAGAGCAGGGACATTCACCCCGTCCATCTGCATCGGCACACCTTTGAACTGCGCAGGCTGAATCGCCGGGAGACGGCGGGCGTTCTGAAAGACGTGGTGCTGCTCGAAACCGGTGTGAAGACCGAGGTGGTTTTTACGGCGAACAATCCCGGCAAAACCCTCTTCCACTGTCACCAGCAGGACCACATGGATTCCGGATTCATGCTGTTGTTCGACTACGCGTAAGGCGCGAGGGGGGAGATGCTTTTGCTTGCCGGCAGGTGGATGCGCTGTGGAGCGGCCGGGGTCGCGACGATCGCGATGTTGATTCTTTGCGCCGGCTCGCGTGCGGCGCTCGCCCAGGAGAACTACGAGATCCAGGTCTATCCCTCCGAGACACAGGCGCCGGGAACGTTGCTGATGGAACTGCACAGCAACTACACGGTGGAGGGCAGCACCACCCCGTCGTACGGAATGCAGCCGACGCAGGGCCAGGAGCACGAGACGATTGAGCTGACCCAGGGGCTGAACGACTGGTCGGAAGTGGGTTTCTACATTTTCACTGAGGAACACAGCGGCACCGGCGTACAGTGGGTCGGCGATCACATCCGGCCGCGCGTGCGTGTACCCCCGAGCTGGCATTGGCCGGTTGGGGTCAGCCTGTCGAATGAAATCGGGTACGCGCGGGCTGCCTATGCGAATCCAACCTGGACGTGGCAGATCATGCCGATCGTCGATCAGACGGCAGGGAAGTGGTACTGGTCGGTAAACACGACCATGAACTGGGGGATTCATCCCACGTCGCTGCCCCCGGGAACTTCGCAGGCGGAAGCGAGCTACTACGATCGTGACGTCTCGCCGCACGGGGTGACCTTCGGGCCGGCGGCGACGGTGACGTATCAGCCGAAACCGGTGTTCAACTTCGGTGTGGAATATTACGGCTACTGGGGCGAGTTCGGACACTTCGTCAATCTGCACAACCAGCAACACCAGATTTTTCCGGTGGTGAACCTTTTCGTATCGCCGAAATGGGAGATCAATTTTGGCGCGGGGTGGGGCGCGACGGCCTCCACCGACCATCTGATTGTGAAGGGAATTCTGGGAAGATATTTCAACTGGGGCAAGCCGAAGCCGGTGATTCCGGGGCCGACGGTGCAGTGAAAGAGACCGCCGCAGCGCCTCGCCGGAACTTGGTGGCATTCTCCATCTGGAGTGGGCCGATGACGGAGTCCGCGGAGCCGATTCAGATTGAGCCGGAGGACCGCGTCTTTGTCCTCACCGGCGCGGGCGTCAGCGCGGAGAGCGGCCTGAAGACTTTTCGCGATCAGGGTGGGCTGTGGGAAGGCCATCGTGTCGAAGACGTGGCCACGCCTGAGGGCTGGGCAGCCGATGCAGCACAGGTCTGGCGCTTCTACAGCGAGCGGCGCAAGGCGGCGTTGCAGGCACAACCGAACGCCGCGCATCGGGCGCTGGCGGAGCTGGAGGCCCGGCTCGGTGATCGATTCTTCCTCGTCACGCAGAACGTGGACGATCTGCACGAGCGTGCAGGCTCCAGACGCCTGGTGCACATGCACGGTGAGCTTTTTCTGTCGCGCTGCGAGCACAGCGGCGCGGGAGGCATGCCGGGGTTCGGTTGCAACCGCGCGCCGTTTCGCGATGAAGCGCTCTACGAGACTGAAGCGGCGATGGCGCGCTGTGCCTGTGGGGGACGGGTCCGGCCGCACATCGTCTGGTTCGGCGAAATGCCCCTGGCGATGGACCGCATCCAGCACGAAATCAACCGGGCCACCGTGGTGCTCGTGGTGGGGACCTCGGGATCGGTTTACCCGGCGGCGAACTTTGTGCGCTGGGCCGGGCCGCAGGTGCGGAAATACTACATCGGCCCCGAGGAGCCGCTGAATGCGCCGGTCTTTACGCGGCTGATCCTGGGAAATGCCGGAGAAGTGCTGCCGGGACTGATACAAACCGGCGAGTAGCCGGCAGCCTTTCCTCGCAGGGATCGCTATTCCGAGTGATCGAGGGGCGGGGCGTCTTTCAGGGCCGTTCGCACGCGGCCGATCTCCTCGCTCATCAGGCGCATCGCTATCATGCACAGGTGTGGCGAGGTCTCCAGCATCTCAACCACTCTTGAGCCGGGAATGAAGGCCAGGTCGGAGTCCTCCGTCACGCGGGCGGTCAGGCTGTAGTGCCCGGTCAGGGTCGCCGGCAGGCCGACGATTTCGCCAGGACCCAGCGTCCGCGGAGGATAGAAGGATTTTTCGTTATCCACCGACAACGTGACCGCGCCTTTGCGGATGACGAATACGCCGGAGAGGGCATCGCCGCTGCGGAAGAGCGCCGTGCCCTTGCGAAGCGAAACGTTGGAAGCGACACGGTCAAGTTCGCGGGCTAGCTCGGAGAATTTGCTGGACATTTGCCCTGAAGGCGGCGGGATCGAATCAGCAGGCCGGCCACTCTCAGCAGTTTGGGGGAGTGCGGGGGAGAAAAATGTGATGCACGTCACAATCCGCCAGAAAATGGCGCAACCCGGCGCGTTCGGCCCCCAATCCCCCGGGGTTTACCGGCCGTGCGGAACGTGCACGATGGGGCTGCGGGTGACGATGACCCGAGTGCGCTCGCGCGTCATGCGGATGCGGCACGGCAGGGCGTTGGGGCTGCGCTGCACCGACACAGGAGAAAACGGTGTGTGGCGACTCGCGGCGCGGCAGAGTGCGCCATAATAGCTCGAAAACGTCTGCTTTTACCGGAGATTCACATTGACCCTGCGCTCGCGCCTGAGAGACCGTTCAGCCGTCCTCCTGGTTTCTTCGTGTCTGCTGATCCTCTGCCCGCTCGCTGTAGGCGCCGCACCCGACGCCGGCCCCTCGGCTGCGCAAATTCTTGAGCGCGCCGAGGCCCAGGCGCATGCAGAGCACAAAAACATCCTGCTGGACTTCGGCGCTTCCTGGTGCAGTAACTGCAGGTTGTACGACCGCTTTCTCGCCGATCCCCGGATGCACCCCCTGCTCAGCCGCGCCTTCGTTTTCATCTCGATGGATACGGGCGAGCGGCCCAACGATCCGAAGCATGCCGACACGCCCGGCGGCGTCGCCTTCGAGGACTCCATCGGAGGCAGAGACGCGGGCTGGCCGTTTCTGGTCATGCTCGACGCCGACGGCAAGCCGATCGTCGATTCCAGTCGTCCCGATCCCAAATCGAAAACAGGCGGGGACAACGTTGGCTACCCGGCTGCTCCCGAAGAGGTGGACTGGTTTATCGAGATGCTGCGGCGCGGCGCGCCTGCACTCAGCCGGCAGGATCTTGCCAGCGTGCACGCGTGGCTCACCGAACATTCTCCCCTTCGGCGCCCGTGAGGCTTAATACTCCGGCAGCTCGATCCTGTCCCGGAGGTCGCCCCGGAAGGCAAAGTTCGCGACTCCCGGAAGCCGCATGAGCTTCATCCCCTGGTTGCGCAGAAAGAGCGCCAACCGTGATCGCGGGGCGAAAAATCCGGCCAAACGGGGCGCTGCGTTTTGTTTGCCGAGGATGAAGGATCCGAAGCGGGCCTGATACTGCGCGAACGCGCGCTTGTAGTCGCCATCCGCACGGCGCAACTCCCCGGCCAGGATATAAGCGGCGATCATGGAAAGAGCCGTTCCCTGTCCGGCGAGAAGCGAGACGGCAAAGGCCGCGTCGCCGAGGAGGCTGACGCGGCCGCGCGACCAGGAATCGGCCGCCGGCCCCATATGAATCTGGCTCACACGGTCGATATAGAGGCTGTGGCTCCCATCGAGCGCATCGAGGATCTGCGGCGTCTCCCACCCCATCCCGCCGAATTTTGCCCGCAGCAACGCCTTCTGTTCGACAAGAGTCGGCGGCAGCGACGGATCGTGGTCCTCGAAAGTGAAGAGAAACATGGTGCGGTCGCCGCGCAGGGAGAAGCGCGCGATCTGGCGGCCGACAGCGGTGTGCAGGAGATAGACCAGTTCCTCCCGTGGCGCGTAGCCCTCGGCGTGGAAGGCCGCAACCTTGACGCCGAGGTACTTCTCGAACTGTGAGTCGTCGCCGTAGACCAGCTGGCGGATGCCCGAGTGCAGGCCGTCGCAGCCGATCACGAGATCGAAATGACGCGCCGGGCGGGCGGCAAAGCCGACCTCAACGCCGGCTTCCGACTGCTCCAGACGGACCACGCGATCGCCGAAGAGCGTTTCCACCTTGCCGTCGAGCGTGGCGTAGATGCAGGCGGCCAGATCGCCGCGAGCGATGCTGAGAAACTGCCCGTGCGTCATGCGGAAGAAGCCGTCGGTGGGAATCGAAGCGGCAGTGCGGCCGCGCTCGTCGACCGCCCGCAGTTCCCGCACCAGATAGGAATACGGGCGCAGGCTCGGCAGCATGCCCATGCGATTGGCGATATCGAAGCCGGCTCCCCAGAAGTCGATGATGTAGCCGCCGGTACGGAGTTGCGGGGCGATTTCGACGAGAGTCGGCGTGAATCCGTGGCGCAGCAGCCAGTAGGCGAGGGTAGGGCCTGCAACGCCGGCGCCGGAGACAAGAATGCGCATGCTGCGTTCAGACTAAGCCCGAAGGGCGGTGCAGACGCGCGATTGTTGATGGAACGCAAATTTTGATAAAGATCGTATTACGATGTAAAATAGATCGTAGTGCGATGAAATATCGGCCGGAAGTGGGAAGGAAACACGACAGGGATCGTGAGATGATGCGGGAACTGGCGCAGTTTCGCTACACGCTGCGGCGCTTTCTGCGCTTCAGCGAGAAGGCGGCGCGGGCCTGCGGCGTGACCCCGCAACAGCATCAGCTCATGCTCGGAATTGCCGGCTTTGCCGAGAACGGGCGCGCCACGATTTCCGAGCTGGCGGAGTTTCTGCAGGAGCGCAACAACTCTGTGGTCGGCCTGGTGGAACGGGCCGCCGAAAGCGGACTGGTGAAGCGGCGCGAAGGCAAAACCGACCGACGGCAGGTGGTCGTGACGCTCACGCCAGGGGGCAAAGAGATTCTGGCGACTCTCAGCCATCTGCATCAGGACGAAGTGCGGCGGCTGAAATCCGGAGTGCTGCGCGCCGAGCGCTGGCCGGGGCGCGACGCATGACGCGCGTAGAGGAAAGGCAAGGCAGGGGACCGGGCTGGCTGGCCCAGCCGCGGATTGTGCGGCGCGCACTGCAACTGATGCGCGAAGATCTGGTCCGCGTGTACGCGCGCGATCTGCGCAAGTGGCTGATTGTGGCGCCGCTCATCGGGGTGGTGACCGGGCTGGCCATCACCGGGATTGCCGTCGTCCTGCTGCAGCTGATGTGGCCCGCCATGCTGGCGTTCTATCTGCGCCATCCGTGGGCCATAGTGCCCGGGCTGACTCTGGGCTGCGCGCTCGCCGGGCTGATCATGCAGTTCCTCTCCGCCGATCCGAACGAGCACTCAACCGAAGAAGTGATCCGCTCCTATCACGAGCATGAGGGCCGCATCGATGTGCGCTGGTTTGTGCCGAAGATTGCGGCGGCGATGGCGACAGTCGGATTCGGCGGCAGCGCGGCGCTGGAAGGGCCGAGCATCTACGGCGGCGGCGCCATCGGCTCGTGGCTGTGGGGGCATCTGCGACGCCTGCGGCTCACCGAGCGCGACCGGCGCGTCATGCTGATCTGCGGCGCGGCTGCGGGCATGTCGGCGGTGTTTCGCGCGCCTCTGACTGGCATTGTTTTTGCGCTGGAAATGCCGTACCGCGACGACCTGGCCCATGAAGCGCTGGTGCCGTCTCTGATTGCGTCGGTGGTGGCGTATGTGACGCTGAGCGGATTTCTCGGCGCTGCGCCGCTGTTCAACTTCAGTGGGACGAATTCGTTTACGCGGGGCGATCTCTACTGGAGCGCGCTTCTGGGGCTGGCCGCGGGGCTGGCGGCGATGGTGTTCGTCACCACCTTCCGGCGGGCGCGCATGTTCTTTGTCTCCTGGCCGGCGCCGCACTGGGTCAAGCTGGCCGTGGGTGGGTTGCTGACCGGCTTGTGCGGCGTGCTGTTTCTGCGGATGTATCCGGGAAACCTGGTCCCCCTGGGAGCGAACTACGAAGCCGTCGGCATGGTCCTGAATCAGCATCACGGATCGGTGGAACTGCTGGTCTTCGCCGGCCTCAAGCTCGCTGCGACCCTGTTCACGCTGGGCGCAGGTGGCGTGAGCGCCATGTTCGTGCCCCTGTTTCTCACCGGCGGATGCCTCGGCGCGGCGTTTGCGCAATCGATCGTGCACAGCGCCAACGCAGGTCTCTACGCCGCGGTCGGCATGGCGTCCTTCTTGTCGGCTGGATACAAAACGCCTCTGGCGGCCGTGGTCTTTGTCGCCGAGGCGAAGGGCGGACAGGCCTTTATTGTTCCCGCCCTGATCGGCGCAGCCATCGCCTATGCGGTCTCCGGAGACGCCTCGGCGTCCGCCGATCAGCGGCTGCACGAAGGTGCGGAGGCCTGAGGCGCAGACGCCGGCCGGCGATCCTCGCCGCGACCGCGCAGCGATTTTTCGCCCACGTCGTGGGCGCTCCGCTATGCTGTCTGCCATCGCGAGGTGAACGATGGCGATCGAAGTGCGCGGGGTGTGCCCGCTGCTGCAGGTTTATGACATGCCGACAGCGGTCCAGTTCTACCGCGACGTACTCGGCTTTGAAGTAGTGGGGACGTCGCCGGTGCTGGGGCCGGACAAGTTCCACTGGGCGCTGCTGCGGCTGGGCGGAGCCGAGGTGATGCTGAACACGGCCTATGAATTCGACAGCGAGCGGCCGGTGCCGGCGGATCGCGCGCGCGTCGCCGCCCACGGCGACACCGGGCTGTTTTTCGGGTGTCCCGATGTGGATGGCGCCTACGAAGCCCTGCTCCAGCAAGGCGTCGCGGTGAAACCCCCGAAGGTGGCGCGGTACGGCATGAAGCAGCTGTATCTGAACGATCCGGACGGATACGGGCTCTGCTTCCAGTGCAGGGCCGAGGACTGAGCCGGGGACGCGCCACAGGGAACGGTGCGAAGGGCAACGGCTCGGCATGAAAACGCCGGCGGACAAGCATGCAGATCGCTCACGGGCTTGCTATGATGCGTTCACCCGTCACATCCCCAGGGCCCCGGGACTCCCCCGAATGAGGCTCCATGGCGACGTCAGCGCAAAGCTCCGCGACGGTTTCCAGGGCGAAACCCGCACACAGGGCCGGCCGGTCCTTCTACTTCGGCATGTCGCTGCTGATTGCGGCGATCGTGATCTATGGCTTCAGCCAGACCGTCGATCACAAGCTGATCCACGCCCATCCGGCCCGTCCCTGGCCGCTCTGGATTCACGGAGTTCTCTTCGCCGGATGGGTCGCGTTCTTCACTCTGCAGTCGGCGCTGGTTTGGACCCGACACGTCGGTCTCCATCGCACGCTCGGCTGGTTTGGCGCGGGCTGGGCGAGCGCGATGACCGGGGTGGGCTTCTGGATCACCGTCGTCATGGCGCGATGGGAGATGGCTCGCCAGCACGACGCCGGGTTTGTGGCCTTCCTGCTCATCGTTTCTTTCTGGGATATCACCTGTTTCACCGCCCTCTTCTGGATGGCAGTCGCGCGCCGAAAGCAACCGGAGTTCCATCGCCGCCTGATGTTGATGGCGACGTGCGTGCTCACCAGCGCTGCCTTTGCGCGCTTCCCGTGGGAGGCCTTCTCCGACAACTGGTTTTACGCCGGCGTCGACGGCCTGATCCTGCTGGGTGTCACACGAGACCTGGTCGTCAGCCGGACGGTGCATCCGGCCTACCGCTATGCCCTGCCTGTGCTGGTGGCGGGGCAGATCTTCGTGGTCCGTACGTATCTGGCGACTCCTGTCTGGTGGATGCACGCCGTGAACGCCATTGTCCGCTGAGTTGCCAATCCTCCTCCGATCCGGGTAGGGTAGTGGGTTTCGCAACCGGATCGCCGGAGGAGATGCATGGCGGAGTTGAAGTATCAGTCGGGATTTGGAAACGAGTTTGCCACCGAAGCAGTCAAAGGCGCCCTGCCCGAGGGCCAGAATTCGCCGCAGAAGTCCGCGCTGGGCCTCTACACGGAGCAACTAAGCGGGACCGCCTTTACCGCCCCGCGCGCGACCAATCGGCGCACCTGGACCTATCGCATCCGGCCGTCCGTCACACACAAACCTTTCTCGGAAATCGGCGCCGGCCTCTTTCGCAGCGGTCCGTTTACCGAGCTGCCTTCGCCGCCCAACCAGATGCGCTGGAATCCGATCCCCATGCCGGAGAAGAAGACCGACTTCGTCGACGGCATCGTCACCATGGGCGGCAGCGGCGATCCGGCCATGCAGCTCGGCGTCGGGATTCACCTCTATGCCGCCAACGCGCCCATGCGGGGCCGCTATTTCTACAACGCCGACGGCGAAATGATGATCGTGCCCCAGCAGGGCAGGCTGGCGATTCACACCGAACTCGGCATCCTCGAGGTCAAGCCGGGCGAAATCGCCGTCGTCCCGCGCGGCATCAAGATCCGCGTCGTCATGGACGGTCCGTCACGCGGATACATCTGCGAAAACTACGGTCTGCCGTTCCGTCTTCCGGAACTCGGCGCGATCGGCGCGAACGGCCTCGCCAACCCCAGGGACTTTCTTGCCCCGGTGGCAGCGTACGAAGATGAAGACGGCGATTTTCGCATCGTCGGCAAATTCCTCGGCCGCATGTGGGAGGCCGTGATCGATCATTCGCCCCTCGATGTCGTCGCCTGGCACGGCAACTACACCCCCTATAAGTACGATCTGGCTCGCTTCAACTGCATCAACACGGTGAGCTTCGATCACCCCGACCCGTCGATCTACACCGTTATGACCTCACCCTCCGTCATGCCCGGCACTGCCAATGTGGACTTCGCGATTTTCCCGCCGCGCTGGCTGGTGGCCGAGCACACCTTCCGCCCGCCGTGGTTCCATCGCAATATGATGAATGAGTTCATGGGGCTGGTCTTCGGGGAGTACGACGCGAAAGCCGAAGGCTTTCTCCCCGGCGGCGCCAGCCTGCACAACTGCATGTCCGGTCATGGCCCCGACGCCGAAACCTGGGAGAAGGCCAGCAACGCCGATCTGAAACCCGTCAGGCTCGACAACACCCTCGCGTTCATGTGGGAGACGGGATTGCCGGTACGTCCGACGAAGTTCGCGCTCGAAACGAAGATCCTGCAGCACGAATACTTCGAGTGCTGGCAGGGACTGAAGAAGCATTTCACCGGGCCGGGAAAATAGCCGGGGAAATGGAGGCGAGATGAGTGCGGCCGAAGCGCTGCTGAACCGGATCGTCGATTATGCCGGCCTCTTCCCGCCTGCGGCTCTCGATATGGAGACCGCGGTCCGGAACTACCAGAAGTACCTCGGCGGCGACGGCGCGTGGATGCTCGGGAACTTCCTGGTTCCGGCGGCGCGGCTCACCGAATTCGAAGCCGCATTCCGGAACGTCTGCTGCGACGAGCAGGAGGCGCCGTGGACCCTGAGTATCGTTTGCTCCGGCACCTCGGCAGACGATGCGCGCGCCATCGCGGAGTTCCAGGAAGGCGCGGCTTTCATCGGAGGCCTGGAGGCGAAGGCCGCGGATGCACGCGCTGCCGAAGCCACGCTGGGGGGATTGCCCTCGTCGCGCGCACGCTATGTTGAGTTTCCGCCGGAGCGGGCGCCGGAGGTATTGCCGGTCCTGGCGAAGCGTGGCGCAAGGGCGAAGATTCGCATGGGCGGCGTGACGCCGGAATCGATTCCGAGCGTCGAAGCCGTCGCGCAGTTCCTGCTCGCCTGCGCAGAGTCGCGCGTCGCCTGGAAAGCCACGGCCGGGTTGCATCATGCGTTGCGCGGTGTCCGCGAGATTGCTCCGGGCGGCCTGCGCGTCGCGATGCACGGCTTCGTGAATCTCTTCCTCGCGGGCGCTCTGGCGTACTTTGGAGCCGGTGAAGCCGCTGTGATGAAGACGTTGAGCGAAGAGGAAGCGGGCGCATGGCAGGCGGACGGCGACGTGGTCCACTGGCACGATAACACCCTGATCGCCGATCAGATCGAGCAGGTCCGCAGCAGGTTCGCCATTGGCTTCGGGTCGTGTTCGTTCGCCGAGCCGGTAGACGATCTGAAAGAGATGGAGTGGGTTTGAGTCCTGAGCGCAAACGCAGCTGGGTGGAGTCGGCAAGTCATCCGCAGACGGATTTTCCGCTGGAGAATTTGCCGTTTGGCGTGTTCGACGATGGAGCCGGGGGACGGCCCGGGCTGGCCATCGGCGACAGGATTCTCGATCTGCGCGCATGCGGGCTGCCCGATTACGGTCGCGAGCGCGCCCGGGAATTACTGAGCGATCCCGCGCAGCGGTTCCGCCTTGAGCCGCACCTGATCCCGCAGAACAGCGTAAAGATGCTGCCGCCATTCGCGATCGGCGACTACACCGATTTCTACGCCTCCATCCATCACGCCACCAACGTCGGCCGCCTCTTCCGGCCGGACACGCCGCTGCTCCCGAACTATAAGTGGGTTCCGATTGGCTATCACGGGCGTGCTTCTTCGATTGTGATCAGCGGGACCGAAGTCCGCCGCCCCTGCGGTCAGACCAAAGACCCCAATGCCGCCAACCCCGCCTTCGGCCCCAGCCGCATGCTCGATTACGAACTGGAGGTGGGGTTCTTCATCGGTGCGGGCAACGCGCTCGGCGAAACCATCCCCCTGGAGCAGGCTGAGAATCACATCCTCGGGCTGTGCCTGATGAATGACTGGTCGGCCCGCGACATCCAGGCGTGGGAGTATCAGCCGCTGGGGCCCTTTCTGGGCAAGAGCTTTGCCACGACCATTTCGCCATGGGTGGTCACTCTCGATGCTCTGGCTCCGTATCGCGTGCCAGCCGCGCCCAGACCCGAGGGCGATCCGAAGCCGCTGCCGTATCTGTGGTCCGAACAGGACCAGGCGCGCGGCGGATTCGACATTCAGCTCGAAGTCTGGCTCGCGACCAGGAGGACGCGCGCCGTCGGGCAGCCGCCTGTCCGCATCAGCCGCGGCAATCTCAGAGATTTGTACTGGACACTGGCACAAATGGTGACGCACCACGCCAGCAACGGCTGCAATCTGCGTCCCGGCGATCTTCTCGCCACAGGAACCGTCTCCGGGGCCGCGCCGGAATCCGTCGGCTCGCTGCTGGAGCGGACCAAACGTGGCGCCGAGCCTCTGCTCCTGCCCAACGGCGAGCAGCGGAAATTCCTCGAAGACGGTGACGAAGTAATCCTGAAGGGCTGGTGCGAGCGCGAAGGCTATCCCCGCATTGGCGTCGGTGAATGCCACGGAATCGTGGCGCCTGCGGAGATCTGATTCAGCGGCCGATCCCGTAAAAGCCCAGATACCAGTGGATGATCGGATCGCCGGCGAAGATCGTGAAGAGCGCCGCGGCGCACAGGAACGATCCCAGGGGCAGACGGGTGGAGGAGAACGACCGGCGTCCCCGCGAGAGTGCCACAGAGACGACGCCATAGAGCGCGGCCGCGAAGGCTCCGAGGAGAAGAGTCAGCACCGTGGGCGTGAGCCCGAGCCAGGCGGCGATCATGGCAAGGAGTTTCACGTCGCCCATCCCGAGTCCTTCCTTGTGGCGAATCAGAAAAAAGAGCCAGCGGATGACGACCAGAAAGAAAGCCGCGAGAGCGGCCGAGACCAGGGACGCGCCCGCATGCGTCAGACGGTCGCGCAGCGTGGCTGCGGGCCCGAGGGCTGCGTAAAGGATCCCGAGGCCGATTCCCGGCAGCGTGAATGCGTCGGGCAGCTTCATCGTCTCCGCATCCATCACGGCGAGCCCGAAGAGCAGGAAGCAAAGCGCCGCCATGCCGAGGGCGGTGACGGTCGCCCCGAAGTGCAGCCAGCAAAGAAGAAAGAGGGCCGCCGTCGGAAACTCGACCGCCGGGTAACGCCAGGCGATGCGCTGGCGGCAGGACCGGCAGCGTCCGCGGAGCAGAATCCAGCTCAGGATGGGGATGTTGTCGCGGGCGGCGATGGGCGCGCCGCAGCGCGGACAGCGCGAGCGCGGATGAACGATCGACTCATGATGAGGTAGCCGCGAAATGCACACGTTGAGGAAGCTGCCGAACGCCAGCCCGAAAAGAACAACGCATACGTCGATCAGAAATCCCGGAACACCGCTCGTCAGGGATGGAATCGCAGTCTCTCCTTTGCTCTGCCAGCATACGCGGCGAGCCTGGCTTACCGTTGTAGAGTAAAGATATGCCCCCTGAAAAGGACGCAGCCCTGGCCAGCGCTGTTCCCGAGCGGGCCGAAGAGGTGCGGGGCGATTCGCTCGCCGGTTCCCAGGTGGGTAAGCTGTTTGCCGAGGCAGTCGCGGTCATGGCGCGGCTGCGCGCTCCGGGCGGGTGTCCGTGGGATCGCGAGCAAACCTTCGCCTCGATCCGCAAATACACCCTCGAAGAAACCTACGAGGTTCTTGACGCTATCGAGCGCGAGCGCTGGGCCGACCTCGCCGACGAACTCGGCGACCTCCTGCTGCAGGTGCTCTTTTACGCCGAAATGGCCCAGGAGGCCGGTCACTTCGGCATCGCTGACGTCATTGCGAACCTCAACCGCAAGCTGATCCGCCGTCACCCGCATGTCTTCGGAGAAGAAGCCTCGGCGGCAGCGGGCAATCGGGCCGAGGGCCTGGAGACCAGGGGCATCGGCGCGGGCGAAGTCCTGCGCAACTGGGAAGAGATCAAGAAACTCGAGAAAGAGCGGGGCCCCGAAACCGCCGGTCGCCTTGACGCCGTTCCCCGGGCCATGCCGGCACTGAGCGAGGCCGGCAAAATCGGCTCCCGGGCTGCAAAGGTCGGCTTCGACTGGCCCGATGGGCGCGGCGTCCTCGAAAAACTCCGCGAGGAATGCGCCGAGCTGGATGCGGAAATCGTTGCCGGCGACACCACCGCTGCGGGTGAAGAACTCGGCGATCTGCTCTTCACCGTGGCCAACCTGGCCCGGCACCTCAAAGTCGACCCCGAGATCGCCCTGCGCGATGCCAATGCAAAGTTCCGCCGGCGCTTTGCCTGCATGGAGTCCGTGGCCCCGCGGCTCCTGGAGGAGCTTTCGCCTCCCGAACTCGAGCTCCTGTGGGATCGGAGCAAGGCGGCGGAGCGCCGGGCATGAGTGCAACTACCATCACGACCCCGGCAGGGACCGAAATCGTCCTCCGACCGTGCGAAGGCCTCGACGAACTCGACGCCTGCGTCCGGCTCCAGGTGGAAACCTGGGGCTACAACGACGGCGATGTGATCCCTCGCCGGCTCTTCATCGTGGCCCAGCGCATCGGCGGCCAGGTGGTCGGCGCCTTCGTCCGCCCGGCAGAAGCTCCCGTGTCCGGTGCCCCTGAAACCATGGTCGGTTTCGCCATGTCTTTGCCTGGAGCGAAGCCCCAAAAGGCCTTCGGCGCAGCGGAGCCATTACCGTATCTGCACTCCCATATGCTGGCCGTCACGCCCGCCTGGAGAAACGCCGGAATCGGCAGAAAACTCAAGCTGCTTCAACGAGATGAAGCGCTCAGCCGGGGGATCAAACTCATGGAGTGGACCTTCGATCCGCTGGAGATCAAAAACGCTTTCCTCAATATCCACAGACTCGGCGTCATCGTCCGATCCTATACACAGAATTTTTATGGTGTATCCTCATCTCGGTTGCAGGGTGGGCTTCCCACGGATCGTCTCCACGCCGAGTGGTGGATGGATTCGGATCGTGTGAAGGCAATCCTGAATGGGTCCCCCTACACACCGCCGGAAATCCAGGAGACAATCGTGGTCCCGAAGCAAGTGAGCGACTGGAAAGCTTCTGCTACGGGTGTCGCCAGGGCGATGGAGGTGCAGGCCAAAAATCGCCAGCGCTTTCAGGAGGCATTCGCTCGCGGGCTGGCAGCGGTGGGGTTCCGGGTCGATCAAGACGGTAACGGCGCTTTCGAACTCGCAAGACTGGAAAACCTCGGAGTTTTATGAGAATCGATGCCATCTTCCTGCGCGAACTACGCCTCCCCCTCATCAGGCCATTTCAAACCAGTTTTGGGACCACAATCGAGCGGCGCATCCTCCTGGTGGAGTTGCGCGGCGAAGGCTTCACCGGGTGGGGCGAGTGTGTAGCCGGCGAGCATCCCTTTTTCTCCGATGAAACCATCGACACCGCCTGGCTGGTCATCCAGCAGGAGCTGGCCCCGCTGCTCGCCGCTTCCGATCCGGAGCACGGCGGCAAGTGTCCCGGCATCTTCCGTCATGTCCGCGGCCACCGGATGGCCAAGGCCGCGCTGGAGAACGCGGTGTGGGACCTTGAAGCCCAGCTCAGGCGGGTTCCGCTGGCCAGCTTGCTTGGAGGCACCCGCGAGATCATCGACTGCGGCGTCTCCATCGGCATCCAGCCGGACCTCGAGCAGCAGCTTGCCGAGGTGGAGAAAGAAGTCGCGGCCGGCTACCAGCGCATCAAGCTCAAGATCAAACCCGGCTGGGACGTGAAAGTACTGGAAGCCGTCCGGCATCGCTGGCCCGAGATCCAGCTCAGCGTGGACGCGAATTCCGCCTACCGGCTGAACGATGCGGATCACATCGTCACCTTCGACGACTTCAACCTGCTCATGATCGAGCAGCCGCTGTGGGCGGACGATTTTTACTTCCACTCCATGCTGCAGAAGCGGCTCGAGACCCCGATCTGTCTCGACGAGTCGATTAAGAACCGCCGCGATGCCCTGGCGGCCATCGAGATGGAGTCCTGCCGGATCATCAACATCAAGTGCGGGCGCGTCGGCGGGTTCAGCGAGGCCATCGCGGTACACAACGCCGCTCAGGAGCGCGGCGTGCCGGTGTGGTGCGGCGGGATGCTGGAAACCGGCATCGGCCGGGCCCACAACATTGCTCTCTCCTCGCTCGATAACTTCACGCTTCCCGGCGACGTCTCGGCCTCGAAGCGCTACTGGAAGGAAGACATCATCGAGCCCGAAGTGGTGGTCTCGAAAGAGGGCGAGATCGCCGTGCCCGAAACGCCGGGACGCGGCTTTGCCGTCCGGACCGATCTGGTCGACCGGCTCACGGTGCGCAAAGAGGAGATTCGCGCGCTCGAGATGGTGGCCTGAGAGCAGGGAACTCGGAAAAGGAAAGCGTACTGAGAAAGGGGAGCGCCATCGCTGCTCCCCTTTTCCTTTTCTGCCGCCGGACTATGGCGCGGCCGGTTGTCCGACCGAATCGGCGCGGCTGAACCGTGCCGTCCTGCGTGCTCCCGCTGCGATGACGGCAACCGCCGCGGCGAGGAAAATCACATTGCCCACCCGCGCGACGATCCCCGCACCGCCCGCCACCGGATGCGCCAGGAAAGCGTGCACGCCGTAGGCCACGGCTCCGCCCGCGGCGAGGCTGAGGATGTGCAGCGGGGTCCAGGCGGCGCGACGCGAGAGCACCGAGACGGCCGACAGGAAAGCAAGGTCGATGGCGAGCATCGCGGCGACAGCGCCCCAGTTCAGGGCGGGCGGAATCATGAGGACGCAGAAGCCGAGGACAAAGGTGATCGCCCCGGTGAATCCAGGCGGAGGCACATGTCCGGATTCGTGCTGCGGCTCGACCGGCCGCAGGCGGAAAGCGACGGCGGCGAGGAGCAGAGTCACCAGCGCGGCGCCAACGAACTGCCAGGCGGGCGCGACAAAGCGATCCTGCTTCAGGGTAATGAGGGTGCCAAGGACGCAGCCGATGAGGAAGAGCAGGAAGACAACCGAGTCGCCCACGCGGCCGAGCCACGGCTGATCCGCCTGTGCGGGAAAGAGGGCTTCGACGAGGGCGATGGAAACGGAGACGCTCCAGAAGGCGTGGAGGTTGAGCATGAACAGCGTCCACCAGCCGCCGATGTGGAGGAACGGAATCCAGGCGTGGGTGAGGAAGTGACCGTGCAGGTGCAGGTAGTCGGGATTGAAGAGGGACTGCGTGGTGAAGGCTTCCTCGACGAGCGCGTAGGCAGCGCCGAGGAGGAGAATGCTCGGCCAGCCGCGTCCGGCGCGACGCACCAGCTCGCGAATGAGCAGCGCTCCGCCGCCGTACATGGGAGCGAGCGGAAGGAGCGCGACCAGAAGACGGATGGAAATATCGCCGAGGAGGTACTCGGCGACGAGCGGCGCGGTGAAGAAGAGGGCGATTGCAGCGCCGATGTTGCGCTGGGTTCGGGGCATGGTGTCGATCCTCGTGCGGAGGAAGTGTACAACAGCGTTCGCGCTGCGGCTTTCCGATCGCGGCAGCGGATTCAGGGTTTCATCGGCGCCCGTTGCGCGGCGAGTGGAGGATGTCAGCAAAGGGAGATGACAAATGTCATCGGCGCGCGCGCGCGGCTCTCGCGACGACGCGGCAGCGCAGGATGATACGGTGTTGGCATGAAAAAACTGGCAATGTTGATCATGATGGCGTCGGTGGCGTGTGCCGGGACCTGGGCGCAGGAGCCGGGTGCGGCAGCGGGAACGCCGCTGCAGGCGACGGCCCGGGATGGTTACGATTCGGCGCGCAGCCTCGAGCTCTATCGCGAAGGCAACGCGCGCATGCTGATGAACGATTTCGGCCAGCTGGCCCGCTATCACGACGACGACGTCAAGCTGGGGCCGCCGGCGCCGGGCGAGAAGCGCGTGGTTTTCTTCGGCGACTCCATTACCGACATCTGGAAGCTGGACGAGTCGTTCCCCGACAAGCACTACATCAATCGCGGCATCGGCGGCCAGACCACCCCGCAGATGCTGGTGCGCTTTCGCCCGGATGTGATCGATCTGCACCCGGCGGTGGTGGTGGTGCTGGCGGGCACCAACGACATCGCGGGCAACACCGGCGAGGAGACGCTGGAACAGATCGAAGGCGACTACGAGACGATGGCCGAGCTGGCGAGGGCGAACGGGATCCGGATCGTGTTTTCGTCGCTGACGCCGATCAACGATTACAACCAGCGGGCGCTGTGGTTCTTTCTGCAGCGTTCGACGGAAAAGATCCTGACCCTGAACGACTGGCTGAAGAAGTACTGCGCGGATAACGGCCTTATCTACCTCGACTACTTCCCGGCGATGGTGGATGGCCGCGGGATGCTGAAAGCGGAGCTGACCGAGGACGGGCTGCACCCCAACGCCGCCGGATTCGCAGTGATGGCGCCTCTGGCCGAGGCCGCCATTGAGGAAGCGGAGAGCCAGCAGTAGCGGGTGGCCGGGGGCCCGGAGTCAGGAGCCGGTGCACCCCCCTACCCCCCTCCCCCCCCCGGGGGGAGAGGGGTACCGGCACGTATGTATATGATTCGACGGCAGCGCCGATTTTCAGGCGATGGCCATGAATTTGGTTTCAAAGTAGTTACCCGTAAGTATTTTGCTTTGTGATTGGTAGAGGGTGGCTCGCGAGGAAGGGCCGTTATGTATTTGAATCGGCAATAGAATTCGTCCTCGTATCAGCATTCAAAGTACTTAGGAGGTCGCCACAGATCTGATCGAGCTGTTCCGGGGTGAGCGGTCCGTTGCTGAGGACGGACTCGGCCTCCCGGATGCGGGCGAGAGCTTCCGGACTCAGCTCCTGCGAGGAGAGGGGTGGGCCGAGAGGCGGCTGGGGTGCCGGGGGCGGGGCCGCGGGTCGCTGGCGGAGGCTCTGCGCGGTTTCCGCCACACGATCGCAGGCCATGGTGACGGCAATGGTGGCGCGGGTGAAGGCGAGGCGATGGCGGCGGGATGCGTAGCGTTCGATGACCCCCTGGATGTCGGCCAGAGCGCCGTTGGTTTCAGCGAGCAGGGCGGGGAGGGACAGGGCCTGGAGGCGGTCACAGAAAGCAAACATTTCACGGTGGAAGGCCTCGTTTTCCAGCGGAGTACGGCCGCGGTGCGGGCGGTGGGCAGGGCAAAAACGGTGGCCGCGTTTGGGGATGCGGCGGCATTTGCGGCCGTCGGGAAAGACGTGGATGCACTCTTCGACCATGGCGAATTCTCCTCCAAGCAAGAGAAAAGGCTCGCGGGAGGCGAGCCTTTGTTGAGAGACACAACTGCAATTGTGTTCAGGCTAGCGGGCGGGGATGGGGAGGGCAAGGAGAATCGGAGGGGGCGAGGGTACGAAGGTACTGGGAGGGAGGAGGAAGGAGGGAGGAGGAAGGAGGCGGGAGGGATATTGTTTTCGGCGCAACGGCTTTGGGGAACGGGGCTGCGTCGGCTGTAAGGTCCGGATGGGCGGGTGGTGCGGGGTGGGGCGGCGTTCTGTGGCTACAAGCCCGATTGTGGGGACTATCCCGATTTCGGCGCACAAAGCGCGCTCGATGAGCGACTTGTCCTGATATCGACAACCGGCAAACAGCGGCAGTTGTCACGCATGGCCGTTTTGCGGCAACTTGACGAGTCGGTGGCCACCTTCGGCGTCAGCCCCGTCGCTGAGCGACTCGGCGATAGGACAGCAATCCACGTCCATCAGTGACGAGATCGGCACTGATCAGGGCAGTTCCCGCTAGCAGCTAATTGAGCTCCGGGGTCTCGCCGCCCCAACAGCAAGGACTGGGGGCACCCTCACCTTGATAATGCGCGGTATGAGACCAGGGTCACTCACCGAAGCCCAAGCGGGTGACTGGACCTGTGAGCGTCTGCCGTCTCGCACAGCCCTTTCTGTTTGGAATACAATCTGACTTACTTCCTCCAAACCGGCCCAGCACCTTTCGCCACGGGAGCCTATTAAATGGTTAATGACAGCAGGCAATCTCAGCCCACCGCCGCTGTAGATGAGCCTGAACAACCGACGCCTAAGAGAGCCAAGAAGAAAGGCCGAAAGAGGGCTGCCAAGAAGGCGGCAGGATCGCGGCGCGCTCGCGGTGGCGGCGGTCGGGTCAAGTTCCCCAAGCATTCAATCCTCGGTTGTATCCGAATTCCGCAAGCGATTCTTGAGCAGAACGCTGGTGAGGCCTGTACAGACAAAGAAGGCGCAGCGTTCGCCAAAATCGGTTGGACCGGAGATATCGCAGTCGAAATAAGCTCCGCCTCCAAGTATGGTTTGCTTGAACGCCCTTTTCCGGGCAAGATCAAGCCGACCGACTTCGTGAGAAAGATTACCCGGCCCCAAGACCCGGAGGACAAGCTAGCGGCGCTGCGTCAGTGCGTAATGAACGCCCCTGTCATATCCGACGTCTACACCAAGTATCGCAGCGAGAACCTCCCTGATAGAGAGTTCTTCGTGAATGCTCTGCGAGATTCATTCGGTGTGCCGCCAGATCACATCGACGACTTCATCCGGGTGTTCACCGAGAGTCTGAAAGAAGCCGATCTTCTGGAAGAGGTGAGTAGCGATAAGTTCCGCGTCCTAGATGTGACCTCGCCGGGCGATACCACAACCCCGGCTGGTGAGAAGGAGATCAAGAAACTATCGAAGGGCGTTACAGTCGCCGTCGACGACTCCTGTTTCGTCATGATGCCGTTTGTGGAGCCCGTCGGCGGATACTATGCCAGCATCTATCAGCCGGCTATTGAGAAAGTCAAGCTAAGGGCCGACCGCGCTGACTCCGACCTGTATGGCACAGGCAAGATTGTTGACCAGATTTGGAGGGGCATTACCTCCGCTCGCATTCTGCTGGCAGAGCTTACGGCCCGCAACGCCAACGTGCTTTATGAGCTTGGCCTCGCCCACGCCCTTCACAAGCCTGTCGTCCTCATTTGCTCCAAGGCTAACGAGGCAGACGTGCCTTTCGATCTCCGTCATGTGCGAGTCATCTATTACGACAAGGATGATCCGTTCTGGGGAACGAAACTGATTGAGAAGATCGCTGAGACGATCCTCTCGGTCCTGCAAGACCCGAAGGACGCGATCCTATTTCCGGAGAAGAAGTGATCCCTTCTGAGTATGTCCTCTGCCGAAACCCCGGGGAAAAACGGGACGTTCCCAAAGTAACCGATCAGTAATGCGAAGGCGGCTGAGCGCCAACTTTCCGGTGCGGCGCCCCCCGAGAATTCCTGAGGCAGACCGTTTGGTCGTTACTGGATGGTAACCAGCTCAGCAATCTTGGCCGCGACGTCTGCCATTTGGGTTTCTGCTGTGCTGAGTCCGCTTCGCGAGCCGAGCAGGGGGCTGACATCGCGAAGAGCCTCATACGTCGTCCCGTGCACGATTGGAATAAGCTGGTCGCGAGCTAGGAGTGCCGAAAGCTCTTTTTCAGCGATACCTTCTGCTTTTAGTCGGCGTAACAGAGCAGGGGTGACCAGCACGATTCCAATCCTTGATTTCGCTAAGCCCTTGTCAATTTCTCGGAGCAATGGTGTGCCGAGTTGGACGTCCTTCTCGCTGAACCAGACCTTGATGCCTCGCGACTCCAGCTCGTCGTGCAAATCCTTCGCAGCCGCGCTCCGGTCGTCCCATGCATGGCAAAGGAATACGTCTCGGAGGTCAGGTACGCTCGCTCGCTTTTCAACGGTTTCGCGGAACGGCGTAAGTGTCCGCACCTCAGCTGGCGTGTACGCTACAGATGACCCGGCCCCTGACCATCTCGGTCTGATGCTGCTGCCACCGCTCGTCCCGCCGCTGCCTCTGCCGCCTCCGCTGCTCGCTGGTATCGAGAAGGACGGAGACGAGTACGTATACGAGTTGTAACTGCTATAGCCTCGGGAGCCGCCATAACGGCTACCGCATGCAGGGCAAGCCGCTGCAGCGGCGGCTGAATAATGGCCTCTTACAGGCGCTGTGCATCTAGCCATATCGCGAATGATAACGGGTTACCGTTGCCGCACTCAATGGTTTAGCGCAAAGAAATTGTGCCGGCCCGCGTGAACCTGAGCGAACGGCACTAAAGTCCTGGGAGGCCGACGACTAGTCGCCACCAATCACGTCCTCTACTGGAGATATCAGTCCAAGCCACGCTTTCACATGCTCCGGCGATCCACCTTGCCGCATCGTCGCCTTCCTGTACTTGTGGCGCATTCCTCATTTTGTGCATCATCGTCAATGCACTGATCGAAACGAGATAAGTACCGAAAAGTCGGCTTGTGTGACGGTATTGGGCGGAATCGAATCGGCTCAGGCCACCCCATCGAAACGTTGTTTCGCTGGGGCCCCGGCCTCCCACCCTCGTGCCCTGGCGTTTCCTCGCGAGCGAGGAAATGCCACCGGACTCCCTAATAGCTCTCGGGAGACGGCCTTGCGGAGGTTTCGTGACGGCGTGCGCGTGGAGGGATCTACTTGCCGCGGGCTTCGAGATCGTCCAGGGCGAGGTTGAGTTCCAGCACGTTGACCCTGGGCTCGCCGAGGAAGCCCAGATCGCGGCCCTGGATGTGCGACTCGACCAGCGCGCGGACCTTCCATTCGGGCAGGTGGCGCGCGGCGGCGACCATCGGAACCTGGTAGAGCGCGCCGGCCGGAGAGATGTCCGGGTCGAGACCGGAGGCCGATGTGGTGACGAGTCCGATGGGGACCGGCTCGCCGGGGATCAGCTTCTGCCAGTGGGCAACGTCCGCGTCAACGCGCGTGACCAGG
>DATJNE010000086.1:0-16256 GCA_035508305.1 Acidobacteriaceae bacterium | reverse complement strand
GTGGAGTTGCTTGAATCTCTCGCCGGCTACATCGGCATTGCGCTGCAGAATGCGCGCCTCTATGCCAGCCTCGAGGAGAAGATCAACGAGTACGAGCGCCTGAAGGAATTCAACGAGAACATCGTCGAGTCGATCAACGTCGGCATCCTCGCTCTCGATCCCGAGGAACGCATCGAGAGCTGGAACTCGCAGATGGAAGTCATGTTCGCCATCCCCCGCAACGAGGCCCTGCACCAGCCTCTTGAGGCCGTTTTCCCCGCAAACCTGGTCCAGGCATACCGGCGTGTGAAAGATCAGCCCGGCGTTCACAACCTTTATAAGTTCCGTCTGGAAACGCGCGCCGAGGAGACGCGTGCGGCCAATATCGCCATCGCACCCCTCATCTCCCGCGACTTTCGCACTGTCGGCCGCATCATTCTCATCGATGACATCACCGACCAGACCGAGATGGAAGGCCAGCTCGCCCAGGCGGAAAAGCTTTCTTCCATCGGCCTGCTGGCCGCCGGCGTGGCGCATGAAGTCAATACGCCGCTGGCCGTCATCTCATCCTATGCACAGATGCTGGCCCGGCAGGTGAAAGGCGACGTCAAACTCGGACCTCTGCTCGACAAGATCACCCAGCAGACCTTCCGCGCTTCGGAGATTGTCAATGGTCTGCTGAATTTCTCGCGCACCAGCGGCGCCGAATACCGCGAGACCGACGTCAATACCATCATCCGCGACACGCTGACGCTGCTCGATCATCAGTTCAAAACGGCGCAGATCGCCGTCGAGGCCAATCTGATGCCCGACCTGCCTCCGATCATGGGTAATGCCGGCAAGCTGCAGCAGGTTTTCCTCAACCTGTTTCTGAACGCCAAGGACGCCATGACCGCCAAGGTGTCGCCCGCCGGCGAGCCGCGCACACTGCGCATCGCTACCGAAGTCAACGGCCACGTCAGCATCTCCATCGCCGATTCCGGCTCCGGCATCGCGCCGGAGCATCTGCGCCGCATCTACGATCCGTTTTTCACCACCAAGACCGCGCGCCGCGATGGCCAGCCACGCGGCACCGGCCTCGGCCTTGCCGTCACTTACGGCATCATTCAGGAACACTCCGGAAAAATCCACGTGGAGAGTCAGGTGGGATCAGGAACTACCTTTTATCTTGAGTTTCCGTTGTTGAGGAAACCCGCGCATGTCTGAAGGCGCCATCGCGGCTCCGGCCGGTCCCCAGGTTACAGGTTCGGATTCCCTCCCGCGCATCCTCATCGTCGACGACGAAGCCGCGATCCGCGAATCGCTGGAAACCCTTCTGTCCATGGAGGGCTACGCGGTCGAAAGCGTCGAAAATGGCGAACTCGGGCTCGAACGCATCGCCGAACAACCCTTCGATCTGGTCCTCCTCGATCTCGCCCTGCCCGGCCGCAACGGCATTGAAGTTCTGGCCACCCTCCGCGAACGCGAGGCCAGCCTGCCAGTCATCATGATCACCGCCTTCGGCACGGTCGACAATGTGGTCGACGCGATTCGCGGCGGCGCACAGAACTTCGTCCAGAAGCCCTGGGACAACGAAAAACTGCTGGCCGACATTCGCGCCGCTATCGCCCGTTACCGCGCTGAAGAGGAGAATGTCCAGCTTAAGCGCGCGCTCCGCCAGCGCTACAGCTTCCCCAACATCGTGGGCAAGAGCGAGGTCATGCTCCGCATCTTCGACCTCGTCGCCCAGGTGGCGCCCACCCGCTCCACCGTTCTCATTCAGGGCGAGAGCGGCACCGGCAAGGAGCTCATCGCCAAAGCGCTGCACGCGCATTCCACCCGCAAGGACAAGCCTTTCGTTCCGGTGAATACCGGCGCAATGCCCACGGATCTGCTCGAATCGACCCTCTTCGGCCACGTCAAGGGCGCGTTTACCTCCGCCATCGCCGCCAAAAAGGGTCTGTTCGAAGTTGCCAACGGCGGCACGCTGTTCCTCGACGAAATCGCCACCATGGGCATGGATACTCAGGCGAAAATCCTGCGCGTCCTGCAGGATCGCCGCTTCATGCACCTTGGCGGCGTTCAGGAAATCCAGGTTGACGTTCGCATCATCGCTGCCACTAACGTCGACCTGCGCCAGGCCGTGCGCGACGGCCGCTTTAGAGAAGACCTCTTCTACCGCCTCAACGTGATTGCCATTGAGCTGCCGCCGCTGCGTTCGCGCCGCGAAGACATTCCCGCTCTGGCCATGCACTTCCTCAAACAGTACGCCGAGGAAAATGGGCTCACCGTGCGCTCCATCGCTTCCGACGCCATGCGAGCGCTGGTCGATTACGACTGGCCCGGCAATGTGCGGGAACTCGAGAACGTCATCGAGCGCGGCGTGGTGCTCTCCTCCGGACCCAGCATCGGCGTCGATCTGCTGCCCGGCCACCTGACCGGCTCCAGCTACTCATCGAGTCTTCTGGAACACAGCCCCGACGCGTCGCTGTTTGACATCATGGAAGACATCGAGCGCCGCATCATCGTCGACAAGCTCGAGCGCTGCAACGGCAATCAGACCGAAGCCGCCGAGCAGTTCCGCATCCCGCTCTCCACGCTGAACCAGAAGATCAAGCGCCTGAACATCGAGATCCGGAAGAGAAACCGGGACTGAGCTGTCGCCGCTTGCGTTTTGCGCAGGCAGTGCCTACACTTGATGCATGCAGTATACGATTCGAAATGTTCCGGGCGCCCTCGACTCCGCCCTGCGTCGTCGCGCGCAGGAACAGGGCAAGAGCCTGAACGAGGTCGCCGTCGAGGCATTGGCCCGCGGCACCGGCATCAGTGGTGAACGCGTTCGAAAGCGGGACCTCAGCGATATCGTGGGCACCTGGCAGGACGATCCCGCGTTCGATGAGGCGATCGCGGATCAGGATAAGGTGGACGAGGAAATGTGGCGGTGAAGCTCGCTCTCGACACGAACCGTTACACCGACCTGTTCAAGGGCGACGTGCACATATCCGAGAAGGTCGCATCAGCCGATGAGATCTGGCTGCCGTTCATCGTAGTGGCTGAGTTGCGCGCCGGGTTTTCTCTCGGCAGCAAAGGCGCCCAAAACGAAGCAGGCTTGCGGCGGTTTCTGCTCAAGCCAGGTGTCGATATTCTCTATGCCGACGAACAAACCACGCATCACTATGCGAGTATCTATCGGCAACTGCGTCACCAGGGGACGCCGATCCCGACGAATGATATGTGGATCGCAGCACTGGTGCTGCAGCATTCGCTGACGCTCTGCGCCCGCGACACCCACTTCGACGCGCTCCCGCAGATTCCCCGCGCGTAGAAGGTCCTGCCTCCCGTCGTCCGGCTCGCTCACTCGATCGCAAACACCGCGTAGACCGTCGCCGTCTCCTCAATCTGTTGTGGACGGATCGCCAAAGGGGCCGGGGGCGGCGGTGGAACGGGTTTGGACGCGAGGGAAGCCGACTCTGTGTTCAGGACGCCATTATAGAACCGGCTCATCGGCGTCTGATTGCCTGCATAAATCAAAGACCCCAGATGCGCATTCAGCCCCGCGGCCATCTGAGCGGCCACAGAGCGCGCGTGAACCAGGGCCTTCGCCGCCGCCTGCGCCTGCAGCCCGTTCCGATCCTTCAGACCCCACTCAATGTTCCCGCTCTGATTCGCGCCAGCCTCCACCGCCACGTGAAGCACCTTCGCCGCATCGGCCGCTGCACACGTCACCGTCCAGTTCTGCTGCAACGTGAACAGCTTCGCCGCTCGCTGCTCCGGAGTACTCTTGTCGTCGCCCGAAAATTCCGTGTAGTTGAGCCTCTGATCCTGGCTCTCGATCGCCTTGTCCGCCACGCCCGCCTTCTTCAGCGCGTCCATGATGGCGTTCGACACTGTTGATCCCTTGCTGTACGCCGTCACGGCATCCGGCGCATAAAGCTGAAAGCCCACCGTGACCACCGCCGTATCCGCCTCCGCCGACGCCTTGTCGCTCGCGGTGACAGCAATCGTGCGGTTGTTTTTGTCCACCTGAATCGTCTGCGCGCTCACAGTCGCTGTGCAGAACAGCACCGCGCACGAGATTCCCAGCAAAATCCTCTTCATCGGCTGAGCCCTCCGCCCGGATTCTACGCGCAACACAGCCTCCCAACCCTGCATCTCCTCTCCTGACCGCCCGGAACGCGAAGCGGTCTGCCTGAACGGCCAATCCCCCGGAGCCCTGTACCCTCTTCTCTGTTCCCTGTACCCTGTATTCACGCCATGGCTCTCGAGACCATCGACGCTGCCGCCAAACGCGGCGTCCTCGCGCTGCAGGACTACGTGGTGCTCTCCGCCCGCGCCCTCGGCGATCTCTTCCGCCGGCCTTTCTATCGCGAAGACATCTTTATGCAGGCCGACATCATCGGCGTCGGCTCTCTGCCCATCGTCATCCTCACCGGATTCTTTCTCGGCGGCGTCCTGGCGCTGCAGTCGGCCTCGACGCTGCAACAATTCGGCGCGGCTGCATTCACCGGCCAGCTGGTCAGCTTCTCCATGATCAAGGAGATCGGGCCGGTGGTGACGGCGCTGATGGTTTCCGGCCGCAATGCCTCGGGCATGGCCAGCGAACTGGGCTCGATGATCGTCACCGAACAGATCGACGCCATGCGCGCCCTCGGCACCGATCCGCTCAAAAAGCTCGTCATGCCGCGCATCGTTGCCACTGTCGTGATGCTCTTCTTCCTCGTCATCATCTCCGACGCGGTGGGCATCTGCGGCGGAGGATTTGTTTCGGTGCTCATGCTCGGCCAGGATGCGTCGCAGTACTTACACTTGTCCTACCAGTCGCTCGAATTTCCCGACATCCTGCAGGGTCTCGTCAAGCCCGTCTTCTTCGGCTTTATCATCGCCACCATCGGCTGCTACTACGGCATGAAAACCCGCGGCGGCACGCAGGGCGTGGGCCGCTCCACCACCCAGGCGGTGGTGTGGTCCTCCATCCTCATCATCGTGTGCGACTTCATGGTCAGCCGGTTCATGATCGGCATTTTCGGACGGTAAGACAGATGAGCGGGATGCATGGAGGCGCCAACGGTGCAACCCCGCCTGACCCTTCCGCCGAACCCGTGGTTGTCTTCGAGGACGTCTCCATCGGCTTCGAGCAGAAGCCGGTGCTCGAGAATATCTCCTTCCGCGTGCATCCGGGCGAAATGCGGGTCCTGCTGGGCCCGGCCGGGGTGGGCAAGAGCGTCCTGCTCAAGCTGGTCAACGGTCTGCTGCGTCCCGATTCCGGCCGCATCTTCGTCTTCGGAAAAGAAATTAGCGCCATGCGCGAAGAGGATCTCTTCGAGCTGCGCGGATCCATTGGCACCGTCTTCCAGGAGGGCGCTCTCTTCGATTCGCTGACCGTGCGCGACAACGTCGGCTACCGCCTGATGGAGGAACACCTGCCCGACGAGGAGATCACCGCGCGCGCCACCGAGGCGCTGCGTTTCGTCGAGCTCGAACACACCCTCGACAAATTTCCCTCCGAGCTTTCCGGAGGCATGCGCCGCCGCGTCGCCATCGCGCGTGCCATCGTGACCAACCCGCGGCTAATCCTCTACGATTCGCCCACCGGCGGCCTCGACCCCATCACCTCGACGACCATCATCGAGCTGGTGATGAAGCAGCGCGACGTCTCGCACACCAGTTCGCTCGTGGTCACGCACCGTTTGCAGGATGCTTTCGTGCTCGCCATGCATCGCTTCGATCGGGCAAGGAACGGGATGGTGCCGCTGCCGGAGCATCAGACCGATCCCAACACCAGCTTCCTGATGCTGCACCAGGGCCATCTGGTCTTTGACGGATCGACGAAGGAGCTGGTGCACTCCAGCGATCCCTTCATCCGCGAGTACATCAGCTGAAAGGCAGCCTGCAGGCAACGGCCGGTAACCAAAGGCCCAAATCCATCCGCGCTTTTAGCTACCGGCTATCGGCTACCGGCTACAGGCTCTCTTCATCCCGCCGCATCGTGATCGTAGAAGCGGAAGAACAGTCCCGGCTTTGAAACCGGCTCGGTTTTTGCGGCAATCGCCGCGAGCTGCTGCTCGTTGTAAGGGGTAAAGCCGCGCGCGATCGCCACGTTCTCTTCCAGCTGCGCGATCGAATCGCAGCCGATAATGATCGTGCTCACCGGTTTCGAGAGCGTATAGCCGATGGCTTCGCGCATGGTCAGCGTGCCCGGCGTGGTCGTGATCACCATGCCTTCCCACATGTGCTTCTGCTGCTCCACCGGCGGCGGGACGAAGCTCGAGAGCAGCCGGCTGCGGCCCGGGATCTTCATCCCGATAATCCCCATCTGCTTCTCCACGGCCAGCGGCAGCAGCTGTTCCTGGAAGCTGAAGTGGTGCGGGTCGGCGGCGTTCAGCGCCATCAGGATGCAGTCGAAATCGTGCCGGTGCAGCGCTTCCATCAGCGCATCCGGCCGATAGTGGCCGGTCACGCCGAGGTAGCGCACCACCTTCTGCTGTTGCATCTCCACCAGCGCTTCCATCGCCCCGCCAGGCGCGAAGATGGCGTTGATGTCCTTCATCGTGCCGATGTCGTGCAGCTGCCACAGATCCACGTGATCGGTCTGCAGCAGCTGCAGCGACTCGTCGATCATCCGCATCGACCCTTCCCGCGTGCGCTCCTTCGTCTTTGTCGCCAGGAAGGCTTCGTTGCGGCGGGTCTTCATGACTTCGCCCACATAGCGCTCGCTCCAGCGCATCGGGCCGCCGTAGATCGACGACGTATCGAGGTAGTTCACGCCCAGATCGAGCGCGCGCTGGATGATCGGCACCGCGACCTCGGCGTTGTTCGCCTTCTCCAGAGCCGCCTGTCCGCCGAGAGAAAAAATTCCGACCTTATAGCCGGTCCGGCCCAGGTTGCGCGTCGGCATTGCGTCCCGGGTGCGCGGGTTGTTGGGCAGCGGCGGCAGAGTCGTCGCTTCGGCGGCGCGGGGCAGCGCGGCTCCGGCCAGCACGGCGGCGGCTGCGGCAGTGGATCCTTTCAGGAACGCGCGGCGATCCGGGTGCGGCGTCTGGTTTCGAGTCCGGCTCGTTTCCATGGCGAATGCCTCCTTCGCAGGCAACAAACCGTTTTACCACTCCGCAGGCGCAGGCGCATGCACAATGCGCTTTCGAGTCCGGAGACGCAAAAAGAGGGATGGCGCCCGGCCATCCCTCTCGTGGGTTGCTCCTCGTAACGGATTAACGCTCGTGCGGATGACCGCCCTTGTCGCCCTTGTCGCCCTTGTCGCCCTTTTCGCCCCCGCGGTTGTTCTGCGGGTGACCTTCGTTGTGTGAAGCCGGGCGGTTCTGGCTTTCCGGACGCGCGTTGTTATTGGGCCGGTTGTAGTTATTGTTCGGCCGATTGTAATTGTTATTGTTTGCCGGGCGATTGTAGTTATTGTTCGCCGGGCGATTGTAATTGTTGTTATTCGCCGGACGGTTATAGTTATTCGTCGTGCTGCGATTGAAATTGTTTGTCCGGTTGAAGTTGTTCGTCCGGTTGTTGTTGATCACGGTGCGGTTATTATTGACCTCGGTCACGTGCGAGTAGCTCACGTTGCGGACCTGGACGGCGGCGTGCGCGTTATACTCGCGCGCTCCCGGCGCCCGGTCAAACCGCCCGTAGTAGCCATGGTTCACAACCGTCACGCTGCGCGAGACATAGGTTACGCGGTTAAACGCCACATACGGATGCGGACCCCACGCGAACCCCCAGTGTCCCCAGCCCCAGCCCCAGCCGCCCCACACACCCACGGCGACGCCGACTCCGAAGCCGAAGCCGAAACCGACTCTCCAGCCCACCGGCGGAGGCGGCGCATACCACGCATAGTACGGACGGAAGCCCCAGTAGACCCAGGGATTGTAGTAAGGCACATAGACCACTGCCGGATTGGCGGGTGCGATCACGATGTCATTGGGCGCGTAAGTGACGTCGAGTTGCGGGCTCGACTGCAAATGCCCGGCCGAGTACGCCTGCTGCCGCAGCGCCTGAACGGCGTTCATCACGTCCTGCGGCTGGTTGTAATAGGCGTTGCCCAGGTTGGTCGTCCACTCCAGGTTCTTGTCCATGTTGGCGAGCACCGACGGGAAGGCGCACAGAGCCTTCACGCTGGGATCCCAGTTCATGTTGTTCGCCGCCTGGGCGATCTGATCCGGCGGAGCACCGGCCTGCGACTGCACGAACCGGTCGGCCTCCACCACCTGCGTGGGGTAGGTCGACGCCGCCAGCACCTGCGCGACCAGCGAGTCCGGGTACAGCGCGATGGGCGCCACCAGCTGATTGAGCTGATCGGGGCTCAGAGCCTGCCACTGCTGCGGCGGCGGAGCGTTCTCATCGGCAACCGGCGCGCCCTGGTCATATTGCTGCTGATCCGGCGGAGGAGGCGGCGCTTCCTGCGCGTAGGCGGACACCTGGGCAATTCCCATCGGAATCATGAGCCCCGCCAGCAGCAGCGCGGTCCCGCGTTTCACCGTATCGACGGAGGTTGCGGCGAGCCGGCGCATCCACGTGCGTGTGCTAAACAAACCGGCCGTGGGTCGAAACTCGAACAATGCTTTCATTGAAGGTCCCTTTCAGCCCTGTATGGGCCTTTCATTTTCGGAGCAGCCCGGGAACGGGGTCCGCTCAGCCTATGGAAACCGCAGCGCGCATTTAAGTTGCGGCTATCAGGGCCGCAACTCGGGCCGGCATCCGGCAACCGCAGAAAATGCGTGCAATCGCCGTCTTTATATCACGGAATCGAAGAAGCGGCGAAGAATCCGGCCCACCATCTCGGGCTGCTCGAAGGGAAGAAAATGCCCGCCGTCGGGGATCTCGTTATACTCCGCGCCATAGCCGCCGTTGCGAATCTGCTCCGCAAGCAGGCGCATGTCCGCCGGAGTGCTGCCCGGATCATCTCCCCCGGCGATCACACAACAGGGCACGCGCAGGGAGCGCGCTGTGACCACAGAGTCCGGCCGGGCGGCGAGCCCCTGCTGCACCGCGATAATGTTCTCGACCGGAACGGCCTGCATCATCTCGCGCGCCTCGGCCACTTTCTCCGGCCAGCGCCGCCGCGCCGCCGGCCCGATTAGCGTCTCGAGGTTCGACTCGATGAACTCGGCGGTGCCCCGCTCGCGCACCTTCGCGATCGTCTCCTCGCGCTTCGCTCGCGCGGCTTCGCTGTCGGCCTGGGCCTTCGAACAGCAAAAAGCAAATGCTTCCACCCGCGCCGGCATCGTCCGCCAGACTTCATACAGCGTGTAGCCGCCGATCGAGCACCCAGCGAACAACGCCTTGAGGAGTTCCAGATGATCCAGCAGCCGCCCCGCGTCCGCCGCGAGCTTTTCCACGGTGATCGCGCCTTCTCCTGCCTCCGATTGCCCGTGTCCGCGCAAATCGGGCACGATCACGCGGTATTTTCCCGCCAGATGTTCTGCTACCGGCATCCAGAAGCGGTGATCGACGGGCGTGGGATGCAACAGCACCACCGCCGGACCACCGCCCAGCGCGGTATAGAAAAGTCTGGCACCGTCGGAGAAATAGAACATTTGCTATGAGGATACGCCGCGAGGTTGATCCCGGAGACGTCACGGGCGACTCGCCACAGGCCAGCGGCAGCGCTTAAGAGCTGGGCGGCTGGTACGGCGGAGGCGGAGGCATCGGCGGCATGGGCGGCAGCAGCATCGGCTCCTCGGGCATCACGATCCAGAAAATGATGTAGGCCAGCAGGCCCGATCCGCCGCCGAAAACCGTCAGCAGCACGGTAATCACGCGGACCCACACCACATCCCACGCATACGCATTGGCCAGCCCCTGGCAGACGCCGGCGATCATGCGGCCCATCCGCGGCCGTACCAGGCGCGTCACCGAGGCGGTGGGATAATACGCGGGCGGCACCACGGGCGGCTGCATCTGCGCGCCGCACCCCGAACAGAACCGGGCATCGTCGGCGAGACTCTTTCCGCAATTTCTGCAAAACACAGCCATGGCCTGTCCTCCCTGCGGAGCCGCCGAACCCGCGCACCCGGCTCCGATCCAGAAACCCAGCATAACGCCTGGGCGCGATATTTCCGGTGCTCCCTTCGGACTCGCCGGATCGTCACGCCTGCAGCGTACAGTGTGAGATACGCGCGCCGGCCCCCCAGGGTTCCCGGGAAATCGACCCTTCTGCGGGACCCGGACCCGCGCAAAATCGGCATCTAAACCATCAGATCGACCTGAAAACGGGAGAGATATCCATGCAGCGTCTGCAGGGCAAAGTCGCCATCGTCACCGGAAGCGGTTCCGGCATCGGCCAGGGCATCGCCATGCGCCTCGGCTGCGAAGGCGCAAAGGTCGTCGTCGACTACGTGGGCAGCGAGGCCGGCGCCGACCAGACCCGCGGCAGCATCGAAGCCTGCGGCGGCCAGGCCATCGTAGTGCAGGCCGACGTGACGAAATCCGCCGACATCCAGAAGCTGGTGGAAACGGCCTGGACGCAGTTCGGCTCCGCCGACATCCTCGTCAACAACGCGGGCATGGAGAAGAAGTCCGGGTTCCTCGACACCCCCGAAGACGAATACGACAAAGTGATGGCCGTGAACCTGCGCGGACCCTTTTTCCTCACTCAGGCATTCGTCCGCCGCCTGCGAGACGCCGGCAAGCCAGGCCGCATCATTAATATCAGTTCCGTCCATGAAGACATGGCCTTCCCCGGTTTCACGACCTACTGCTGCAGCAAGGGCGGTCTGCGCATGATGATGCGCAACCTCACCGTCGAACTGGGCCCGCTTGGGGTCACCGTGAACAACATCGCGCCCGGCGCCATCGCCACGCCCATCAACAAGGCGCTGCTCGCCGATAAACCCAAACTCGACGCCCTGCTCAAAAACATTCCCCTCGGCCGGCTCGGCACGCCGGAGGATGTCGCCGGCATGGTGGCTTTCCTGGCCTCCGACGACGCCGCCTATATCACGGGCGCTACTTTCCTCGTCGATGGCGGGCTGATGCGCAATTATCACGAACAGTAGGCGGCACGCTTCCCTATGGCCTCGAAGATCGAAGACTATGCCCTCATCGGCGACTGCGAGACTGCGGCCCTCGTCAGCCGCGAAGGTTCCATCGACTGGCTCTGCTGGCCCGGCTTCTGCTCCACCGCCTGCTTCGCCGCCCTGCTCGGCACGCAGCAAAACGGCTACTGGCACATCTGCCCGGCCGGCACAGGATGGAAGACCTCGCGCACCTATCGCAAGCACACGCTAATCCTCGAAACCACCTTCGAAACCGAAACCGGGGCCGTCCGTCTCATCGATTTCATGCCCGTCCGCGAGCGCAACTCCGATCTGGTCCGCATCGTCGAAGGCGTTCGGGGCAGCGTGGATCTGCACATGGCGCTGTCTCTGCGCTTCGACTACGGCCGCACCGTTCCCTGGGTCACGGCCATCGACGACGGCATCCGCGCCATCGCCGGTCCCAGCCTGGCCGTTCTGCACAGCTCGGTTCCCGTGCATGGCGAAAACCTGCACACCGCCGCTGAATTTACCGTCCGCGAGGGGGAACGCGCGTGGTTCACGCTGACCTACGGCGAATCGTTCCGCCCCGACCCGCGGCCCATCGACCCTGAGCACGCTCTCCGCGACACCGAGCATTTCTGGACGCGCTGGACCTCGCACCTCCACTACACCGGCGACTACGCCGATGCCGTGGAGCGCTCCGCCATTACGCTGAAGGCGATGACCTTCCGGCCCACCGGCGGGATGGTCGCGGCGATCACCACTTCGCTGCCCGAGGCCATCGGCGGCCCGCGCAACTGGGACTATCGTTACTGCTGGCTGCGCGACACCACCTTCACTCTGCTGGCTATGACCAACGGCGGCTTTTTTGACGAGGCCGCCGCCTGGCAGGACTGGCTGCTGCGTGCCATCGCCGGCAGCCCCGATCAGGTGCAGATCATGTACGGCCTCAAGGGCGAGCGCGAACTCGTCGAGTGGGAGGTCGACTGGCTTCCCGGCTACGAAAACTCCCGCCCCGTCCGCATCGGCAACGGCGCTGCGGGCCAGATCCAGCTCGACATCTACGGCGAACTCCTCGACACCTTCTTCCACGCTCTGCACGGCCTCGGCCGCCACACTTCCGACGATTTCCGCGTGCTCATGCTGCTGCTCAAAAACCTGGAAAAGGTCTGGCAGGAACCCGACGAGGGCATCTGGGAAACCCGCGGCGGCCGCCGCCAGTTCACCTACTCAAAAGTGATGGCCTGGGTTGCCTTCGATCGTGCCCTCCTGATCGCCGATAAGCTGGGCTGCGAGGCGCCGATCAAACAATGGGAAGAGCTGCGCGACGCCATCCACGCGGAAATCTGCAGCAAGGCTTTCGACACGGAGATGAACAGCTTCGTCCAGTTTTACGGAGCGAAAAACCTCGACGCTTCGCTGCTGCTCATGCCCCTGGTCGGCTTCCTGCCCGCCAGCGATCCGCGCATCCGCGGCACCGTTGAGGCGGTCGAGCGCGAGCTCATGCGCGGAGGCTTTGTCCAGCGTTACGATACGGCCGCCTTTCACGACGGCCTGCCCCCCGGCGAAGGCGTCTTTCTCGCCTGCAGCTTCTGGATGGTCAGCGCCCTGAAGGCCATCGGCCGCATCGACGACGCGCGCCGGCTTTTCGACCGCCTCCTCCATCTGCGCAACGACCTGGGACTGCTCTCCGAGGAATACGACGTCGACCGCCGGCGTCTCGTCGGGAATTTCCCCCAGGCTTTCTCGCACATCGCTCTGGTCAACGCGGCCTTCGACCTCGCGCACGAGGACAAACAGCACCGCCGCGCGCGCCGCTACAGCCACGCTGAAGCCGTCCCGCGGCGCTGAAGGCGCACCAGCGCCGGCCCGTTACACTCACTTCGAGGAGAGTTCATGCATCGCTTCCGCGTGTGGGCGCCCGGCGCCGGTAAAGTCAGCGTCGAGGTCGCCGGCGCAAAACACCCGCTCGCGAAGCGCGATGGCGGATGGTGGGAGGCCGAAGTCGATGCCGCGCACGCCGGCATGGACTACGCGTATTTCCTTGACGACGAGGATCTCGCCCTGCCCGATCCGCGCTCCCTCTGGCAGCCCCATGGCGTCCACGGGCCGTCGCGCATCCTCGATTCCGGCGCTTTTGTCTGGAACGATGCCGGCTGGGAAGCGCCGCCGCTGGCCAGCGCCATCCTTTATGAGCTGCACATCGGCACCTTCACCCCGGAAGGCACTTTCGACGCCGCGCTCGCCCGACTCGACGCGCTGCGCGATCTCGGCATCACCCACGTGGAGCTGATGCCGGTGAACTCCTTCCCCGGTGTCCACGGCTGGGGCTACGACGGCGTCGACCTCTTCGCACCGCACCAGCCCTATGGCGGGCCCGATGCCCTCAAGCGCTTCGTCGACGCCTGCCACGCACGCGGCCTGGCCGTTCTGCTCGACGTGGTCTACAACCACCTCGGGCCCTCCGGCAACTACCTCGGGAAATTCGGGCCGTACTTCACCGCCGCCCACCACACACCCTGGGGCGATGCCGTCAACTTCGAAGGCCGCGGCAGTCACGAGGCGCGCCGCTTCTTCTGCGACAACGCGCTGCTGTGGCTCCGCGATTATCACTGCGACGGCCTCCGCCTCGACGCCGTCCACGCTTATACCGACCGCTCCGCCATCCACTTCATGGAACAGCTCGGCGCCGAAGTCCGCGCGCTCGAGGCGCAGACCGGCCGCAGCTACGTCGTCATCGCCGAAAGCGACCTCAACGATCCGCGCTTCGTCACTGCGCGTGAAGCCGGTGGCTTCGGTCTCGACGCGCAATGGAGCGACGACTTCCACCACGCGCTCTTCTCCCTTCTCACCGGCGAGCGAGCCGGCTATTACGCCGACTTCGGCTCCCTGAACGATCTGGCGAAGTCGCTGCGCGCGGTCTTCGTCTACGACGGCCGCTATTCGCGCTATCGCGACCGCATCCACGGGCGCCCCGTCGTCAATCTGCCCGCCTCACGCTTCCTCGGCTATGCGCAGAATCACGATCAGGTCGGCAATCGCGCCAAAGGCGACCGGCTGGCGCAGATCGTCAGCCCCGCCCGCGCGAAAATCGCCGCCGCCCTGGTGCTCACCGCGCCCTTCGTCCCCATGCTCTTCCAGGGCGAAGAGTGGGCCGCGTCCTCGCCCTTCCAGTACTTCACCGACCACGACGAGGAGCTCGGGCGCCTCGTCTCCGAAGGCCGCCGCAAAGAATTCGCCGCCTTTGGCTGGCAGGCCGCCGATATCCCCGATCCGCAATCCCCGGCGACCTTCCAGCGCTCGAAGCTCCACTGGTCCGAACGCACCCAGCCGGAACACGCCGCGATGCTCGACTGGTACCGGAAGCTCATCGCCCTGCGCCGCGCCACTCCCGACCTCACCGATCCCGACCTCAGCCACGTTCATGTGCGCTGCAGCGAGGAAGGGCAGTGGCTGGTCATGGCGCGCGGATCGATCACCGTAGCCTTCTCGCTGGCGGCGGAGCCCGTGCCCATCGAAGTGCCGCCGGGCTCGCAAATCCTGCTGGCCTCTGCTGCTGAAGTGCAACTCGCGGATCGCTCGCTGACTCTGCCGCCCGATTCGGTAGCTCTCCTGCAGGCGCAGTAAATGCCGACGCTGCTGGACCCTGTAACCTGCGCCATGTACCCTGTCCTCTCGATGAGTTCGCTCGAATTCTCCCTCATCCTCCTCGTCAGTTCCCTCGCCGCCGGCCTGCTCGGCGCGCTCAGCGGACTCGGTGGCGGCGTGGTCATCGTCCCTCTGCTCACCGTCGTCTTCCACGTCGATATTCACTACGCCATCGGCGCCTCCCTGGTCTCGGTCATCGCCACCTCGTCGGGTGCGGCCGCAGCCTACGTGCGCGAGGGCTTCTCCAACATCCGCATCGGCATGTTCCTCGAGATCGCCACCACCCTCGGCGCCCTGCTCGGCGCATGGCTCACCACGCGCGTCCCCACCCACGCCATCGGCCTGGTCTTCGGCATTGTGCTTCTCTACTCGGCCTATACCTCGCTGAAGCAGCACCACGAAGTCATTTCGCAGAAGCCCGACCCTCTCGCCCTGCGCCTGCGCCTGCAGGGCAGCCTGCCCACCGGTCCCGACACGCAGCAGCCCTACGTCTCGCAGCATGTCCCCGCCGGCTTCGGCCTCATGACCATCGCCGGCACGCTTTCCGGCCTGCTCGGCATCGGCTCCGGCGCGGTCAAAGTCATTGCCATGGATCAGGCGATGCGCCTGCCCTTCAAGGTCTCCACCACCACCAGCAACTTCATGATCGGCGTCACCGCCGCCGCCAGCGCCGGTCTCTACCTGCGCAGCGGCTATCTGGCTCCCGCGCTCGCCATGCCCGTCATGCTGGGCGTGCTGCTCGGCTCCCTCATCGGATCGCGCCTGCTCGTGCGCGTCCACGTTCGCACTCTCAAAATCGTCTTCGCCCTCATCATCGTCGCGCTCGGCGTCGAGATGCTCGTCAGCAACCTGCGAGGTGTTCTGTGAGTTCTCCCACGGAAATGCATGCCGCGCCCGGTCGGTGGACCGACCAGCGTATCGAGAACTGGGTCGGCATCATGCTGCGCAGCGGCGTCATGCTGGCCGCGGCCATCGTCCTCTTCGGCGGCATCCTGTACCTGGCGCACAACCATGGGCCGCGCCCCGACTACGCGCACTTCACCGCCGAACCGGCGCACCTGATCACCTTTTCCGGCATCCTGCACGGTGTGGCGGCGCTTGACCCCGAAAGCATCATCATGCTCGGCCTGCTGGTGCTGGTCGCCACGCCCGTCGCGCGGGTCGGCATGTGCATCGTCGGCTTTCTCTTCGAGCGCGATCATCTCTACACGACGGTCAGCACCATCGTCCTGCTCATCCTGCTCTACAGCCTGTTCTTCCACAAGTAACTACCAGCTGCAGGCTACCGGCTGCTTCTTAAATCGGCGCCAGCATCCGCACCAGGACAAAAATCGCCACGCCCGCGAAGAACACCAGCGCCATGCGAATTCCAGGCTCGCGGTTCACCTCAGGCACCAGGTCCGTCGCCGCCACATAGATCGCCACCCAAGCGCGAGAATCATTCTCTATCCACTGTGCCGAATGTGCAGCACATCGCCATCCTGCACCAGATAATCCTTGCCTTCGAGGCGCAGCGTTCCCTGCGACCGGGCCACCGCCTCCGACCCCGCCGCCAGCAGCGTGTCCCAGTGGATCGTCTCCGCGCGAATGAAATGCTTCTCCAGGTCCGTATGGATCGCACCCGCCGCCTCCTGGGCGCGCGAGTTCGCCGGCACCGTCCACGCGCGGCAT
>DATJNE010000085.1:0-37239 GCA_035508305.1 Acidobacteriaceae bacterium | reverse complement strand
CCGCCCGCAGGCCGCCGGCCGTGAATACTGCGACGCCGAATCGCTCCGTCTCATCCGTAATAAGTCACTGGCACGGTTACGCAAAGAAATCGAGCCCGCCGAACCCCGCCTCTTTGCGCGTTTCGAAACTCACTGGCAGGGCGTCCTGCAAAAACGCCGCGGCCTCGACGCGCTCCTCGACACGATCGAGTCGCTTCAGGCAGCTCCCCTGCCCGCCTCGCTGCTCGAATCGCAGATCCTGCCTGCACGGATCGCGCCTTACTCTCCGGTCGACCTCGATGCGCTCATCGCCGCCGGCGAAATCGTCTGGTGCGGCGTCGATTCCATCGGCGAACATGACGGCCGCATCGCTCTTTACCTCGCCGACCGCATCATGGATCTGTTGCCCCCGCGTAGCCCCACGACCGAACCGCTGCCGCCCCGCGAAGAAGCCGTCATGGAACTGCTCGCCCGCTCCGGCGCCACGTTCTTCTCCGACCTCCACGACGCCATCGGCGGCGGCTATCCCGGCGAAACCGTCGATGCTCTCTGGTCTCTTGTCTGGCGCGGTCTCGCCACCAATGACACCGTGCACGCCCTGCGCGCCTTCCTTGCCAAACCGGAAACCACGCGTTCGAGCAAGCGCCTCCACAATCAACCGGCCTTCCGCTCTCGCCGCACGACTCCGCCTGCAGCCCAGGGCCGCTGGACCCTCGTTCCTGACGCGAGGCGCGCGACTCCCGCGCAACAGACAGAATGGTTGCACGCCATCGCGCAACAACTGCTGCAACGCTACGGCATCGTCACCCGCGAAACCGCGGGCCAGGAAGATCTCCCGGGAGGATTCTCGGCCGTCTATGAAGTCCTCAAAGCACTGGAAGGCCAGGGCCGCATCCGCCGCGGATACTTCGTGGCCGGGCTGGGCGGCGCACAGTTCGCACAGCCTGCCGCGGTCGAGCTTCTGCGCTCGCTGCGCGCCTCGGAACCCTCGCAGCCCGAAGTGCTTCTCCTCGCCGCCTCCGATCCTGCCAACCCCTGGGGCAGCACCCTCCGCTGGCCCATCCCCGATACGGATGCGCCCGATAACGCCGCGGCTCTCACCCGCAGCGTCGGCGCCAACGTGATCCTGCGCAACGGCGATCTTGTCGCCTATCTGCGGCGCGGCAATCCTGGCATCCAGGTCTTCCTGCCGGCAGACGAGCCCGATCGCAGCGAGGTCGCGCGCGACCTCGCCCGTTTCCTCGCCACGTTTGCTCAGGAACTGTTACAGATTCCGGAGAACCGCCACCACGGCGGCCTGCTCATTGACGCCATCGGAGGCCAGCCCGCCCAGGAACACTACCTCGCGAGGTTCCTCCTTGAAGCGGGGTTTCACCCCTCGCCGCGGGGATTTCATGTGAGATATGTGCCGGCCCATCCGTAACCCGTGGCGCGGGGAGCGAAGCTGCGCCCGCCTGGACGGCCAGCCCTCAGTGGATCGTCTTCATCCTTCGCTGCATGAAATCCATCAGCAGATACTCGCCGAGCGTCTGCGGCGTGGTGAAGTATGCCTTGCCGCGGCACATTTGTGACACTTTCTGCACAAATTGCACCAGCCCGAAATCGGACGCGAGCATGAACGTGTTGATCATGATGTTCTGCCGCTTGCAGCGCGACACTTCCTCCAGCGTCTCGCTCACCACCAGAGGGTCGAGCCCGAAGGCATTCTTGTAAATCCGGCCGTCCGGCAGCGTCAGGGCCGACGGCTTGCCGTCGGTGATCATCACGATCTGCTTCATGTCCTTGCGCTGGCGCGACAGAACCCGCTGCGCCATGCGCAGCCCTTCGCGGGTATTCGTGTAGTACGGACCCACCTTTACCCGCGCCAGCTGCGACACCGGCAGCTCCTCGGCCGAGTCATGAAAGAGCACCAGCGACAGCGTATCCCCGGGAAACTGCGTTCGGATCAGATGCGCCATCGCCATGGCCACCTTCTTGGCCGGCGTGAAACGGTCTTCGCCGTAGAGGATCATCGAGTGCGAGCAGTCCAGCATCACGACCGTCGCGCACGAGCTTTGATACTCGCTCTGGTGCACCTGCAGATCGCGGTACTCCAGATTCAGGGGCAGCGTCAGCCCTTCGCGCGCAATCGCCGACTTCAGCGTCGCCGGCCCATCCAGGTTCAGCGTGTCGCCGAACTCATACGGCTGCGACCCGCCGCTGGTCTCCACGCCCGTCGCCCAGTGCCGCGTATCGTGGCGTCCGAAATTCGATTTTCCCAGCGACCCCAGCAGGTCGCGCAGCGTCCTGTATCCCAGAAAGTCGAGGCTCTTGTCGGTCACCTCGAAGCGCGCATCCTGCGCCTGTCCCATCTGCCCGGCCTGCTGCGTCACCTGTCCCTGCTGCTGCGGCGATGTCGCGGAAATGTAATTCTCCCGTTCCAGACGATTGATGAGCTTGTCGATCAGCTCGTCCAGCTTGCCTTCCGCGGCCATCTCGTCGATCTTTTGCTGGATGCTCTCATCGAACGCATCCCCCTGTTCGAGCGCACGCCGAAGCGCCTCGCGCAGGTCCTCCATCGTCTGGTCGAGGTCCTGAAACTCGGCAAATGGATTCTGAAATCCCGAGTCCAGCAGATAGTCGGAGAGCGCCTTGAGCAGGTCCTCCATGCTCATCTCGCTCGCCAGATCGCCTGTGAACTTCGTGTACCGAACGCTCTTCATAAAAAAACCCCGGCAGCCGGCAGCCGGTGGCCCGTAGCAAGCAGCGATGGCTACCCGCTACGGGCTACAGGCTACGGGCTTCAGTTAAAGCTTCCCCTTCTCGTCCGCCGCGACTGCCACTGCTCGTACTCCCGCTCCGGATCCGCCCGCTCCACCCGATCCGGCCGCTCCGGCCCCTTCTTCTGCGCGCTGAAGCTGCGCTCCTCGTTGCGGCTGATTCTCCGATGCGCGCACATCCCTTCGAGCAGAAATTCCGCCGCGGCTGTTACAAATTCTGCTCCGTCGCCGGCCTTCACCCCCAGCGGAGCCAGCTTTTCCATCAGCCCCTGAATCTGCTTCAGCTCCTCCAGGGTCGCCTTCGCAGCCTGCGCGTCGGAAATTTTCACCGTCCCGCCCAGGTTGAACCACTGCTCGATCTGCTGCGTGTTCACGTCGCCGAAATACCGGTCGAAGACCTTTCCAATGGCTGCGCGCACAATGTCCCGCACCACCGTATCGGCCCCCTTCATCTCGCCTTCATACTCCAGCTCCAGCTTGCCCGTTATGCCGGGAAGCGCCGTATACAGATCGCCGATCCGCGGCACTACGCGCGACTCTCCGTGGACTAACGCGCGCCGTTCCGCGTTGCTGACCGCCAGTTCCAGCGTTGCAATCGGCAGCCGCTGGCTCACCCCGCTGCGCTTATCCACCTTCTTGTCCTCGCGCGCCGTGAAGGCCACCTGCTCGATCACCTCGCGCAGATACTGCGGAACCGCCGGTTCGCTGTCCTCACGATCCGTCCAGGCTTCCTGGGTTGTGATCGCAATGCCCTCTTCCAGCGTCTCCGGATAATGCGTGCGAATCTCCGATCCGATGCGGTCCTTCAGCGGCGTGACGATCTTCCCGCGCGCCGTATAGTCCTCCGGATTGGCGCTGAAGACCAGCGCGACATCCAACTCCAGCCGCACCGGATAGCCCTTAATCTGCACGTCGCCTTCCTGCATGATGTTGAAGAGCGCGACCTGGATTTTTCCGGCGAGGTCGGGCAGTTCGTTCACGGCGAAAATGCCGCGATTCGCGCGGGGCAGCAACCCGTAGTGCATCGTCATCTCGCTGGCCAGATCGTGTCCGCCTTTGGCCGCCTTGATGGGATCGAGATCGCCGATGAGGTCCGCCACTGTCACATCCGGGGTGGCCAGTTTCTCCACATAGCGCTCGTCGCGCGTCATCCACCCCAGTTCGGTCGCGTCGCCACGCTCCACGATCAGATCGCGGCAGCGCCGGCACAGGGGCGCGTACGGATTGTCCCGAATCTCGCAGCCGGCCACGTAAGGCATGTGCTCATCCAGCAGCGCCGTCAGCGCCCGCAGGATGCGGCTCTTCGCCTGCCCGCGCAGCCCCAGCAGAATAAAGTTCTGCCGCGACAGCACAGCATTCACAATCTGCGGCACCACCGTGTCTTCGTAGCCGATGATCCCCGGAAAGACCGCCTGTTTCGCTTTCAGCCGGCAGATCAGGTTCTCGCGCAGCTCGTCCTTCACGGTACGCGTCCGCAGCCGTGTCTCGCCATACTGCGGATGGGCGCGCAGCTCGCCGAGCGTTTGCGGCAGGTGCGCGGGAAATGAATGCTGCGTGCGGGCGGTTGTGCTCTGTCGCGTCGCCATCGATACTCCTGTCCCGGGTTTGCGATTGTCTCGTCTGTCCGTGATCTCTTGCGGTTGGACGCCTGGGGCGCGCCCACCGTTTCACCGGCTGTCTCTAGTGTATGGGGTAGCCGGATTGTCCCGCCTGGCCTGGGTCTTCTTTCGCGCGCAGTCTTGGCAGCACCTCGTTATAAAAATCCCGCAGCTTTTTGGTCCGATCGGCATCGGAGCGGCTGGCCAGCAGCTGCTGCTTGAAGCCCAGGTCCGAAGGCAGCGCGTCCGCCAGCTGAAACGCCACCGGCGCATTCAGATCCAGGTGCGTCGCCGGCGCCTCGATCCCCGCCATATGCAGCGTGGCAAAGTGCAGCGCTGCGCAATCCTCCCGGTCGTCGCGGGTCGAACCAGCGCCGTCATCCTCAAAGAACTCCACGTCCGCCTGCAGGAACCGGCGCGACTCGTCCAGACCCTCAATCTCGAACCGCTGCTCGCCCTCGCACAGGATATCCATCCGCCCGTCGTCGTAGCGCTGCACCACGCGCACGATCCTCGCCGTGCATCCCACGATCGACATCTGCTCGCCGTCGGCGCGCACCACCCCGAAGGCCTTTTTCTCCTCCAGGCACTCCGCCGTCATCTCCTTGTATCGATCCTCGAAGATATGCAGCGGCAGCGCCGCCCCTGGAAAGAGCACCAGGTTGAGGGGGAACAGGGGGATTCTCATGATCCTGCCATTATGCCCGCGTCCCGATTCCCCGTCTTGCACAATTCAGCGAATGTCATCCTGAGCGATGTCCGGCTCCCGGAGCCGGACGCAGTCGAACGGACCTCCCGAACCTCAGCAATTGCGGACGGCCTGGGGCGTCGCAATTCGCGAGCGTTCTCACTCCGCCATCTCCAGGTCGTCCAGCATCGCCTGCATCTCCCGCGCCGCATGCTGATTGCCCGTCCGCCGCGCGCTCTCCAGGCCCTCGGCCAGCTTCTGCTTTGCCTCCCCATTGCGCCTTGCCTTTGCCAGCGTCTGCGCCGCCATAAAGTACCCCGCCGTATAGTCCGGATGATCCAGCAGTAACTGCGCAAACTGGCCGAGCGCGGCCTCCGTTTCGCCCCGGCCCGCGTACTCCATGGCCAGCCCATACCGCGCGAAGGCGTTCTTCGGATCCTGTTCCAGAATCTCCTTCAATCCAGCAACTTTATCCATGTTCCCCCTGACCCACGCGGCTGACTCTCCATGATCGCCCGGGTCCCTCCGCCAAGCCAAATCGGAACCCGGCCGACACGCGGTGTGACCTGCAGCACACCTCTCTGGCAACTCCTCTGTTTTCTGTTGAGCCCCCTGCTGCGCCAGCGTATTGTGGAGGCACCCACGGGAGCGCCATGTTAGCGCCGCTTCAACAACGGACGACGCTTGTCCGCCTTCAGGGAGTATCTGCAATGTCACAGCTCCGAGCGGCGGCCCGCCTGGCTCAGCGTCCGCTCCTGATCGTTGTCCTTCTGTCCTCGGTATCCTCGGCCACCCTTCTGGCTCAGGCCGCGCCTCCGGCGCAGCCGGCATCGCCTTCGCAGGCTCCTTCCATCACGACCACGGTCGACGAAGTGTCCCTCGACCTGGTGGCGCGGACCAAAAGCAACAAGCTCATCACCAACCTCAAGCCTTCCGACTTCGCGATCACCGATAACGGCACGCCTGTGACCCTTTCCGATTTCCATCTCGTCACGGGCGAGTCCCAGGCGCAGCACATCGTCACCTTCGTCTTCGACCGCCTCGATCCGGGCCCCGCCAAAGCGGCGCGCAATATCGCCGGGAAGATCCTCAAAGTGATCCCGGAGAAGGGTTACTACTACGCTGTCCTGCAGATGAACGGGCGCCTGCGCCTCATTCAGCCGTTCACGAGCAGCCGCGACGTGATCGATAAGGCCGTCCTGACCGCGACTACCTCCCCGGCTCCGGATCCCAGCGCCGGCCTGAGCCCCCAGGAAAAGGATCTTATCTCTGTCGCGCAGAGCGATGCCCTCACCGTCGATGCCTCCGATCGCGCGCACGCTCAGCTCATCCTCTCCGGCCTCGACGAGTCACAGCGCATCCTCGAAGATCAGCACGCCTACCCGTCGCTCTCCGCGATCCTCGCCCTCACGCGCACGCAGCGCCAGATCACCGGACGCAAACTGATCTTCTATTTTGCCGAGGGCCTCAACGCGAATTCCGACACGCGCGATACCATCCGTTCCATCGTCGGCCAGGCGAATCGCGCCGGGGTCACCGTCTGTGCCATCGACACCGTCGCCATGGACGCCCAGGTGGGGGACCGCATGATGGGCGCAATCGCGATGGCCTCCGCGAACCCCGCCGGCGCCTTTACCTCGGCTCAGTCCCTCGCCACCAACGGCTACGGCCAGGGAGCCTCTGGTCCGCCGCCGGGACAGCTCCTCGACGCCGCGCAGAACATGACCAGCATGGAGTTCGACTCCATGGACGAGTTGCAGAGTCCGCTCGGCAGCCTCGCTTCCGGCACCGGCGGCATCTACATCCGTGCCGGCGCCAGCCTGAAGAAACCTCTCCGCCAGCTCCAGGAAGACCTGACTTCGTATTACGAAGCCTCCTACACCCCCAACATTAAGGCCTACAACGGCCAGTTCCGCCCCATCGTTGTCCATCCCCTGCGCAAGAATCTTGTCCTCCGCACGCGCGCCGGCTACTTCGCCATCCCGCCTGAAGATGGCTCCGGGATCCGCCCCTTCGAAGTCCCCATGCTGAACATCCTCGCCGGTTCCACGCTCCCCACGGCGCTTCCCTTCCAGGCTTCGGTCCTTCATCTCGGTGAGCTGCCGGACGGCAATACCGGCGCTCTCACCGTCCAGGTCCCTGTCTCCGAGCTTCAGTCTCACGAGGACGCTACGACGCACCTCTCCTCCGTCCATCTGACGATCATGGCGGTCATCAAGAATCAGAAGGGCGACGTGCTGCAGCGCTTCAGTGACGACGTTCCCCTCCACGAAACGCCCGACATGCTGCGCAACACGCCCGACCAGGCGATAACGATGCAGCGCCATTTCTCCGCGCAGCCCGGCACCTACACGCTCGAAACGGCGGTTCTCGACCACTTCAGCGGAAAGGCCGGCGCCGAACGCTCCACCTTCACCATCGAGCCGCCCGCGCGGGGACCCTCTCTCAGCGACATCGCCCTGGTGCGCGAAGTGGAGCCCCTCCACCAGGACGAAACCTCGACATTCGAGCCCATGCGCTACCGCAACGGCCGCATCGTCCCCAATCTCAGCAGCGAGCTGCCGGAGAACACCCGCAGTCTCTCCGTCTTTTTCATGGTGCATCCCCTCCCCGGCGCCGTGGCTCAGCCGCAGCTTGAAATGCAGATCATTCGCAATCGCGAGCTTCTGGGCGCAATGCCCCTGGAACTCGGCAAGGTTTCTGATTCAGGGAATGCCATCCCCTACCTCGGCACCATCCAGGGCCGTGTCTTCCCGCCCGGTAATTATCAGGTAAAAGCCGTGCTCACCCAGGACGGTCAAACGGCGTCAAGCACCGCCGGCTTCTCCGTCGAAGGCACCATCGCCGCCTCCAACGCACCGGCCGCCTCATTCACCGCTACAGCCGACACCGGCGATCACTCCGCCGACGCGCGCCTCGCCGCGAACGCCGCTGTCTCCAACAGCCGCTTCGCCATCGCCAGCCCCACGAACCCGGTCCCGGCGCCCTCCGAGACGGAAGTGCACGATATTGTCGAAGGCGCGCGCCAGCGCGCTCTCGCATGGTCGGACTCGCTGCCGAATTTCTTCTGCATGGAGATCACGGATCACTCCGTCGACAGCGGCGGCAATGGCGACTGGCATCACAAGGACACCCTGGTCCAGCTGATGCGCTACGTCGATCATCGCGAGACGCGCACCACCCTCGAGCTCAACGGCCAGCCCAGCAGCGTCGATGCGGATCAGCTCGACTTCGCCCACTCGGTCGGTGAATTCGGCGGCATGTTCCAGCTGGTCTTCGCCCCGTCCGCGAAAGCGGCTTTCACCTGGAAAGAATCCGACGTCCTCGACGGCCAGCCCGTTCAGGTTTTCGCCTTCCAGGTCGCACAGGCCAACTCCGCCTTCGACCTCACCGGCCTGAATAACCGCCAGCACACGGTCCCCTTCCACGGCCTCGTCTACCTCGACACGGCAACGCGCAGCGTACGCCGCATTTCCATCGACGCCGACGACATCCCCGACAATCTCCAGGTACACGCCTCCAGCATCTCCGTCGATTACGGCTGGATCACGATCAACAGCCACGACTACCTGTTGCCCATCCGGGGCGCTGTCAGCCTGCGCGAAGGCAAGCACCAGGCGGTTCTCAACGAGTTCGAGTTCCGCAACTATCGCCGCTTCGGTGCGCAGATTCGCATCCTCACCAAAGAGGAATCCAAAAACCTGAACGGCGAATAGCCGCGTTCAGATTTTTGCCGGCTCGAATTTCGGGATCCGCCTTCGCCGCGCCTCGGCCTCGCGTATCTCGCGCCGCCGTCCCGCTTCTTCGCAGCGCCGCTTCTCGTCCTCCGTCTCCGTCACCAGGGGAGGAACCGGCACGCGGCGTCCCTGGGAGTCGATGGCCACAAAGGTGAGATAGGCCGACGCCACATGATGGTGAATTCCCGCGATGGTATTCTCCACCCACACCTTCGCGCCCACTTCCATCGACGTCCTGAATGCGCGGTTCACCGAGGATTTCAGGATCAGCAAATCGCCCACGTGCACCGGCGCGATGAAATCGATGTGCTCCATCGAAGCCGTCACCACGTGGCTGCGCGCGTGCCGATACGCTGCCATCGCCCCCACCAGGTCGATAAAATTCATCAGCCGCCCGCCCAGCAGATTGCCCAGCGTGTTCGTGTCGTTGGGCAGAATCAGCTCGGTCATCTCCGACTGCGACTGTGCCACCGTGCGCGCCGGCAGCGCGGGGCCATTCAAATCCATGCGCCTGTCACCTCTACCTCCAGACTACAGGAGAGAGCGATGCCGCCTCTGCGCCCCCCGCAACCTGTAACCTGTACTCATGGCTCATCACACCGCCCCGCCGCCGCCCACTGCCCTGCCCGGCGTCAAATGCATCGTTGCTGTCGGATCCGGCAAAGGCGGCGTCGGCAAAACCACTCTCGCCGTCAACCTCGCCATCGCTCTCGGCAATCTCGGCTACCGCACGGGCCTCATCGACGCCGACATCTACGGCCCCAATGTCCCGCTCATGCTTGGGACCACGCGCCAGCCCACGGTGCTGCCCAACAATCAGATCCAGCCCAACCTTGCCCATGGCATCAAAGTCATCTCCGTCGGCTTTATTTCTCCTGGCGACAAGCCGCTCGTTATGCGCGGCCCCATGCTCCACCAGATCATTCGGCAGTTCCTCCAGCAGGTCGAATGGGGCGAGCTGGACATCCTGCTCGTCGATCTCCCCCCCGGCACCGGCGATGTCGTCATCTCCCTGGTGCAGACCGTTCCCCTCACCGGCGCCATTGTCGTCTCCACCCCCTCCGACGTCTCCCTGCAGGATGCGCGCAAAGCCCTCGAGATGTTTCACCAGGTCAATGTCGAAGTCCTGGGCATCGTCGAAAATATGTCGCACTTCACCTGCCCGCACTGCCATCACGAGATCGACATTTTTTCCCGGGGAGGCGCCGAGCGAACGGCGAAGCAGTTCAACATCCCCTTCCTCGGATCCGTCGAGCTGGTGCCGGAAATCCGCCACGGCGGCGACACGGGGATGCCCATCGCCCTCGCCGGCGCAGACGCGCCCCACGCGGCGCAGTTCTATGCCATTGCCAGCCAGCTCGCCGAGCGCGCGCTTGCCCAGGCCGCCAAAACGGAGAACATCATCGAAATCAGTTGAGCCGAAATCAGCTGAGCCCGGTGGACGAGAAACCACAGACGGGCACGACTCAGACGAACAGGTCCGGCCCTGGCTTCCAGGTCCCGTCGGCTGTCCCGTAAGGGCTCGCGACCACCACGGTGTACCCGTCCGGATCGCGCATCCAGCATTCCCAGTGATTGGGCCCGCCTCCCGGATCGTCGGGGGGATTGCGATGACGCGGCAGCACGATCTCGACATTCATGTCCGCAGCGCGCTGCATCACCGCATCGAAATCATCCGCCTCAAACCACAGCAGCACACCATTCCCATAAGGCCGGTCGGCGGGGTCGCCGATGCGCCCGTGGTGGTGCTCGACTTCAAAGCTGTGCAGCTGCAGGATCAGCCGGCCCTCCCGCACCAGCTGCTCGTACTGCCGGCCGCCGTGGGCCCCGTGGCAGCCGAGCAGGCGCTGATACCACCGGCTGCTGGCTTCGACATCCGTGACGCAGATCAAAGGCTGGGGACGCATGGCTGCCAGCCTAACAGAGGGTGCACCGCTAGCCGATCCAGCCGCCGCCCACCACTTCGTCGCCGTCGTAGAAAACCGCCGCCTGCCCCGGAGTGACCGCCCGCTGCGGCTCGTCGAAGACGGCTTCAACTTCATCCGGACCTGCCATCCGAATCGTCGCCCCGGCCGGCTCATGCCGGTGCCGGATCTTCGCGCGCACCCGCATTTCGCCGTTCAGGGAAGCAATCGCGATCCAGTTCAGCTCGCGCGCCCGCAGCGTCTGCGTGGTCGCCTCGGCGTCGGAGCCAACCGTCACCCGGTGCGAATCATGATCGATCTGGATCACGTAGAGCGGATCAGGACTGGCAACTCCGAGTCCCTTGCGCTGCCCGATCGTGAAGTTGTGGATGCCTCCGTGCTGCCCGATCACCTCGCCCGATGTCGACACCAGCTCGCCCGCGGTATCCGGAATCTGCTCGCCCTGCTCGTTCAGGTACGCGTGGATGAACTTCTTATAGTCCCCGCCGGGAATGAAGCAGATCTCCTGCGAGTCGGGCTTGATCGCAACCGCCAGCCCGTGCTGCGCCGCCAGCGCCCGCACCTGCGGCTTGCGATAACTCCCCAGCGGGAAGAGCGTGCGCGCCAGCTGCTCCTGCGTCAGACCGAAGAGAAAATACGTCTGGTCCTTTGACTCGTCCACTGGCCGGGAAAGAATCCAGCGTCCCCGCGCGGGATCGTACTCATTGCGCGCGTAGTGGCCCGTGGCGATACGGTCGGCGCCAATCTGCCGCGCGCGCACCAGCAACTGATCGAACTTGATGTGGTTGTTGCACAGCGAGCATGGAATCGGCGTCCGCCCGTTCAGGTACTCGCGCACAAACGGCCGCACCACGTCGTCCTCGAAGCGCTCCTGTTCGTTGACCACGTAGTACGGAATGTCGAGCGCCTCAGCCACCCGACGCGCGTCATACACATCGTCGAGGGAGCAGCAGCGGCCGGTCACCTGCTCCGGCATGCCGTCCTTGCCGGCCATGCGTCGCTGATTCCACAGCTGCAGGGTCAACCCGACCAGGTCGTAACCCTCCGCGCGTAGCATCGCCGCAACGGTCGACGAGTCGACTCCACCGGACATGGCCACGGCAATGGTGTTGTTGAGAGACATGGGGACGCGAGCCTGTTACCAGTATGACAGGGGCGCAGCGGAAATTCCCTCCTAGCTCCTCACTCCTGCCTACGGCTGCGGCCTCCGTACCGGCCCTACTGATTCACCCCGCTGGCCAAAAATCCTCCATCGATGACCAGCACCTGGCCCGTCACGAACGACGCCGCATCCGACGCCAGGTAGATCGCCGCCCCCACCACCTCTTCCGTCTTGCCGAAACGGTTCATCGGCGTGCGCATCAGCAGCTCCTTGCCCCGCGGCGTGTTGTCCAGCAGATCGGCGTTCAGCGCTGTGCGAAAAACTCCCGGAGCGATGGCATTGACCAGCACGCCCTTTTTCGACCACTCCACCGCCAGCGACCGCGTCAGCGACGCGACCGCCGCCTTGCTGGCCGCATAGGCCGCGACTTCCGCCAGCGCCACAAACGAGTTGAGCGAAGCAATGTTGATGATCCGGCCGTAGCCGCGCTCCAGCATGTGCGCCCCGAAAATCTGGCAGGCGCCCAGCGTGCCCGTCAGGTTCGTGTCGATGATGTCCCGCCACTCCTCCTCAGGAAAGGTGAGCGTTGGGGCGCGCCTGATCTTGCCTGCGGAGTTGACGAGGATGTCGACTTTGCCAAAGGTCTTCACCGATTCGTCGAGCAGCCGCTGCAGCGAGCCGCGATCCTGCGTATCGCAGGTCAGGCGCAGCGTCCTGCGGCCGATGGCTTCGATCGCTCCGGCGGTTTCGTCCACCTGCTCCTGGCGTCGTGCCGACGCGACGACGTCGGCCCCGGATTCGGCCAGTCCCAGCGAAATGGCACGGCCGATTCCGGAAGTTCCACCGACGACGACGGCAGTTTTGCCGTGGAGCTGCAGAGCGGGGATTGTCATTTCGCCTCCGCGTGCGCCAGCACTGCAACCGGCGAAGGTTTGCCCAGGAACACCGGCGCGATATGCCGGTCATAAAGATTCTCAGTCACGTTTTTGGCGATCACTTTCTCGTTGGACTCCAGCAGCCGCAAATACCGGTTCCCCATCTTCGCGGCGATCTTGAAGCCGACGTGCAGCAACTGCCGCAGACTCGGGTTGTACAGCGGCGAATGCGGGTCATGGCGCAGCGCCGACGTGAACTGCGCCGAAGTCCACTGCGCCACCTTCGTCGGCGAGGGCAGCTTCGCCGGATCGATGTCGATCACCGACGCATACGGCGCGCACAGCTCCTCGCGATGGTCGTACGCCTGCGCGTAAATTTCCTTCGCGAGGCCGAGCCCGTCTCCTCCCGCTTCCGCCAGCCCGATCATCTCCTCCAGCCACGTTGTGCCCGCCGTCTTCAGGTGCACGCCCGAGTGCTGGGTCGCCTCGTGAATCGCCGGGTAAATTGAGAATTTGTCGCTGCCCGAGTGCACGCTCAGCTTCAGGTTCTTCGGCAACCCCAGATTCTTCGTCGCCCAGGCAATCGCCGCAACGTCGAGAAGAATCTCGCGCCGGAACTGATCGACATCGCCCACATAATCCACGCCCTTGTTGAACCGGCCGGTAAACTTTGGCGCGATGGTCTGAATCGGAATCCCCTCATCGGCGATCGCGGCGAGAATGATCAGCAACTCCGCCGGCGTCTGCGCGGCGTCTGTCTCGTCCATGGAAACCTCAGGGATGAATTTTCCCTTCCCCTTCGCCGCTTCGATGTGGCGATAAACCTTGCCCGCCTCCTGCACGGCGAAGAGGAACTTCGCCGCTGTCGCTTGCAGCAACTGCGGCGTAAGATGAATCGGCTCGCTCACCCCTTCAAGGCGCAGCGACCCGGCCAGCGACGATCGCCGCTGCACAAAGGCATCAATGGCGCCGGCTTCGGCGGGCTTCCCGATGTAGTCGGCCACGTCGATGGTGAAAAAGTCCGACGGCGCCAGGAAACGATCCACCGTCGTCAGGTTGATGTGATCCGCATCGCAGAAGTACGGCCTGGTCCAGTGCAGCGTCTGCACCGCGGCATCGGCGGCCGTGCGCGTCTGCGCCGGCTCCGACCCAATAATGTTGTGTTCGCGGTTCGATTTGTTCCAGACCGGAATCACTTCCACGCCGGCCCGTCCGGCCTCAATGCACGCCTGGAGCTGCGCTTTGCCCTGATGGGCGAAACGGTCGCCCACGCCGATGGAGAACTTGCCGAGTTCGAGCGTGTGGGTCGTCATAAAAACACCTCAGTTTTTGAATCGGTCGCGGTAAGCCCAGAGGCCCAGGCCAGGGTTCGCCACAAAGAAGACCTCTTCGCCGTCGACAACATTGAATCCGTGCTGCAACTTCGCCGGATCGTAGCGCCGCATCGCGTCGTCCAGCGCGCCATAGTTGAATCCCACTCCTTCCACTTCCTCGCGAGTGAGATGCCCAGGGCACCAGGTAATGGTGAACCGTCCCTCCGAGGATCCGTGGATCAGATGCGCCGCCGCGCTCAGGTCGGCGGCCAAATCCGGGTTCTTCGCCACCGCATCGAGGGTCGCCGGCGTGCCGTGGTATCCATATTTGCGAATCAGCGCGTCGATCGTGCGATCCTCCCCAAACTCCTTCACCGCCGGCGCCAGAATGATCAGCTCCGCGCCGTCGGCCAGCGCCATGCGCGTGCGATACACCGCCTTGTTGCCCAGCCAGGTGCTGTGAAACTCATGGGGGTCCAGATACACCACGGCTTTGCGCAGCGGCCTGTCCAGCATTTCGAAATTCACCTGCAGGCTCAGCTCCGCGGCGCGCGTAAAGCATTCCACATCGTCGCCGATATAGAGCCCGCGCGTCGCCAGGCCGCCATGCGCCGCGCGGCCCACCACCGTCTGGACATAAACGATCGGCAGATTTTTCAGGAATCGGTCTGCCGCGTAGTTCAGCACCCGCCGCACCGGATTGTCCGCGCGGCCCATGATGCGCTCCATGCCGTAGACCGCCCCGAGATAGTGACTGCGATTGATGCCTTCGCGGCCACCGGTCCCGATCAGGACATTTTTGTTGTAATTGGCCATGCCGATTACTTCGTGCGGCACCACCTGGCCCACCGACAGAATCAGATCGAAATCCCCCTCCAGCAGCAGCCGATTAATCTGCGCCAGCCAGGAGTAGTGCAGCCTGCCTTCCGACTGCTCCTCAAGGAACGATGCCGGAACCTCGCCGATGGTCTCGACGTCGGTCCGCCAGTTATGCACGTGGAAGAGGGACTGAGGAACCTCGCCGAACATCCGCGTCAGCTGCTCCGGCGACATCGCCGCGTGCGTGCCGAGCGCCGGCAGGACCGCCGCCAGATGCTCCCCGTAGTATTTCCACGCGCAGCGCGTCAGCTCCCCGGAACGCGAATGCAGCCGCGTAATATCCGGAGGAATCACCAGCACCCGCTTCCGCGGCCCCAGCTTGTCCAGAGCTTTCCCCAGCAGGTCGTTCAGCTGCGCGTCGGAGAGATCCGTCGCGGTGCTGCCAACGCTGCAATAAAGACTCATGCTCGGCTCCCTCCTTCCTCACGATTCCAGCTGCGCCGGAGCCAGCCTGGGCGTGATCCCATGAATGATGACGAGCGCCAGCAGGTAAGCGATGCACGCGATCACAAAGAGCGGCACATAGCTGTTGGTCAATTTCACAATGTATCCGGTTGCCAGTTGCAACAGGACCCCGCCACTGGCTCCCGCCATGCCGCCGATCCCGATCACACTGGCCACCGCCGCTTTGGGAAACATATCCGACGGCAGTGTGAAAAGATTGGCCGACCACCCCTGATGCGCCGCGGCCGCCAGACCCACAAGGCCCACCACCACCCAGAGGTGATGAATATAGGGCGCGGCGAAGACCGGCAGTACGCACAGGGCGCAAACCAGCATGGCGGTCTTGCGCGAGACGTTCGTGCTCTTGCCCGCCCGCAGCAGACCGGAAGAAATCCATCCTCCCCCGATGCTGCCCACCGTTGAAACGCCGTACACAACGACGAGCGGCAGGCGGTTTTGTTCCAGGCTGAGCCCAAAGGTCGACTGCAGATACCGCGGCAGCCAGAAAAGATAGAACCACCAGATCGGGTCGGTGAGAAACTTGCCGATGGCGAAGGCCCAGGTTTCCTTCCGCGGAAACACGCGGCTCCACGGAACCCTTTCCTTCTTCTCCACCGGATCGCTGAGAATCAGCTGCAGCTCCGCCTGGGACACGCTGCGATGCTCTTCGGGACGGCGGTAATAGAGCAGCCACGCAGCCAGCCAGACGAGGCCTGTGGCGCCGGTGACCACGAACGCGCCCCGCCAGGTGACCAGCGCCACCAGTGTCGGCACAATCAGCGGCACCACAATATTCCCGATATTCGCGCCAGAGTTGAAGATTCCCGTCGCCAGAGCGCGTTCCCGTTTGGGAAACCACTCCGCCACGGCCTTGATGCACGCCGGGAAGTTGGCTGCCTCGCCGAGGCCGATGAGAAACATCGCGACGCCCAGCGAGAGAACGGAAAACGCCGCGCCCGGCAGCATCGCCGCGATGCTCCACAGTCCGATGGCGATGGCAAATGCCCTGCGCGTTCCCAGCTTGTCCGTCAGGCCGCCGGCCACGCCCATACCGATGGCGTAGGCGAATGTCCAGGTGGCCGTAATGTAGCCGTAGGTGACGCTGTTGAGCCCGGGGATGATGTGCTCGAGGAACTTCTCGAGGTAGCCGATGACGCCGCGGTCGACGTAGGCAATGACCGTAGCCAGGAACAGGAAGCCGCAGATCACCCAGCGCTGATGCGATACACGGTTCCCGGAACCGAGGGTGCCAAAAAACGAGTCCGATGTCGTGCCGCGCGCCGCCATGCAATCTCCACTACCCCGTTCCAGTTCCGGCGCCGGCCCTGCTGGAAAGCCCCGGATTTCCCCACCGCTGACGCCTGGCTGCGGGCTCCTTCTACAGCTTGTAAGCTTTCCGCACCAGATTGTAGGCGAGATCGTGGGCCACTTCGACCGCTTCATCTTCATCGAGTCGATATTCTGCCACGAGGCGCGCCAGCCAGACGCAGTCGATCCGCCGCGCGACGTCGTGCCGCGCCGGAATCGACAGAAAGGCGCGCGTGTCGTCGTTGAAGCCGACCGTGTTATAGAAACCGGCCGTCTCGGTCACCTGCTCGCGGAAGCGCAGCATGCCTTCCGGACTGTCGTGGAACCACCACGGCGGCCCCAGACGCAGGCACGGATAATGCCCCGCCAGCGGCGCCAGTTCCCGGGTGTACGTCGTCTCATCGAGGGTAAACAGAATCAGCGTGAAATTCTTCTCGTTGCCGAAGCGGTTGAGGAGCGGATGCAGCGCGTGCACGTAATCGGTCGCAACCGGGATGTCCGCGCCCACGTCGCGGCCGTAGCGCTCGTAGATTTTGCGGTTATGGTTCCGGAAGGCCCCTGGGTGCAACTGCATCACCAGGCCGTCCTCGACGCTCATGCGCGCCATCTCGGTCAGCATTTGGCCGCGAAACAGGCCCACCTGGAGTTTGTCCGCGCGGCCCAGACGGACGGCATCGAACAGGGCCGCAGCTTCGCCCTCCGGCAGATCGGCGGTCAGCGCCGTCGGATGCCCGTGGTCGGTCGAAGTACAACCGAGCGCCCTGAACCGAGCGCGCGATTTCTCCAGCGCGCGCAGATAGCCCTTCCACGTGCCGGTGTCTTCGCCGGTGATCGCGCCGAGTTCGGCGACGTTGTCGTGGAAGCCGGTGAAATCCGGATCCACCACCGAGTCGGGCCGAAAGGCCGGAATAATCCGCGCCTTCCAGGCGGAGTTGCGAATCGCCTGGTGGCTGGCCAGCGGATCCAGCGGCGAGTCCGTCGTGGCCAGCACCTCGACATGGAATCGCTCGTACAGCGCCCGCGGGCGGAACTCCGGCGTGCGCAGCCTCTCCGAGATCACGTCGTAATAAAGATCGGCGGTCGCTCCCGACAGCCGCTCCTCCAGCCCGAACAGCTCATGGAAAGCATAGTCCAGCCACATCCGCGTCGGCGTCCCGCGAAACAGATAGTAGTTTTCCGCAAAGATTCGCCACACCCTTCGTGGATCCTTCAGATCGCCGGCTCCGATCTCCAGGTCTTCCAGCGAAATGCCCTGGCTGTAAAGCATGCGGAAGATGTAATGATCGGGCTGGACGAACAGTTTGGCCGGGTCGGGGAACGGCTCGTTCGTCGCGAACCAGGACGCCTGTGTGTGCCCGTGCGGGCAAATCAAAGGCAGGTCGCGGACTTCCGCATACAGCCGGCGAGCAATCGTGCGGGTCGTGGCGTCGGCCGGAAAGAGGCGATCATCATGGAGCAGAGTCACGGCGCCGGTGGACATCGGCTGGTTGACCTCCTGGACCGGCAGGAAAAGGATTGTCCTGGAGAGGTCCGACCACTAGAATACACCGGTACGTGCGAAAAACTGCAGCGGTCGTGTTGGATCCTCCAACAAATGCGGCGTAACGTACTGTAAATCTCGGAGCGAGGGACAGACGGCGCGCAGCGCCCCGGCCCAGGCGAGGAATCGATGCCAAAATCCGATACCCACATGACCATGCGGGTGGTCAACCACATCCGCAGCATGATCGAAACCGGAGATTTGCAGCCCGGAGACCGCATTCCGCCCGAGCGCGAGTTTGCCCGCAAGCTGCACATCAGCCGCGCCAGCCTCCGCACCGGCATCGGCTATCTCGCCGCCATGGGAGTCATGAACGTTCGCCACGGCGTGGGCACCTTCGTCGCCAATGGCCCCCCCGAGCTGGGGAAATCGTCGCTCAGCCTGCTCGGTGCGTTGCACGGCTTCCAGTCCTGGCAGATGTTCGAGGCGCGACGCATTCTCGAGAGCGAACTGGCGGCTTTGGCCGCAGAACGCGGGCGCGAACAGCATTTCGCGGCGCTCTCGGAAGAGGTTGCCGAGATGTACGCCACCGTCGACGATGCCATGGAGTACCTCATCCACGATGTGCGCTTCCATCGCGTCATCGCCCAGGCCTCCGGCAACCCCATCCTCGCTGCGGTCATGGAAACCATTACCTCGGCCCTCTACGACGAGCGGCGCAAAACCGCCGAGCGCTCGCGCGACCTCAAGGAGTCGGCCGACCTGCACCGCGAGATCTATCGCGCTATTCGCTCCCGCAATCCCGCCGAGGCGCGCTCCGTCATGGAGCGTCACCTGACCGCGGCCCAGTCCGCCCAGGACCTCGAGAGCACGACGCCCGGGGCACCGCCTGCGCCGGAGGCCGTCCCAACAAAACGGGCAGCGAAAAAAGTGGAGGTTTAGAAGGCGCGGCACCCGGTTTCTTCCGCGGCGGGACCAGATCGACCCGAAGCTACTCGCCTCGCCCGGAGTGCACTTCAGCTTTCACGAACCGGTTGCAGAAGCGCAGATACTGTTCCCAGTCGAAGTCCGTCACGCTGTGCCCGCCGCTGCGCACGTGATAGCTCACCCTGCCCAGCACCGGGTGGTCGACCGCCGGCCATACCGTGGCCGGCAGCCCCGTGCTTCCCAGGAACCGATACACCCGCGTGACCGCCAGCGCCCCCAGGAACTCGCCCTGTGGATCGGCGTTGTCGTCCTGGATCGCGCTCGCGATATAGAGCGGCCGAGGCGCAATCAGGGCCAGCGTCTCATTCTGGTCGAACGGCAGCTGCGCGTCGCGCCCGTTGTACTGCCGGAAATTCGCACAAAACCAGTAGGGGAACCTCGTGTTCAGCAGCTCGACCGTTTCCCCGTGCACATCGTGGAACACCTTTGCCCCGCCTGCTCCCGACTCGTTGCTGATCACGGCCGCAAATCGTGGATCGGTCGCGCCCGCCCAGATCGCAGCCTTGCCTAACCGCGACCATCCAAACACAACCACGCGACCTCCATCGACCAGCCGATCCTGCTCCAGGTAATCCAGCGCGCGGCTCATCGCCCACGCCCACGCCGCAATCGTCGAGAAGTTGTCTCCGCCCGTCGCCAGTTCCGGCCAGGCGCTGCGAATACTATCTTCGTATCCATCCTTTCGGTCCGGATCCACATCGCCGCGATACGCACTCGCCAGCGCATAGCCCGCATCCAGGATTTTCTCCACCGGCCAGCGTCCTGCGTCGATGCCACGGCAGGCCTCGGTGGCGCGGTTATTGCGGACGCACGATAAATCCATCAGCGACCCAGCCGAGGACTCGACCCATCGATCCGAGAGGCGAATGCCCGGATCGCCCTCGACCGTCTCGTTGCCCCAGAAGTTCAGCCCCAGGATCACGGGAGGACGCTGGACGGCATTGGGCACATACACCAGCAGGTCCATCCGCGGCCCGTCTGCCCGCCCGCGCAGGAGAATCGCAATCTGTTCGCGCGTCGCCTTCCCTCCGAGGGCATGCCGGTCGACGTCATACACCTGAAACCGCATCGCCGACGGCCGCCCCGGCATCCGACCGTACATCTGCTCGGTCAGCTGGTCCAGCAGTTCCTTCCTCCGCTTCGGCCACTGCGCCGGCGTGGCCACCGGGGTTCCGTCGGCAAATCGCAGCGGATCCGGCAGATGCGACGGCATCACCGGCTGCCGGTTCTGGTCAGGATGAGTCTGCGAGAGCGCACCCGCGGCCGTCATCCCCGCGCATGCCACCAGAATGAAGGCTCCTGTACCGACTCTTTTCCAGGATGGACCGATCACGGAAGGCCGATCCCCGGGGCCCTGCGGCTACGATCCCGTCCGGACGGAGCGGGTCAGCACCCGGGTCGAGCGAACCGGCTTCTTGCGGGAAGAGACCAGCTTCGGCGTCGCGGCTTGTTCCTCAACCCCCGACCGGCGATCCATCCACTCGTCGAGGCGCGATTTGCGGAACCGCCAGCGATTGCCGAGGCGAAAGGCGGGAATGAACCCCGAGGACGCGTACCGATACAGGCTGTCCGCGCTGATTCCCAGATAGTGAGCGGCCTGGCGGATATCCATGACTTCGCGAATCTCAGGCTGGTCGAGCGGGGCTTTCACGGAATCCTCCAGAGCATTGAGGCACGCTCTTTGTACCATAGTCCGGAGCCGGAAAGAAATCCCGATTTGGCGGGGTATTTGAGTGAGAACCCCACCTCATTCAACCTATAAAGAATGAATGAGATGGGGCTCGTAAATTAAAGCTTCGGCTCCAAAGCCCTGACGATCTCGAGAAAGCTGTCGTCCACGGTCCGGTTTTTCGCGATCGCCTCGGCCAGCGGAATGTCCTCGATCTTCGTGCCATGCAGCACCACCAGCCGCCCGAACTTCCCCTGGTGCACCAGATCGATCGCCGCCAGCCCGTAGCGCGTCGCCAGCATCCGGTCGTAGGCCGTCGGCGTTCCGCCGCGCTGCGTGTGGCCCAGGTTCACAGAGCGCGTCTCGTACCCGGTCTTCTTCTCGATCTCTTCCGCCAGCGCCTCGCCGATCCCGCTCAGCCGCGCGTGTCCGAAGGAGTCGACCCTGGTGCCCTTGGTCGCCTGCGTTCCGGTGTCTGGCAGCTTCGCGCCTTCGGCTACCACGACGATGCCGTACTTCTTGCCGTGGTCGTGGTTGTACCTCAGGATGGCGCAAACATGGTCGAGGTCGATGGGTTTCTCCGGAACCAGCACGACGTGAGCCCCGCCGGCCACCCCCGCCGTCAGCGCAATCCAGCCCGCGTCGCGTCCCATCACTTCGCACACGATCACGCGGTTATGCGACTCCGCCGTGGTGTGCAGCCGATCCACCGCCTCCGTCGCGATCATCACGGCCGTGTCGAAGCCGAAGCAAACGTCTGTCCCGTTCAGGTCGTTGTCGATGGTCTTCGGCACGCCGACTCCCGGTACGCCGGCCTGGATCAGCGCGTTGGTCACCGACTGCGTGTCGTCGCCGCCAATCGCGATCAGCGCGTCGAGCTTGTTCGCCTTCAGCACCTGCACGCACTTCTCGACCCCGCCCTCGATCTTCCGCACGTTCGTGCGCGAGGTCCGCAGGATCGTACCGCCCTTGTCGAGAATGCCGTCGACCTTCTGCAGGGTCAGGGGCACCGTGGCGTTGTCCAGCACCCCGCGCCACCCCTCCAGGAATCCAATGAACTCGTCGCCGTAATGGGTGATTCCTTTCTTCACCACAGCATGAATGACTGCATTCAGTCCCGGGCAGTCTCCGCCGCCCGTCAGCACACCGATTCGCATCGTCTTCGTCTCCTGGTTGTGGAAGTCTTGTCTCCGCCGGAGGGTCGCAGGGCCCTCCGGGAGCAGGCGGCCTGGTTGCCTCCGCTCTTCTCTGCTCAATCGCGTAACCAAAGCCATGATACTGGCCGCTCGGGACGCGATTCAAATTACCAATAGGCAGTCTGGCAATGGCCGGCGTAGCGGGAGAATTCCTCAGGGTCTCGGAACCCTGCCCCGTAGAATCACTCCATGTCTCTTCTTAAGGTGATTGTGCTGGCTGTGATCCAGGGCCTGGCGGAGCTGCTGCCGGTTTCGAGTTCCGCGCACGTGGTCGTGGCGGAAAAGCTCATGGGAATGGACCCCGCGGCGCCCGCCATGACGCTGCTCCTCGTCATGCTCCATACGGGCACGATGTTTGCCGTGATCGTCTACTTCTGGAAGCAGTGGAAGGAGACCTTCTTCTCCGACGGAGAGGCGACCAAGCGCTTCGTGTGGCAGGCACTCATCGCCACCGTGTGTACGGGCATCGTCGGCGAAGCGATCATCAAGATCATCGAGCACACGCTTTTTAAAGGCGCACCCAAAGCCCAGATCGAAGATCTGTTCGGCCACCTCGAGATTGTGGCGCCGGCCCTGCTCGCCGCCGGCATCCTGATCCTGATTGCCGGGTTGAAGGAAGGGCGCGCGCCGGACGCCCAGGAAGCGCCCGAGATCGGTTTCGGGCAGTCCGCCGTCATTGGAGCCGTTCAGGGACTCTGCCTCCCCTTTCGCGGATTCTCGCGCTCCGGCGCGACCATTTCCGTCGGCATGCTGCAGCGCATCCGCAAGCGCAAGGTCGAGTCGTTCAGCTTTGCGCTCGCGGTTATCATCACGCCGCTGGCCATCGGGCGCGAAGTTCTGCGCCTCCATCATGCCGATACCAGCGGCTTCGCGCATGCCGCAGCGCCGAGTCTGCTGGGGATGCTTTTTTCCTTCCTCGCCGGGCTGCTGGCGCTCAAATGGCTCAGCGCCTGGCTGGAGCGCGGGCGCTGGTACATCTTCGGTATTTACTGCATCGTGGCCTCGGTTGTGGTGTTCGTGCTGCACAGCAAAGGCTACTGAGGTTTTGGCGCGGCGGCGAACCCCCTTTTCTGAACGCTGAAACCTGAACCCTGTACGCTCGTTCTTATGTGGGTGCGCAGACTCCAGGTCAAACGCATTACGGCAGCCGGCGAGGCAGTTCCCTGCCCCGTGGCGTGGATCGACAACTTCGCCATGCGCAACTTCACCAACGATGCGATCTTCGACGACACGCTCCCCGCCGGCGACGGCGTCCTTGAGGCCGGATGGCGCGTGCCCCTGGATCGCCTGCGCCCCGCAATGGAGGACTGGTTCCGGCGCAAGGGCTATCTGAAAGCCGATGAGACCCTCCGCGTAGAGGAACGGGCACAGTAGCCCGCCTCATTTCTGATCCACGCCGACGTTGTAGCGCAGATAAATGTACTGGTCGAAGGCCGTGGGCACGCCGTTCGTGATCTGCGGAACGAACACCAGGTGCTTTGCGAATTTGACCGAATCGCGAATCAGATCGTCGTCATCGGCATCGATCAGGTCGACTTTGTGAACCTTGCCCTCGGCGTCGACCTCGACCTTCACCAGCACATTGCCGTAGAGCGGATCAAGATGAACCTTCCGGGAACTGACCAGCTGGTGCGGCGTCGTGCCATCCTCTTCCGGCTCGCCCATGTCGGGCTCATCCGGCGGGACTGTGAAGAGTCCGGCCGGAAAGTTGTTCACGATCTCCGCGTGCCCTGAAGCCTCGACCATGATGCGTCCTGCATCGTAAATGCGAAAGCGCTGCGGGATCGCGTGCGTGCCGAGCGGCTGCCAGTCTTCCCAGGTGACCGTCTGGTTGAACATCTGGGCAAAGGCCAGGACGTGCGCCAGAGGATCGAAGCAGATACGCGTCTGCACCATCTCGTGCGTGCAATCAAAAGGCGATCCCTGCACCTGCTCAAAGTAGACGAAGTACTCCGGATCGTTCGACGAGAACAGCGTCACCGCGTAATTCGGCTCGAGGTAATTCTGCCGCAGGTCGTATACCTTCAGCGGCATCAGCGTGTTAAAGTGCCGCCACAGAACGTGACGGACCAGATCGTCGATGTGCGTGTAATGAAAGTCGCCGGCGACGATATCGGTGCGCGTAAAGTGGAGCGGATCGCGCCAGATATCCCAGGTTCCTTTGGTGCGCCGGCCTTTGTGGCTGTAGAGCTTCAGGTCGTAATGGATATGGTGCGGAACGTCGCTGGCCGTCGCGCCGGCTTCCAGAGTCCGCGCCCGGCTGATGGCCGCCGCGAAGCGCTGGCGGGCAACGACCTGCGCCCAGCCCATGGGCAGAACCGCCAGCAGCAACAGCGCGGATAACCGTCTCCGCATCGCCAGGTCCCTTCTTCCCCGACAAACGCGCCATCATAACAGACGGCTGAGTGGCCAAATGGCCCCATGGACAAGACGAGTTGCGCTCAGCGTGACGGCGGTCACTGTCCCGGCTGAGGTTTCAGAGTACGATCCGCCGCAATGGCGGTCTCTTCCATCCCGGCCAGCGCCGCCGAAGCCCTGCTGCTCGGACTCGCCGCCGGGCCTGTATGCCTTGCGTCGTGCGGCCCGGTCGTGCTGCCGTGGATGCTGGTGCAGCCCCGGGGCGTGCGCGTCCATGCCCGGCAAATGTCGATCTTCCTGGCGGCGCGCCTTGCCGGATACCTGCTCTTTGCGTCGGTGATCTGGACGGCCGGCGAAGCGCTGACGCGCACCTGGAGCGACCGCACCTGGCTCTACGGCGCCGTGCAGGTGCTGCTCGCAGGCGGTCTGCTCGTCTACGCGGCGGCGCGACCGAATGCGCACTGCGCTCTGGCGGGAGCACCGCAGGCGCTGGTCCAGATTGGCCCCGCATCTCCCACAATTCCGCGGCCGCGCGCCTCCGGAGCGCTCACCCTCGGGTTCCTAACGGGGATCAATCTTTGCCCGCCGTTCCTCGCAGCGGGTGTGCGGGCAGCACAGATGCGTACCCTGGCCGACGCGCTCTTCTTCTTTGCGCTCTTCTTTGCGGGAACGGCGGTGTGGTTCATGCCCTTTCTCTCCCTGGCGGCCGTGCGACGCTCGCCGCAGTTCCTCACATTTGCACGCATGGTGGCCGTCCTGCTGGCCTGCTGGTACGGATTTGCCGGAGCTTCGCTCCTGATCGAGAAGGCGATCTATGGCTAGTGCAGCGATGACGCGCCCGAAACGACCTCCCGCACCCTTCCGCAGCCTGGGGCGGTCGATGCTGCTGACTCTGCCCATGGCGCTCTGGGCCCTGCTCCTGTTCACCCCCACGCTGCAGTCGCCGGGCCTGAACCGCCACATCGCCGCCATCGTGGTCATCCTTTTCATGACGGGGCTTTTTCCCTGATGATGCGCACGGGAAAGACCTACCGCTGGCGGCGTTCCTTCTTTGTGGCGCTCGGATTCCTGTTTCCCGTCGGTTTCATCGCCAGCCTCATCCACCTGCGCGGAAGCATGAGCCTTTCCCTCGAACACATGCTCGGCGGCGACGCGATCCTCGTGCGTGTACCCATCGGCGCGGCCGGCAGACGGCGATAGTAACTCTTCCGTTCACAAGAGCATCCCACTGAAACAGAGCCGGCGCAGAGGCGAGCCATCCTGGCCCTCTTCTGTCTCGCGCGGGCCGGCACTCACCCTCACTTCAAGCCAAGGAGAATCCCGATGAAAGTGCAGAACCTCAGAGAACTGCTGGTCGACGAGCTGCGCGATCTCTATTCCGCAGAAACCCAGCTGACCCAGGCCCTCCCGAAGGTCGCAAAGACCTCGTCGCGGCCCGAGCTGAAAAAGGCGATCGAACATCACCTGAAGGAAACCGAAGGCCAGGTGACGCGCCTCGAACAGGCGTTTCAACAGCTCCACGAGAACCCGAAGGGAAAGATGTGCGAGGGGATGAAAGGGCTGATCACCGAGACCGATCAGCGGATCAAAGACGGAGGAGATCCGGCCACGCTCGATGCCGGACTGATCGCCGAAGCCCAGCGCGTCGAACACTACGAAATCTCAGCCTATGGTTCGGCGCGTACGTTCGCCAACCTCCTGGGAGAGAAGAATGTGGTGCATCTCCTGGAACAAACTCTTCAGGAAGAGAAAGCGGCCGATGCGAAACTGAACTCGCTGGCCGAGACCGTCAATATGGAAGCCCGCGCAGCCTGACCCCGAAATGCTGCGCGCCGGGGAGGCTGCGGCCTCCCCTTCTGCATTTGCGGGTGGCGACGGCCTCAGACGTGATGCAGCTCTTCCTCCGGCACCGAGGCGGCGGCGCTTGCCGGCTCCAGATCGCAGCCGTTGTAGATTTTCTCCACCACCGGAAAACCGGGAAACTGCACCAGGTAAACATCGCGAAGGGGAAGTTTGAGGAAAACCCGGCCCATGGCTCCGCCGTGGATCACGCGGACTTGCTGCCCTGCTGTGTAGACCATAACCGGGGAAGACTAGACCTGGCCGAAGACAGGTCGGAATCCCCTGAGAGTGTCAGCCCTTGACACCAAGGGAATCTGGCAAAAAAGTGACCGCCGTGGATTACGCGAACCCCCGCGGATCGCGCCTGGCCCGAGCGCGATCCGGGAGGAAATCGCCCAAAACCGGCTTACTGCGGCTGACCGTAGATCTCCGGTGCGGCCGTTGCCCAGGCTGGATCGGTATAGCTCTCCTTTGCGTTCACCACGAACAGATTGCTCTGACTCGACTCGATGCAGGCCGAAGCCAGCTCTTCGATCCGCTTCATGCCATCGGGTCCCTGCGCTGCCATGAACGAGTCACCGCTGGTCATCCCCTTATCCACTTCAGCCAGCGTTCGCATCGGATTGATCACAACGTATTCATTGCCGTTGTCCTCCCCGTACTGGCTTTGATAGACGGCCCAGTGCCGGTCGGGCATATTCGCAAAACCGTCGGTATAGATCTTCACGAGGTCGTGCCAGTCCTTCTCGTGTCCCTGCTTGATGCGGAAGACCGTGAACTCCCAGTAGCGCTGGTGGGGAACGTCGACGCGATCGTGCAGGCTCATGTCGGGCTGGTAGACCATGGTATTGCTGTCGTAGCGGGTGAGCAGTTCACCATCGTTCAGAGAAGCGGCATCGATGGCAGCGGCGAGGGAAGCGTTGGCATTCTGAGCCTCCTGGTCCTTGCCGTAGGCTTCAAACGAATCGTAGGCAAACATGAAGAGTGCGCGGGTAGGGCCGGACATCGAGTCCATGGCAATGTAATGCGTTGGCCACTTCGCGTCGTTCTCGGCCTTGATGAAGTTGGCCTCCGACTCCACATGGACGTTGCCCGCTTTGCCCGGCTTCAGGTACTCGCGCTGGATGACCAGGACTTTGGGTGGCGGCGGCAACGCGGAGTCCTGCGCAGCGGCAATCGCTGCCGACGCCGCGAAGAACACGGACAGGGAAATCGAAACAAACGTGCGGACTTTCATCGTGGATGGCCCTCCCTGGGGCGGAGCCTCCGCAAGCCCATTCCGTGCGATCGAAGCCGTTATTTTTCAGCAGTCCGGCTGGCGGAGACGTCGGTGATTCAGAGCGCCCGCGCTCTCGGGCGACGAACGCTGCTTACTTTTCGCGAAGCGGGGGAACTTAGGCCGGCTTCCGACAGAAGCGGAACGGAAAGGAAAGCGCTGGAGAAAATGCCCGTGGGAAGCATCGGTATCCTTCCGCGCTCGAACGCGATTGTCAAGATGACTGCGCTGCTATTTGTTGCTTCGCTACGGGAGCAGCGGCAAGGTCACATCATCCGGACGCGATTTTCCCCGATCACGACGAAGACGTCGAGGAGATGCGTCAGTCCCAGCAGGTTGCGAATCTGCTGGCTCAGATGTGTCAGCTCGAGGCTGCAACCGGAGGACTTCGCCGACACATAAAGGCGCACCAGGGCGCCCAGACCCATGCTGTCGGTGTGCTTCAGATCGGAGAGATCGAGAACGACGCGCCTGCAGTCGACCAACAGCGGGCGAACCCCGCTGAGCAGAACCTCGGTCACACCCGCGACCAGCTTGCCGTGACAATGAACCACGGCGACGCCGTCAGGACAGCGTTCGACTTCCAGGGTAAGGACCGGCGGGGCAAATTGCGACATGAGAATAGCCTCGGCGGGAATACGATGTTCAGCCCGATGTCAGCAGGTCGAGCGATTATCGCACAGGGACGTTGCGCGTGGCTTTCCTGCCCGGCTCAGGCAGGGGCGCCAACCCTTACGGGCAGGGCCGCTGCGTCCCACGCCGCCAGGCCGCCGGCAACTTCCACCAGGTTCGTGATCCCCTGCTGCTGCAGAAGACTGGCCGCGATCGAAGAGCGATATCCTCCGGCGCAATGCACCGCAATCGCGCGATCGCGCGGGATCTCCGCAAAGTGATCGCGAAGCCGGGTGAGCGGCAAATTGAGGCTGCCGTCGATGTGCCGCGCTGACCACTCATGCGGCGTGCGCACGTCGATCAGCAGAGGTGGCTCTGCGGCCACGAGCAGCGCGGCCAACTCGGGAGCGCTGGAGCGGTGCGTCCATGCCAGCAGGTCCGGGCGGCCGGTCAGCGCTTCCATGCCCCGGTCGAGATAGCCGCGCACCCGGTCGAAACCGATGCGGCCCAGACGGAGCGCGGCTTCGTGCTCACGGCCCGGCCCGGCGATGAGGAGGATGTCCCGGTCCGGATCGAGCACCGTGCCCGCCCACGTCGCATACTGTCCGTCGAGCCCAATGTTGATCGAACCCGCGCAGTGCCCGGCGGCGTGCTCGTCAGGATGGCGTACGTCGAGCAGCTGTGCGCCATCGTGCGCCAGAGCCAGAAACGTGTCGAGCCCCAGCGGCTGCAGCACCTGCTGCAAGTTGGTCTCCAGGGTCGTGCGCTCGCGCGTATTCAGCACCGCGTCCCACGTGAAGTAGGGCGGCGCATCCGGCTGATCGGCGCTGACCAGCGCGATGAACTGCTCGCGGGTCATGGCCTGCAGCGCATAATTGAAGCGCCGCTGCTCCCCCATCGTCGACACCGTCTCTTTGGAAATGTTCTTCCCGCACAACGAGCCCGCGCCGTGCGCCGGGTAAATCAGTGTCTCGTCCGGCAGCGGCAGCAACTGCTCGCGGAGCGAGTCATACAGATGCGCGCCCAGTTCCGCGGCCGTCCAGCCCAGCGAGGCGCGCAGGTCAGGCCGGCCCACGTCGCCGATGAACAGGGTATCGCCCGTCAGAACCGCACAGGGCCGCGCCGGATCGCGCTGCTTGTCAACAACCAGGAGGCAGATGGATTCAATGGTATGGCCCGGCGTCTCCAGCACCTCGAGACGAAGGCCGGGTAGATCGATCGCATCGCCGGTACCCATCGCCACAAAGCGATACTCGGCTTTTGCCCGAGCGCCCAGGTGAATCATTGCGCCGCAGCGGTCGCGCAACTCGAGATGACCGGCGACAAAGTCGGCGTGGAAGTGTGTCAGGAAGACGTGGCGAATGGTCAAATTCCGCTCCGCCGCATCCGCCAGGTACTGCGCGATATCGCGCTGCGGATCCACGACAATCGCCGTCCCGGTGACTTCATCCCCGAGAAGGTACGACGCGTGCGCCAGACAACCCAGGTAGTACTGCTTGAGGAGCATTCCCAGGAATCTTCGCCTGCAGGGGCGGCCGCGGTCAAATCTCAATTACGCAGATCGGTCATCGCAGCAGCGACTTCCGCCTGCTGATCGGCGGTGAGCGGCAGCAGCGGAATCCGCGGGACGCCGCCATAGTAGCCGTTCAGATCGCACGCATGCTTGAGGCCGGGGATGCTGTATTTGCTGGCTACGACGCGCGCGGCTTCCACCAGCCGCCGCTGCTTTTCGCGAGCGACCACCGGGTCGTTCTCCTTCCAGGCCGTATAGACCTCCTGGCAGGCCTGCGGCGCGGCAGAAGCGAACGCCAGCACGGCCCCGGAAGCGCCGGTTTCCAGCGCGGAGAGCAGTGTCTCGGCTGACCCGGACAGCACCTGGAATCCGACTTCCTTTTTGCGCATCGTTTTCACCATCGGCGGCGCGACCATCACCGGCGGCCCTCCCAGAACATCGGCGGAGACAAAGTCAGGCATCACGGCCGCCTGCGCGTCGGCCATCATCATGCGGCCGGTCAGGGCGGTAAAGACCGGCGTGACCAGAACGCTCCGCCGGGGGACGTTGCGCGTGGCGGCAATCAGCGCCTGGATCCGCTCCAGGGAGCCCGACGAGTCCTTAATCCCGATGATGTTCGGATGCTGAGCCAGCTCCGCCACGGCGTCCAGCGGCAACTCCACATTCGTGAAGCGCGGAATGCTGTACAGAACCACCGGCAGTGCGGAACGATCCGCAATCGCGCGGTAGTAGGTGAGCATCGGCGCGGCGCCTGCGTTCAACCCATAGGAAGGCGCGTAATAACTCGGCGTGCGCACCAGAACGGCGTCGTATTGATGCTCGGCGGCATATTCGGCCAGACGCAACGTCTCGGTCAGGCTCTCCCGCGCCACTCCGGCCAGCAGCACCTTGGCCGGCGCGGCGGCGTTGGCAACATGGCGCAGGACGTCGCGCGTCTCGTCGTCGCCCAGCATCACCGCCTCGCCCGTCGAGCCGAGAACGGTCAGGCCCGCACAGGGTGTACGCGAGTAGCGTTCCACGTTGTGTTCCAGCTTGCGCAGGTAAAGGCGGCCGTCCGGATAGAACGGCGTGGTAATCGCCGGGAAAATACCCTCGAGAAGCATGAAACGATTGTAATGAGTTACCAGAAAACGGTGCGCCGGCACTGCAACCTGGGCGCGACCGCGTTAGTCTGAGAAACAGATGCGATGGGAGTGCGGTGAATGAACTCTCGGCCGGTGGAGAGCCTGGGACCCCAGGAAACCCGGGTCCTGTACCAGGCGCTGTGGTTCTTCTTTCATCTGGTTCTGTGCCTGATCGCCTGGGGACTGGCGCTGGGCGCAATCACGCTGTTTCATCCATCGTTTGTGCCGCCCCTGGTCACTCTCATCGTGTCGTTCCTGGTGCCCCTGGTGGCCGGATTCGCCTTCACCAAGCTCCACCCCACCGAGAGCGCCACCCTGCCGTGGATGCTCGGACTCATCTGGTGGATGGTCTGGGGCCTGCACGTCCTCGATATGCCCACCGGTCCCCTCGCCTGCTACCACTGCGGCGCAACGGACAAGCTGTGGCTGACCTTCCTCAGCCTGAATGCCGACAGCGGCCTGCTCGACGGACAGGGCCGCTTCATCGCCACCTGGCCGGCCGTTGCCATGATCGGCTACTCCATCGGCGCAAAGCTGGGCCTGCGCAACGCCGACATTCCCTTCGAAAGCAACTGAGCGCAGTACGATCGGGACCGACCCGGGCCGCGAGGGATCACCCAACTGCCCGAGTTACCGTCTTCCGAAAGCCTTGCTATTGCACCGTCTCCATCGGCAGGGCAAACGGCGCAAGCGCCTCGCGGATGACCTTCTCTTCGCCCACCGCAATGATCGCCGCACGCGACGCCGGGAAATATTTCCGCGCCGCTGCGTCGACTTCTGCCGCGGTCGTGGCAGCGACTTTCTTCCCATAGGCGCCGATCTCTTCCGGCGGTAAACCGTCGGCCCAGATGCCGGCCAGTTCGTTGACAACCGCGCCCCGCGACTGCAGCTGAATAGCCTCCAGCCCCACCAGGTATCGCCGCGCAGCCGCCAGCTCCTCGTCCGCAGGTTCCGTCGTCACCGTACGATTCAGCTCATAGATGATTTCGTTCAGGATGGGAGCGGTGACCGCGTTGCGCACGTCGGCGCGGGTTGTCATCACTCCGGCCGCACGGTAGGTGCGCAGAACTGCGAACGGCGAGTACGTATACCCCTTCTCTTCGCGAATATTCTGGATCAGGTGCGAGCTGAACATGCCTCCGTAAATCGCGTTCGCCACCTGAGCCGCTTCAAAGTCAGGATCGGTGCGCAGCGGACCAAAGGCGGCAAACTCCAGCGTCGTCTGCACTGATCCGGGACGGGGCACGATGAAGATGGCGCGCTTCGGGTCAGAGGATGGCGGAGGCACAGGCGCCAGAGGCGCCGCATCCGGCGCTTTCCATTGCCCGAATTGCGAACGGATCAGATCCAGCATGGGAGCGGCTTGAAAATCGCCGACAGCGATCAGCAGAGCCTGGTCTGGCCGGAAGCGCTGCATGAAAAGACTGCGCAGATCGCCCGGGGTGGTCGCGTTGATGCAGCCCAGCGTCGGCGCCGTGACGTGATACGGATGGTCGCCGAAGAGGACGCGGGCCGCCGCGCGCGTGGCCAGAAACGATGGTTCAGACTCCTGCTGTCGCAACTGGTCGGCGGCATTCCGCTTCGCCAGGCTGACTTCATCATCGGCAAAGGTGGCATGTTGCGCTACGTCGGAGAAAACCGCGAGACCCGGCTCGGCCTTGTCGGAGAGCACCGTAAGCGAAACTTCGATGAAGTCGGCGTGCGGCGTGGCCTGCAGATCGCCGCCCGCGGCCTGAACCTCCTGCGCAATCTGTTTCGCGCTTCGCGTGGCGGTTCCCTGCGAAAGCGTATCGGCCAGCAACTGCGAAATGCCGGGGCGATCGGCGGGATCCGCTCCATACCCGCCCTCGACCGCCAGATCGAGCGCGATTTGCGGAAATCCCGGCTCCGCAACCAGCCAGACGGTGAGCCCGTTGTCGAGCTTGACCGCCTTCACGTCGGGAGCGGCGAACGGCTTTTCAGCCGCATACGGCGGAAGGTCTTTCGGCAGCGGAGTGAGTTTCTGCGCGGCAGCAACCGGTACAAGAGCCAGGATCGCGCAAAGAGAGTGTGCAATTTTCATTGTCCGCCTCCGGTCGACTGCGCGCCGCCGCCAGACGGCGTCCGGTTGATGATGGTGCGATTGGTGCTCACCAGATACTTCGCCGCGAAAGCACGCACCTGCTCCGGTGTGATTTTCCTCAGCTCATCCGGCAACGCATAAACCGAATCGAAGTTGCCGTCATACAACACGGCGTGGGAGAGAGCCGACGCGCGCGAGATCGGAATCTCGAGATTGCCGTACCAGTCGGATCGCATCTTGGCGACAATGCGGTCGACATCCGCCTGGCTGGGACCCTTCGTGGCCAGATTCTGAACCGCTGCATCGTAGGCCGCCAACACCTGGTCCTCGCTCACATTCGGCGGATAGACGACAAACGAGGTCATCAGCGTTGGGCCGTTGTACTCGCACGGCGTTCCCAGCGGCCAGTTCACTCCGCCATCCACTTCCAGAGCCACCTGCTTGTCCTTCACCAGCGTCTGGTAAAGAAGCGAAGCCTGCCCGTTGTGCAGCAGTTCTCCGGCAACCGCTCCGGCCAGCGCATCGGGAGAATGCCGCGGAGGCATGTGATAGCCGATGGCAAGCGCCGGCACCCTCGCCAGTGCATCGCTCTCGCTCGAGCGCCGTTCCGCCTTCTGCGGTGGTTCTTCCAGGGGACCATGCGGCGGCGTGGGGCGCGAGGGAATGGCGGCAAAGTACTTTTCGACCTTGGCGAACACTGCATCGGAATTCACGTCGCCGACGACGGCGAGCACCGCGTTGTTGGGCGTGTAGTACGCCTGATAAAACTTCTGCACGTCCTCGATGGGCCGCGTCCAGATCCTTAAAGTCGCCATAGAAGTTATGCGCATTGGGATAGGTGTCGAACGCCTTCCCAGGCAGGTCGATGGCAAAGAAGAGCCCGTAAGGACGATTCAGCACGTTGACGCGCACTTCCTCCTCCACGACATTGCGCTGGTTGTCGAGATTCTTCACTGAGAAATCCAGCGTCTTCATGCGATCGGCCTCGATCCAGAGCACCGGATCCAGAGCCGAGACGGGCGCCGTCTCGATGTATTCGGTGTAGTCGTAACGGGTGTCGCCGTTGTTGATCCCGCCGCCGCCTTCGATCACCTGGTCCAGCACGCCTTTGGGCGCATTCGGTGTGCCTTCGAACATCAGGTGCTCGAACAGGTGAGCAAATCCGGTCCGGCCCTCCGGCTCCAGGCGAAAGCCGATGCGATAGCTCACACACACGCCGAACGTCGGAGCCGAATGATCCTCTGAGACCACGACCGTCAGCCCATTGGGCAGTTTTTTCATTGTGGTCGGCGGTCGCCACTGCTGCGCCGCAAGAGGCGCCACAAGCGTGAGCGAAAGCACAGGGCAAAGAATCCCTCTGCCCATCCATGCCGAACGAGTCATAGAAGTTCTCCTGCGGGTACCGCGGAACAACTTCGGCGGGAGCGCGAGACGCCATACTCAGAACTGGGCCCTGGGGGATGCACCGGATCATGGCAGACACTCATCGGCGTGGTCAAGAGCCTGGACCTGACAGCCCTGTCGGGATGAGAGCGCCGTTCTGGCAGGCGTAGAGTGGAGCGAGCGCCTCTGCGCGCAAAATGCGATGGCATCGCACTGGGGAACAAATCTGTGCTGCCTGGCGATCGTGTTGGCTCCGCCGTCGGCGCTGGCGCACCACCTTCCACCGACGGATTCCGCATCGCGAGTCCCGGCCGTAACGGCCCACGGTCCCGAAGGTCTCATCCATCTCGATGTTGTCGTAAAGACCGCAACCGGCCAGCCGGTGATTGGGCTCGAATCCCGCCAGTTTGCCGTATCCGATAACGGACAACCGGTCAAGATTCTCTCGTTCCGCCCCTACACAGAGGGCGAGGCCGCTCCTTCGCCGGCTCTCATCGTGGTTCTCGATACCCTCGGGCTTTCGGCCGAGACGGAAACTCTCGAGCGGCAGGAGCTGACGTCGTTTCTGCGCGAACATGACGGCCATCTTGCCCAGCCCATCTCGCTTCTGCTGCTCACCGGGACCGGACTGTGGCGCATCGGACAGCTTTCCGACGATGGCAATGCGCTCTCGGCCAATCTGGCCCACAACCGCATTACCCCGTGGGGCGGCGACGCCGTCCTGCAGCATTCCGACCTCAACTGGCTGCCTTCCCAGGCCATCGATGCCGCCGGCACGATGGGCGCCATGCGCCAGGACCTCGCAGGGTTGCGCCCGCCGGAAGCCGCCCTGCGCGCTCTCGCCGCCATTGCCGCCGTGGCGCGTCGTGAGCCGGAACCGAAGGTCCTCTTCTGGATCGGGCCGCCGTTCGGTGTGGCCAGCGGCGCGAATCCGAACGAACCGGTGAATAACAAAGTCGAACAACAGGCGGCGTTCGATCAGGTTGTCTGGTTCTCGACCCTGTTTCGCCTGGCGCGAATGCGGCTCTGCGACAAGGTCGTATCGCCTCCCGGCGCTTCCCCGCGTGGCGAAACCATTTTGCCCGCCAGCGCATTCCATCCGGTGAACTCCCCGAACGACCTGAACCCCCTCGACGCTGCGCACGGAATCCTGGAGCTGAATCGAAGAGTGCTGACGGTCGAAAGCGGCGGCGAAGTTCTCGACGGCGGCGACATGGCCAGTCAAGTCGAGGGCTGCTTCCGCGACACGCGCGCGGCTTACACCCTCACGTTCGACCCAACACCGGCGCAGCACGTGGACGACTACCATACGCTGCAGGTGCATCTGCAGGATGGCGGGCTCACCACACATGCCAGCACCGGCTACTATGACGAGCCCTGGTATACAGACACCCCGGATCCAACGATCCGGCCGATGACCGTCGCGCAGCTGGATTCCTTCGTGCACACCGCCGCAGAAACACCCGACAGCGATCTGGCCCGGCAGCTGCGGCAGGTGCGCCTGACAGAGCGTGCAACGAAGACGCAGGCTGCAGCCTGGACCGCCTTGGTCCGCGGCAAAAAAGCGCGAGAAGCCCTGGCGGTGCTGCTCGATCTCTCTGCCTTTCTTGCCCCACCGTCTGCCGGCATTCCTCCCGACCCGCCTCCGGACACTGCGGCGCAGCAGGCGATGCTCGCGCTGGCAAAACAATATGTGCACCAGACGATTCCGCGTCTCCCCAACTTCTTTGCCCGGCGAACCGATGTCGACTACGAAGAGATTCCTCCCTTTTACCGGGAAGGCGGACACTACAGCGCGGCCGAGCCCCTCCATATCATGGACAGTTCCCACACCACCGTTGTCTTCCGCGGCGGCGGCGAGGTCGTCGATGCGAAAGTGCTGCAGCGCGCCGCTGCAAAGGGAGATCTGAGCACCTATGGTACCTTCGGCCCGGTCCTCGGCTCCGTCGAGGAAGCCCTCACCACTCCAGTGATTTGGAGCCGATGGGAAAACGAAGACGGAGAGCGCGTCGCCGTTTTCCGCTATTCCGTGCCTGCGGACGCATCGCACTCCGAAACCGGAGGCTGTTGCAGTCCGGAGGGGGACGGCAGGATTGGCTTCGCCGTGGTGAGTGCCTATCACGGAGAAATCACCCTCGACCCCGCTACCGGCGCCGTCCTCCGTTTGCTGATCGACGAAGATCTCGACGGATTCGTTCCCGTGGACCGTGGCGAACTCGTCGTGACCTACGGCCCGGTCGCCATCGGCGACAGGACGTGGATCTGCCCGCTCGAAAGCATCAGCCTGCTGCGCACCCGCTCCATCACTACGCGGACCGAGTGGGACGGGATCGGCTATCGCACGTGGGGACCCTACGCGACGAAGCTGAATCACTTCCGCTTCGACGACTACCACCTCTTCCGCGCAAGAGTCCGGATTCTGCCCGGCGTGACGCGCGAGGATGCGCCCTGACGGCACGCCGAACATCGGGCGGGCCGGCCCATGCGCGCCGCGCCCCGCTTACTTGCCTTTCAGGACCTTGCCGCTGCTGGCATCGACAATCGCGGCATAACCGCTTTTCTTCGTGCCCCACAGGATGTACCAGACGGGCGTGGAGAACTTATAGGTGTCGCCCACCTCGAAATCGGTGATCTCCAGTTTCGGGTCCTTCTTCAGCGTTTCCGCAGCATCGGCCGCGGCAGCGGCGTAGGCCGCATCGGAATCGACATTGAACATATCGGTCTCAATGGGCATCGCGTCGCGGGTCACGCCGCTCCACGGCAGAGCCAGTCCCGCCGCTACCCCCTTCGAAATGCCCGGCGGGGCATCGACGATGGCATAGCTGAAGGTGCGGTAGCTGCTCAGGCTGGGTGATGCGAAGACCGCCTCCCACATCCCGGCTTTCCCCTCTTTGTTGGTGTATCCCGGAACCGATTTCATGGTGAGACGGATCGGTTCGGCATCCGAGGCCCACGCGTGCGCGGTTTTGTACATCTCCCAGAAGGCGGTTTTCCCGGTAACGATCTCAGGCGCGGCAACGGGCTGCGCGGTGGCAGCCGGCTGCGGGGTGGAATTGCTGCCGGTACTGGAACAGCCCGCCAGCAGAAGCGCGGCAAGACCCGTCACAGAGAAGTGACGCAGTGTTTTCAT
>DATJNE010000084.1:0-29055 GCA_035508305.1 Acidobacteriaceae bacterium | reverse complement strand
GCGCAGCGGACGTTCATCATGAACCGCGGCAGCGGGACGGTCACCGTCATCAACTCGCAGCTCAACGCCATCGACGCGCAGCATCCGGCCATCACCGTCGGCGCCGGTCCCGTCTATGCGGACTACTTCCGCAACGGGCAGGTGCTGGTCACGGCCAACTACGACGGCAACTCCATCAGCATCATCGACGCCAGCCTCGACACCTATGGCAACGACAGCTCGACCTTCGGCACCGTCCTGGCCACCGTGCCCGTGGGGCTGCATCCCGTAGAGGTCGCGGTGCTGCAGGACGGCAGCCGCGTCTACGTAGCCAACCAGGGAGACCTCAACGCCGGGACGCCGGGCAGCGTGACCATCGTGAACCTCACGAACTACACGGTGGAGAAGACCATCCCGCTGACCTCCAATCCGCACGCCATCGGGGCAATCTACAACTATCCCATCGGCAAGGTGTATGTGGCATCGCAGAACAGCCCCTACCTGACCATCATCCGGACCGACACCGACATTGTGAGCAACACGGTGGAAATGCAGGGCAACATCGTGGAGATGCACGTCAATACGCAGTACCCCGGGCAATCCACGCCTGGCGCGCTGAACTACCAGACAGAGAGCCGCTCGGTGGGCAGCGGAGCGCCGTAAAGCAACGCAACAGCGATCAACATCGGGGTCCCGGCGATCGTCGCCGGGACCTTTTGTCTGGCCGGGAGACAAGAAGAGCCGCCCCCGACGCGCGCCTCCCTTCCCTCACGGCGCCGTGCCCGTCTCGTAGTTGAGCGTCGACAGCGCCAGACGGTACTGGTAACGCGCGGCGGTGTCCTCGATCTGGGCTGTGGTCTGCTGCAGCTGCGCCTGGCTCAGCTCGACGATGGAGCTGAGACCAAGCTGGTAACGCGTGGCGGCCAGCTTCATCGCGAGATCCGCCTCCTGCACCAGCTGCGCGGTCACGCTCAGGCGCTGCCAGCTGTTGTTCGCCTGCAGCCACGACGTGCGCACGTCGCGCACGATGCGGTCGCGCAGATCGCGCGCATTCTCTGACGCCGCCTGGGCGCGATACTTCGCCTCCTTTGCCTCGGCGTTGTACAGAAACCCCGTGAAGATCGGGACATCGATGTTGCCGCCGACCGCGCCCCACCAGTTGGTGATGTAGTAGGTCCCGGGGTGAACGGGGATGATGCCGACGGTTCCGGCGGCCGAAAAACTGGGCAGCATCTGATCGAATTCCGCGCGCGCGTACTTCTGCTCGGACTGGGTGTCGTAGGTGAGCGCCAGCAGATCGGGGCGCTGCTGCAGCGCGGTCTGGATCAGGGGATCGACCGAGGGCGGCGGCGGCGCCGGCGCGGCCGTCTCTTCCACCAGGGTGTACGGCACGGTGTGGTCGAGGCCCAGAACGGCGTCGAGGGTCGCCATGGCGGAATCGGCGTTGTTCTGCGCGTCGAGCTCCAGCAGCCTGGCCTGGGAGAGATCGACGTCGGCGAAGCTGAGATCGAGGGTGGACTTGAGCTTGTTGCGGGTCATGGCGCTCACCTGGTTGTCGGTGGTCTGGCGCGCGTCGACGGTTTGTTTGGCGACGTTCAGCTCCGCCTGCGCGGTGAGCGCGTTGTAGAAAGCCTGATCGGTGGCCAGGACGATCTCCTCCGTGGTGGCGAGGGCGCTGGAGTTGGCGGCCTTCTCTTCCAGTTTGCGCGAGAGAACCAGGTTATGCGTGTGTCCGAAGTCGTAGATGAGCTGCGTGACATTCGTCCCCGCGCCCACGTGCTGCAGGAGGCGTGAGGCGGTGAGCGATCCTGCGGAGAGGCGTCCCGCTTCTTCGGCCTGAACGCCGGTGGCGGCGAAGGTGGCCGTGGGCAGCTCGCCGGCACGGGTCTCACGTGTCATTTCATGCTGCGCCAGGGCCATCAGCTTGCCCACCGTCACGCGCGGATTGTCGCGGATGGCGAGCTCTTCGGCCTGGGAGCGCGTCAGGGTGGGCTGGTTGGGATTCGATGCCGGAGCCGCGGTTTGCGCAGTTGTGGAAGCTGCCGGCGCCGGCATGCCGCCCGGCTGCTGCAGCGCGGAGAGCAGCTGCGGCCCCGGAGCGGCAGGAAGAGACTGCGCCGAGAGAAGTCCGCAGGAGACAAAAGCAAGAGCAAGGACAGGAGTCAGGATCGTTCTCATGCTTCGGCTCCGTGGCGTTCGTTGTCCCGGCGTTCCTGGCGGGAGTGAATGGCGAGGTAAACCGCGGGGACGAGGAACATGGTGACCACCACCGAAACGCCAAGGCCTCCGATGACGGCCCGCGCCAGCGGAGCGTACTGTTCGCTGCCGGCTTCGAGGCCGATCGCCATGGGGATCATGCCCAGCAGCGTTGCCATGGAGGTCATGAGAATCGGGCGGAGACGCATCTTGCAGGCCTCCACCGTGGCGTCGAGGAGCGGCAGGCCCTGATTGTGCAGAATGTTGGAGAAGTCGACGATCAGGATCGAGTTCGAGACGACGATGCCCGTCATCATGATCGTGCCCATCAGCGACATGATGTTCAGGGTGGCCCCCGTAACCAGCAGCAGCAGGACCACGCCGACGATGCCGGGCGGAATCGCCATCAGGATGATGAAAGGATCGATGAAGGAAGTGAACTGGGCCATGAGGACGAGGTAGACAAGGACAACCGCCAGAAGCAACCCGAAGCCGAAGTCCTTGAAGGCTTCGTTCATGCTGACCACGGCGCCGTGCAGCATGATGCGCGTGTTGCGGTCGGTTTTGGTGTGCGCGATGAGGCTGCGGATGCGGTCGCCGGTCTTGCCCAGAGCTTCCGATTTGGTGGCCACGTAGACGTCGATCACGCGCCGGATCTGGTAGTGGTCCACTTCCATCGGCGTGTTGATCAGCCGGATGTCGGCCACCGAACTGAGCGGCGTGTAGCCCGCGCGATGATCGCCGGTCCACTCATCGGCCGGGAGCGCGTCGGCGTAGCGGCCGACGTCGATCGGAGAGAACCCGGGCGGATGGGTGCCGCGCAGGGGGATGCTCTCGAAGTCCTGCATCGACATGTTCTGAATCCAGCGGTTCGCGTACTGCACGGTGACCATATAGTTGTTGCCGGATTTGGGATCGATCCAGTAACTGGGCGCCACCATCCCGTCGGAGGTCATGGCCGTGATGACGTTGTCGACCACGTCCTTGGCCGAGAGGCCGATCAGCGAGGCCTTCTCACGGTCGATATTGAGCTGGATGCCGGGGTAGTTGATGTCCTGGGGAATATACGTAGCGCTTACGTTGGGGAAGGTTCGGATTTTCGCCGCCAGCTGTTCGGCCAGATCGTACGCACCCTCCATGTTCATGGAGCTCACCTGGAGATCGATCGGTGCGGGCAGACCCTGGTTGATGACGCCGTCGATCAGACCGCCCGCCTGGAAGTACGTGGTCAGCTCGGGCATCTCACGGGATAGGCGCTCCTGCACCCGGCGCATGTATACGTAGCTGCTGGTGGAATGGCCTTCCTTCAGGCTGGTCTGGACGAAAGCCGTATCCATCGAGGCATTGGAGGTAAAGATGGCGGAGAGATCGGGATAGACGCCAATGTTGGAGACGATCATATCGAGGTCTTTGGGTTTCACCTCCTCGCGGATGATCTGCTCGACGCGCGCGATGTAGTCATTGCTGACTTCGAGCCGGGTGCCCGAAGGCATGCGGACATTGATGATGAACTGGCCCGGATCGGTCCGCGGGAAGTAGGCCTGCCCGAGGAAGGGGAAGGTCACGACGAGCAGCACAGCGCAACCGCCCAAGATGACCGCGGTCGTAAACCCGGGCCGCAGAAGGGAGCGCCGCACAAGGCCCTCGTACCAGTTGACCATGCGCTGGAAGGAGTCGTTGAACTTCGTGACGACAAACTGAAGGCCGAAACGGTGTTTGGGTTTGGGCTGCTCCTGATCGACGAATTGGCCGGTATTCTCGTCACGTTCGCCGTGGCCATGCTCTTTCAGAAAGAGCGCGCAGAACAGCGGGATCACCGTCATGGCGAAGGCGTAGGAGGCGAACATGGAAAGCACCACGCCGAGAGCCAGGGGTGTGAAGAGATACTTGCTGACGCCGGACAGTCCAACCACAGGCAGGAACACGATCGACGTGGTGACGGTGGCGGCCAGCACGGCGAGCGAGACCTCGGTGCCGCCTTTTTCCGCGGCGATGCGCGTGGGCTCGCCCAGTTCCATGTAGCGGAAGATGTTCTCCAGCACCACCACGCCGTTGTCGATGAGCCGCGAAAAGGCCAGCGCCAGCCCCCCGAGGATCATGGTGTTGATGGTGCCGCCCATGAGGTTGGCCATCAGCAGACACGCCAGCGCGGAGAGCGGCACCGACAGCAGAACCGCAATCGTGGAACGCGGGCTGCCCAGGAAAAGCAGAATCATGATGCCCGTCAGCACAAGACCGATGACGGCTTCATTGATGAGCTGATGCAGAGCCAGCTTGACGAAGACGGACTGGTCGAACACGACCGCGGTTTTCAGCTGCGGCGGAATGTCGACCAGGTGCTTGATGGCCTGCTTCATGCCGTCGACGATGGTGATGGTGTTGCTGTTGCCGCCCTGCTTGAACACCGGTACGTAGACGGAGCGCTGGCCGTTGATGCGGACGATGTTGTACTGCAGCGCCCCCGCGTCGACCGCGTGTCCGATGTCGGCGACCAGAACCGAGCCGTTCCCCACCGATTTGAGCGGCATCTGGTTCATCGCCTCCGCCGTCGGGAACTGGCTGTTCGCGTAAATGTTGAAGTCCTTGTTCCCAATGCGGACGTCGCCGGCGGGCAGGATCAGGTTGGAGCTGTCGACGGCGTGAACAACGTCGCTGAGGCTGAGGTTGCGCGCCTCCATCTTCAAGGGGTCGACGTAAACCTGAATCTGCCGGTAGGTGCCGCCGTAGGGCTGCGGAACCGACGCGCCCTGCACGTTGGAGATCTGGTTGCGCACTTCGAACTGCGCGTAGTCCTTGAGCTGGGTTTCGTTCAGCCCCTTGCCTTCCAGCGTCACCAGACAAACAGGCTGCGTCGAGGCCGTCAGGCCGAGGACGACCGGCGGCAGTGTGCCCGGGGGCAGACGGCGCAGATCCGCCATGGCCAGGTTGGCGATGTTGCTGAGTGCCGCGTTGGGATCGGTGCCGGGCTTGAAGTAAATCTTGATCAGGCTGACGCCCGTCAGCGACCGCGACTCGCTGTGATCGACATTGGCGGCCAGTGTGAAAAACCGCTCGAAGGTGTTGGTGATGTCCGCTTCGATCTGCTGCGGCGGCATCCCGTTGTAAAACGTAGCCACCACCACCACCGGCATGTCGATGTCGGGGAAGAGATCGACCGGCATGCTGAACAGGTTCACGATCCCCACGATCGTGACCATCAGGCACAGCATCAGGATGAAATAGGGAAACTTCAGCGCAAACTTCGGCATTTACTGCGCGCCTCCGTTCTCCGCGGCAGTTTCGCCATTCATGTCGATGACGCCCCCGGATTGCGGAGCGGTCTCGGAGGCCGGCGTTTTGCGAACCACCGGGGTGACGGCTTCGCCGTCGCTGTATTTTGCCTGGGCAGCGAGGATCACCTGCTCGCCGGCGCGAAGGCCGCTCTCAATCTCCGCCAGCTCGCTGCCGCGGATCCCCACCTGGACCGTGCGCGTATGGACACGATTGTCGCCCCCCAGCACGGAAACCTGTTCCTGGCCGTTGCGCAGAACCAGCGCCCCGATCGGAACGGTCAGCACATTGTCCGCGTGGTTGAGACGCATCAGCGCGTTGGCGTACATGCCGGAGTCGACGGCCAGCCCCGGGTTGTCCACGTCGACTTCGGTTTCCATCGTGCGCGTCTCGAAGTTCAGCTCGCGGGTGAAGCGAACGACTTTGCCGGTGAAGGAGCGGTTGAGCGCGTCCACGCGGACCTGCACCGGATCGCCGATGTGCACGTAACGGACGTAGGCCTCAGGCACGGGCAGGCGCAGGCGCATCACGTTGACCTGTGCCAGCTTCACGATGGGCAGATCCTGGTTGTTGGAGCTGATGCCGGCCTGGATGAGGGCGCCGGTGTCCGCGTAGCGCCAGACAATGACCCCATCGAGCGGAGCGACGACCTTGGTATAACCTTCGATGGCACTGACGCGTTCGTTGTCCGCGCGCGAAACTTCCATGCCACTCCGGGCCGCAGCCAGTGCGGCTTTGGCCGCATCGACTTGAGCGGCCGAGGAGAGGTCTTTGGCCTGCGCGTCATCGAGTTCCTGCTGAGCAACGAGGCCGGGCTGCGCTTTGGACGTGTCGAGAAGACGCTGATAGTCGGCGTGCAGCGCGGCGTGCGTGGACTCGGCGCGCTTGACTTCGTGCTGGGCACGGACGATTTCGTCGCTGCTTTGCGCGACCTCGGAGATGGTGCCCTGCAGCTGGGCCTTCAGCTCGGGCACTTCGAGAACAGCCAGGGTCTGCCCCTGGCGGACGCGGTCGCCAATGTCGACATAGATATTGCGGATAAAGCCCGACACTTTGGGATGGATGTCGACCACCTGGTAGGGCTGGAATTGCCCGGCGAGCGTGAGCACCTGGGCGATGCTGCCGCGCTGGACCACCGCGACTTCCGCGGCCGGCGGGCCGGGGGCGGCTTCCACGGTGGCCGTGCGGTGGTGGCCGCGCCAGGCGAGAACCGAGAGCACGACGACGGCAAGCATGGCGAAAACGGCAATCCAAAAGCGCTTGCTCATATCCGGAAAGACACCTTCCTGGGATGGGGCCCCGGGGCCAACTGCAGTGGAGGTGGAAGGGGGAGCGTGCCGGGCCGGCCGCGCGGCAATCAGGGCGCGACACAGCGGCTACAACACCGTCGAAGAGAGCTTAACGGGAACGGGGCGGGGGGCGTGTGAAAAATGTGCTGCAGGGAACGCGGACAGGAACGATGCGGCGGCCGGCGGGGCTGAGCAGGAAGTGGGCCAGGGCCGGAGCCACGCGGGTCTGTTTGAAGACGACCGCGGCGAAGACAAAGACCGTGAGGAAAGCCAGCGAAGCGGAGTCGGCGACCAGGCGGGGCTCGACCGCCGGCAGAGCGCGCCGCTCATTGCCGGTCAGGAGCTTGGCGGCCGCCATCGGATGCGAACCCGGGTGCGGCGGATCGTACAGAGACAGCTTGTAGCGCAGCCCCCACGCAAAGACACAGAGGCCCAGGACCGCCAGTCCAAGGGCAAGAGCGCGCAGAGCTGGACTTTGTTTACGCAATCGGGTGGGCTGTGGGGTCGTCACGTGCGCTGGGACGATGATGCCACAGCCTTTGGACGTTCTCCAAACCCCAGGGGTAAGCGGAAGCCAGGAATCCGGTTGTTTTCAGGCGATTTACAATCGCGGCATGCAGGCAGGAGAGCTGGCGCGAGTGCTGGGGGCCGAGCTGCGCGGCGATGTCGCCGTGGAGATCGTCGGCGTGGCCGGCATTGAAGAAGCGGAACCGGGCGACATCACCTTCGTGGCGAATCCGAAGTACGCGGCGGCGGCAAAGACGACGCGGGCGGGCGCCATCCTGGTCGCACCGGATTTTCCCGACGTGCCTGCAGTCACCCTGCGCCTGAAGAATCCTTATCTCGCTTTTGCGCGGGCGGTGGAGATTTTCTATCAGCCCCCGGTGTGGCCGGCCGGAATCCATTCAACCGCCGTGGTCCACCCGTCCGCACAGGTCGGCAGGAATCCGCGGATCGGCGCCTACTCCGTCATCGGCGAGGGCGTCACGATCGGCGACGATGCAACGATCCTGCCGCATGTCGTGATTTACCCCGGTGCTCGGATCGGCGACCGCTTCTTCGCCCACGCGCACGCCGTGGTGCGGGAGAACTGCCGGCTGGGCGACGATGTGCTGCTGCAGAACGGCGTGGTGGTGGGATCGGACGGCTTTGGCTTTGCCAAAGACGAGCACGGCCGCTGGCACAAGATTCCGCAGTCGGGACCGGCCGTGCTGGGGGATCGCGTCGAAGTGCAGGCCAACGCCTGCATCGACCGTGCCAGCGTAGGCGCGACGCGCATCGGCGATGGCGTAAAGGTGGACAACCTGGTCCAGGTGGGGCATGGCTCGTCGGTGGACGAGAACACGCTGCTCTGCGCGCAGGTGGGGCTCGCCGGGTCGACGCATGTGGGCAAAAGCGTGATCCTGGCCGGACAGGTGGGCGTCGCCGGGCACTGCACCATCGGCGACAACGTGGTGGCGATCGCCCAGGCCGGGCTGCACGGCGATATCCCCTCCGGCTCGATGCTGGCCGGCTCGCCCGCCTTCGATCACAAGCAGTGGCTGCGCGCAACCGCGCTCTTCGCCCGCTTACCGGAGTTGCTGCGACAATTCCAGCGCAAGGGTAAGCGCGAAGAGTAGAGTAGTACAAAACGCAGACAAATTTTGCACGCGGCTAAAACAGCACCTCCGCCGTCTACTGCATCAAAACAATACTTATGCCCATGAACGACCAGGAAGCTTCGCTCTCGCTGGTACAACCTGCCACGGAGCCGATTCGGGTGCTGCTGCTGGACGATCATCCCGATAATCTGCTGCTGCGGTCCACCATTCTGCGCAAATACGGATACGTGACCGAAACCGCGAACACCGTCGAGGAAGCCGAGTCGCTGCTCGACCAGATCGACATTGCGGTGCTGGACTACCACCTGGGCGCGGGGAAATTCGGGACGGATGTAGCCTCGCATCTCCGTGAGCGGCATCCCCAGGTTCCCATCATCATTCTGTCGGCCACCCTGGAGCGGCGCTTCGGCGGCGTGGAAGACATGCACCTGCTCAAGGGCTACAGTTCCATCGACGATCTGGTCACGGCGCTGCGCTCCTTCGAGGCCAAGCGGCGCGGCAAGCCGGTCGTGGTGGACGCGCGCGACTTCTTCTATTCGCGCATCAACATGGCCATGGGCGACGATGTGGTGCTGGAGATCCTCGACGGCGAAGGAACCTGGCAGTACGTGAACGAAACCTGCGCGCGCGTGCTGGAGAAACCGCGGGACTGGTTCCCCGGCCGCAACATGTTCGAGGAGATGCCGGCGCTGGCGGCAGACTGGGCCGACATTCTGAGCACCGTGGCCGAAACCCGCGAGACTTACATCGACCGCACCTTTCGCGGCGTGCTCAACCTGCCCAGCAAGGGCGATCGCTGGGTGTGGAACGTGCTGGCCTTCCCCATCACGCTGCACACCCGGGATACCGGCGTGGTGCTGACGGCGCGCGCCCTCGAACGAAAGCCCATTCTGTAGGCAACGGCATGACCGGAAGGCTCTCCACCGGCGTGGTGCACAGCGTGCCGGCGGATTTGCGCAAAGCCCTTGTTTCCGACCCGGCGGCACAGGCCAGGTGGGAGGACATTACTCCGCTCGCGCGCAATGAATGGATCTGCTGGGTGACCTCCGTGAAGAAGCCGGAGACCCGAAGGCAGCATGTCGAGCGGGTGTGCTCGGAGCTGAAAGAAGGAATGCGCAGGCCGTGTTGCTGGCCCGGCTGCCCCCATCGCTAGAGTCAATCGGAGCAGGCTGACGCAAGGTCCCTCACCGGCTCCCCAGCACATACATATTTCCGTCAGGGTCCCTGAAAACTGCCGACGTGCCCCAGTGTTCCTTCTTCGGTTCCTGAGCGAAGACCACGCCCTTCTTCTTCATCGCATCGGCCGTCGCGAAGACGTCGTCGGACCAGAACGAAATGGACTGGAACTGGCCGATCCGGCTCTCGTGGCCGTCCGGCGTGAAGAGTGCGATGCCGGTGTCGGCGCCCGGAACCTTCAGCTCGATCCAGCGCTGCTTCTCGTTGAACGGCTGATCGGTGGTGACCTTCATGCCCACCGCTTCGGTCCAGAACCTCAGAGCGCGGTCCTGGTCGGTGACGGGGACGCCGACGAATTTGATGCCTTTGATCATGGATTCCTCTCCTCGATTTCCGGAGCATAGCGAGGGTCGCGAAGGGGCGCAATCGTCCAGGCATTGCTATAGTATCGGTTGGCATAGAGCATGGCGACGGTGGACGACTACGTAGTCGATGTGCTGCTCCGCGACCTCGTCGGACACGACCGCAGGCCGGTGAGTTTTCTGGTCTATCTGTGGCTGGCGGCGGCCCAGGCGCGAACCGGCAAAGAGGTGCAGGTCAGCTTCCAGGAGATGGCCGAGTCGGTGGGCGTATCGAAAAGCGCGGCCCAGGCCGCGGTGCGATGGCTGGCGCAGCGAAAGCTGCTGCACGTCACGAAGGCGAATGCAACGGCCGTTCCCTGCTACAAAGTGATGACCCCATGGAAGGACGGCTCGCGGCGGGCACGCTGAATGCTAGTCTGGGGACCGATGAGGCGAAGGAGTTGTAGCCGAGCTGCGGCATCGAGTGCGGCGCTGGGACTGGTGCTGCTGGCGGGTTGCCAGTCGCCGTGGATCGCGTGCACCATCGTCAACCAGGAGGCGGCTCCGGTTTCGCTGGTGGAGGTCAATTATCCGGGCGGAACGTTTGGGGTGCAGACCATTGCCGCCGGCGCCAGCTATCGCTACCGCTTTCACGCGCTCAGTACGGACACGCTGAGCATCGACTTCACCGACGGGGCGCACAAGGACCACACCGTCAAGGGGCCCGAACTGCGGTTCGGACAGGAGGGAACCCTGGAGATCGCGATTGAGCCCGACAGCAAGGTGATATGGACCCCGCACGCGACCATGCGGAAATAGCTGTGACGCCGACATAGGGTAACCGGCCCCGGCTCGTAGCCGGACAGTGCCCTTTCTGGCAAACTAGACAAATTGCTCCAACTGTACTTTTGTTCCTCAGGGAGGCGTGGGCGTGATTCGTGTCGAGAATCTGACCAAAACGTTTGGTGACTTTACTGCCGTCAAAGACATTACCTTTCAGGTGGACTCCGGGGAGATCTTCGCGTTTCTCGGGCCGAACGGCGCCGGCAAAACGACGACCATCAAGATGTTGACCACCCTGCTGCGCCCGACCAGCGGCCGGATCCATCTCGATGGCTTCGATCCGTGGGAGAAGCAGCGCGAAGCCCGGCAGCGGTTCGGCATCGTCTTTCAGGATCCAAGCCTGGACGGCGAACAGACCGCGTACGAAAACATGGAGCTGCACGGGATTCTCTATCACGTGCCGCACAAGGTGCGCGCGGAACGGATCGAGCAGCTGCTGAAGCTCTTCGAACTCTGGGAGCGGCGCAAGGATCTGGTCAAGACCTTCTCCGGCGGCATGAAACGCCGGCTGGAGATCGCGCGCGGCTTTCTGCACACCCCGAAGATTCTCTTTCTCGACGAGCCCACGCTGGGCCTCGACCCGCAGAGCCGCAACCAGCTCTGGACCCACGTGAAGGGTCTCAACGAGCGCGAGAAAACGACGGTCTTCCTGACCACCCATTACATGGACGAGGCGGACCGCGTGGCGCACCGGATTGCCGTCATGGATCACGGCGCCATTGTCGCGATCGGAACGTCCGCGGAACTGAAGGCGAAGACCGCCACCGATTCGCTGGAGAACGCCTTCCTTGCGCTGACCGGGACTTCGATCCGCGATGAGGCCGCGAATTCTGCGGATGCGATGCGGCGCTTTGCCCAGATGTGGCAGCAGCGGCGGTAAGGCGCGATACAGACGGAGGAAAAAAGCATGGGCGCGATTTACATCATGTGGCTGCGGGAGCTGAAGCGCTATTTTCGCTCGAAGGCGCAGATTATCGTCTCCCTGGGGCAGCCAACCCTGTATCTGCTGGCGCTGGGATTCGGCTTCGGGCCGGTGTTCGCGAAGGCGGGCGCGGGCAGCTATATCCAGTTCATCGCCCCGGGAGTGATCGGCATGACGGTGCTCTTCAGCTCCATCTTTTCCGGCATGGCCATGCTCTGGGACCGCCAGTTCGGTTTCCTCAAAGAGACCCTGGTGGCGCCCGTGCCGCGCATCCAGATCATCTTCGGGCGCACCCTGGGCGGCGCGACCGTGGCCAGCCTGCAGGGGCTGCTGATGCTCCTCGTGTGCCTCATCGCCGGATTCCGCCCCCTTCACCAGAACGGCGTGGGACACAACTGGGTGGCGATTCCGGCCGCGGGCATCTTCATCGGCATGATTGCGATTGTGTTCGCCGCCCTGGGATCATCCATCGGCTCGACGATCAAGGACATGCAGGGCTTCCAGATGCTGATGAACTTCCTCGTCATGCCCCTGTTCTTCCTCTCCGGAGCGCTGTTCCCCCTCAAAAACCTGGGCGCGATCCTCACCTGGATCACGCACCTGGACCCCCTGGCCTACGGCATCGACGGGCTGCGCGGAGTGCTGATCGGCAACTGGCAGTTCGGCTTCCGCTGGCAGTTCAACTTCATGCTCGATTTCTGCCTGCTGGCCGGCCTGGCGGCCATTTTTCTCGGCACCAGTGCCTGGCTGTTCTCCCGCATCGAGGTGTAACGAAACTGGTTCTGCGCGGGGCGTGCAACCCCCCGTCAGAATCGTGCTTCTGGTAACGTGATAGTGAAGCAATGATTAGTCTTCTCCCCGCGCTCCTTCTCTTTCAGGACACCAGTCCGGTGGCGCCTCCGCCCGTGAACAACGGCAACGACATCGTTGCCATGCTCCAGAACAGCGGACCGGTCGCCATGGCGGTGCTGATCGCCCTTTTGATCGGGAGCCTGTTCTCCTGGGCGATCATCCTGGGCAAGTGGGCGGCCTTCCGCCGGGCCCGCACCCAGAGCCGCCGCTTCCTGCGAGCATTTCGCAAGGCAAATCGCCTGCAGGAAATCGCCACCGTGAGCGAGCAGTTCAAGCCGAGCCCGCTGGTGAACGTCTTCGACGAAGTCTACGAGACCTATCGCCGGCAGACCGGCGGGTTCGGGCCTCCGCGCAACATCACGGCACTGGAGCGTGCCGGACACACTGCGGCCAGCGAGTCGCTGACCGCGATGGAGCAGCGGTTGACGTGGCTGGCCAGCATCGGCAGCATTTCCCCGTTTGTCGGCCTCTTCGGCACCGTGATGGGCATCGTGAAGGCCTTCGTCGGCCTGGGCACCGAAGGCACCGCAACCCTGCGGGCCGTCGCCCCCGGTGTGGCGGAAGCTCTGATCACCACCGCAGCCGGCCTGCTGGTGGCCATCCCGGCCGTGATCGCCTACAACCAGTTCACCGCCCGCTGCCGCGATTTTGCGGCGCGCATGGACGACTTTGCCCGTGAACTGCTCAACAGCATGGAAGAAGCAGCGCTGAAGCCCGATCAGGACGCGCTGGAGATGGCCCGTGGCCTTCACAAGTAGAAGTGGCCATACCCAGACCGCCCTGGCGGAGATCAACATCACGCCCCTGGTTGACGTGGTGCTGGTGTTGCTGGTGATCTTCATGCTCACCGCGCCCGTGCTGCAGTCGGGCATCCAGGTCAACGTGCCGAAGACGAAGACGGTGCGCGAGATCACCGAGCAGCGCACGGTGCTGACCATCGACAAGGATCAGCAGGTCTTCCTGAACGACAAGCTGGTGAACCTGAACGATCTGCCGGACATTCTCAAGGCTCAGACCGCCGACCCCTCGAAGCAGGTGATCTACCTGCGCGCCGACCAGAGCGTGACCTTCGGCGCCTTCGCCACGCTGATGGACGCCGTGAAACAGGCCGGCATCACCAACGTGAGCATCGTGACCCAGCCGGCCACGACAGCGCCAACAAAGTAACGTCGCTGCGATTGACGCGACGCCGCCTTCCTCCCTGCTATTCGCCCCTGCTGATCCTCTTCACGTAGTCGTACCAGAACTGGACGCCCTTGTAGAAGGAAGTCTCCGGCAGACGCTCGTCCTTACCGTGCGCACGGACGTCGTTCGTCTCCAGCTCAATGGCCGACCAGTTGTAGGTGGGGATGCCGGCTGCATTGGTATAGACGCTGTCCGAGGCGCCATCCGCCATGTCGGCCACCACCGGCGTTCCCGGCCAATACACATCGACCAGCTTCTCCAGAGGCTGCATCACGGCGGGCTCGAGCGCGACCGGCGGCAAACCCTTCGATGCCGGAGCGGTGTCGTGGACGCCGCCGCCATCGTCCACGTAGCGGACCGTCACCTTCGGCTCGTTGAAGATGCCGATGAGATCCTGGCGAACCTCTTCCCGCGAATGACCGGGGAGGATGCGGCAGTTCACGTTCGCCTCGGCCATCTGCGGCAGCGCGTTGTTGGCGTGGCCGGCCAGCAGCCGCGTGGCCACGCACGTGGTGTGCATCGTGGAGTTCCACCCCGGCGAACGCGAGAGACGTGCGATGGCGGCAGGATCGGGCGGCGTGCCGAGCATGGCGCGGATATCGGCGGCCGTGGACGCGGGCTCCAGAGTGGCGAGCTTTTCAAAGTAAGCGCGCGTGATGCTGTTCAGCTCGAAGGGAAAGGTGTAGCTCTGCAGGCGCTGGAGCGCATCGGCGATGTGGTAGATCGCGTTGTCGGGCACGGGCAGCGAGCTGTGGCCGCCGGGACTGGTCGCCATCACCTGGTAGTCGGCATAGAGCTTCTCGCTGGCGTCCACGTCGGCGGAGATGGCCTTGCCGTTCTCCAGTTCGACTCCCCCGCCATCGGGATTGAAGGCAAAGGCGGCCTTGACCCGATCGGGATGATTCTTCAGCAGCCAGCCCACGCCGTTCGACTTGCCCCCTTCTTCGTCGGCGGTCAGGGCGAGGATGAGATCGCGGTCGGGCTTGAAACCCTCCTCGTGAAGACGGAGGAACGTGGTGACGAGGATGGCGTCCGCGTCCTTCATGTCCTGCGTGCCTCGTCCGTAGTAGTAGCCGTCCTTCCTGACGAACTGGAACGGATCGGTTGACCAGTCCTCGCGCCGCGCTTCGACGACGTCTTCGTGACCGATGAAAAGGATCGGCGGCTGAGCGCCGCTGCCCCGATAGCGGACCACGAGGTTCTCCTTGCGGTCGTTGGGCCCGCCCAGGTAGATGTCCGCGGCGGGAAAGCCCGCGTCGAGGAAACGCTGCTGCATGGCTTTGGACGCCGCAGAGACGCTGCCGATCGAGTCGGTGGTGTTGATTTCGATCAGCTGGCGGAAGATGCCGAGGGCCAGCTGTTTCGTCGCGGCATCGGGCGGAGTCCAGGCAGGCGCGGATTGCGCGCAGAGCGAAGAAGCGGCGAGCGCCGTGGACGCAACAAGGCCTGCGAACTGGATTCGCATGAAGAAGAGGCTCCTGTGGAGATGAAGCAACAAGGTAACAGATTCGCGCCGGCCCCTCGCCGTACTGGCCATGAGGCGGCGGTTTTGCGTAAGCTGAATCGCGGAGCCGAGGAGAGGTCAGCGATGTTCGTGAGTGTGTTGAGGCGCGGTGCGATGGGGATGGTGGCGGCGACGATCATGACGGGGGCGGCCATGGCGCAACCCGGGACACAACCGGTCTTTGTGAATACGCTGATGCCACAGCCGGCCCAGCTGACCGTGGGCGCCGGAGGTCTGGCCATTGCGCCCGGCTTCTCGGTGAGCTTCGACAAGACGCACGACGACCGGCTGGAGGCCGCTGTGGCGTGGGCGCTGCAGCGGTTTAAAAACCAAACTGGCGTGATCGTGCAGGCGGCTCCCGCCGGCGCGGCGGGAACCCTGGTCGTCAGCGTGGACGGACCGGGCGAAGCCGTGCAGGGCGTGGACGAGGACGAGTCCTACACGTTGGAGGTCACCCCGCAGAGCGTGCATCTGCATGCGGCAACCGATGTGGGCGCAATGCGCGGGCTCGAAACCTTCCTGCAGCTGGTGCAGGCCGGCGGCGGTGGGTTCTGGCTGCCCGCGGTGTCGATCCAGGATGCGCCCCGCTTCAAATGGCGCGGGCTGATGATCGACGTCTCCCGGCATTTCGAGCCGTTGGGCGTGATCGAGCGAACCCTCGACGGCATGGCCGAAGTGAAAATGAACGTCTTCCACTGGCATCTCACCGACGATCAGGGATTCCGCATCGAGAGCAAAATCTTCCCCAAGCTCACCGGAATGGGATCGGACGGGCAGTACTACACCCAGGAGCAGGCGAAAGAAGTGGTCGCGTACGCGCGCGGCCTGGGAATCCGCGTCGTCCCCGAGTTTGACATGCCGGGACACAGCACCTCGTGGGCGGTGGGCTATCCGGAGCTGGCCAGCGCGCCGGGACCGTTCTCCATCGAGCGTAAGTTCGGGGTCTTCGATCCGGTCATGGATCCGACGAAAGAGAGCACCTACGAATTCCTCGACAAATTCATCGGAGAGATGGCCGGCATCTTTCCCGACGCCTACATGCACATCGGCGGCGACGAGAACAACGGCGTGGAGTGGAAGAACAACCCCAGGATTCAGGCCTTCGCCGCGGCCCACAACCTGAAGGGCACAGCGGCGCTGCAGGCCTATTTCAACCAGCGGCTGTTACCCATTCTCACAAAGCACGGCAAGAAGATGATTGGGTGGGACGAAGTGCTGACTCCGGGACTGCCGAAGGATGTGATGGTGCAGTCGTGGCGCGGCTTCGACTCGCTGGCGGCTGGGGCGAAGCAGGGGTATAGCGGGATTTTGTCGGCGGGCTATTACCTCGATCACATGCAGCCGGCCTCGGCGCATTACCGCGTCGATCCCCTGCCCGCAAACAGCAATCTGACGCCGGAAGAAGCCGCGCGGATTCTGGGCGGCGAGGCGTGCAGCTGGGGCGAATACGTCGATCCGCAGACCATCGACTCCCGCATCTGGCCGCGAACCGCCGCCATTGCGGAACGGCTGTGGTCGCCCCGCAACGTGACCAGCGAAGACGACATGTACCGGCGTCTGGCCGTCGAGTCGCTGCGCCTGGAAGAACTGGGGCTCACGCATCTCTCCCAGGAGTGGGCGAGCCTGCGCGAGCTTGCCGGTACCCAGGAGATCGATCCCCTGCGGCCGCTGATGGCGGTGCTGCAGCCGGTCGAGTTCGACGCGCGCTCCCACTGGGCTCAGGAGCATGGCGTAACAACGCTCTCGCCCCTCGACAACCTGGCGGATGCCCTGCCGCCCGATCCCCCCTCGCGCCACGACTTCGGCGATCTGATGAGCACCTATTTGCAGGATCCCGTGGGCCATCCCGGAGAACAGGCCGCCCTGGCGTCGACCTTTCGCTCGTGGTCGGCGGAGCCGGGCGCGATGGAGTTGATGTCGGCATCCCCGCAACTGGCCGAGGCCCTGCCCCGCGTCGAGCAACTGGCGGAGCTGGGCACGATGGGGCTGGAAGCTTTGTCGTACTTATCCTCTGGCATCCCGGCGTCGCCGGGCTGGAGGGCGCAAAAGCTGGCGATCCTGGACGAGGCGGACAAACCGCTGGCGCTCACCCGCTTCACCGTGATCCAGACCATGCGGGATCTGGTGAATGAGGCGTCCCGGTAGCGGCGGCTCGCTCCACGCTCTTCATAGTTCCGTGCTACGCTGCCGTTATTGGAGGGAGCCCCGATGTCCCGCTACTCCCGTCGCGATTTTCTCAAAGCCAGCGCCGCTGCCGGCGCGGCCGCCACCCTCACCAGCGTTCCCCTTTCCGGCGAAACGCGCCGTGCCACCGACCTGGTCGCGCTCGGCACTTCCGGCGTGAAGGTCACGCGCCTCGCCTTCGGCACCGGCAGCTTCAACGGGGCGGTGCAGCGCAACCTCGGGCAGGAAGGCTTCAATCGCCTGGTGCGCTACGCCTACGATCACGGCGTCCGCTTTTTCGAGACGGCCGACTCCTACGACGACATGCACACGATGCTGGGGATCGCCCTCAAAGGCATCCCGCGCGACTCCTACCAGCTCATGACCAAGGTGACGACCTTCGACGGCTCCGATCCGCATCAGCGCATCGACGACCTGCGCCGGCAGATCAACTCCGACTACTTCGACGTCATGCTGCTGCACTGGCAGCGCGGAACCGAATGGCCCCACGAAACCACCGGCTGGCAAAGCGCCATCGACAAGGCGCAGGAGCGCAAAGTGGTGCTGGCGCGCGGCGCCTCGGTCCATGGCCTGCCCGCGCTCGCGCAGGTGCCGGCCTTCAACTGGCTGCAGGTGGCCATGATCCGCTGCAACCACAAGGGCACGCGCATGGATACCCCGGTTGCCGATTCGGGTGGCACGGGCGATGTTCCCGAGGTCGTCGAGCGCATCCATCAGGCGCGCGCCGCCGGCCAGGGCGTGGTCAGCATGAAGCTGATCGGCGAGGGCGTCTTCAACCGCGAAGACCGGCAGAAGGCTATGCGCTTCGCCTTTCAGACCGCAAAGGTCGACGCGGTGACCGTGGGCTACAAGAGCCCCGCGGAAATCGACGAAGCCATCGAGAATGTGAACATGGCCCTTGCGTAAGAGACCGCCAACCGTACCTCAGCTCGCTTTCACCAGCATGCAGGTGATGTCGTCGTGCTGCGGCGCGTTCGCCTCGAAGCGATCGATGTCCGCCAGCAGAGAGTCTAGCAGCACTTTGGGCGCGAGATTCGTCCCCCAGTGCGCCATCTGCAGCAGGCGATCCTCCCCGTACTGCTGCTGCGCGGGATTCTCCGCCTCCACCACGCCATCGGTAAAGGCCACCAGCCAGTCGCCGGCCTCGAGAGTGATCGCGCCGGAAGCGTACGGCGCACCGTCCACCACGCCCAGCGGCATCCCTCCCACATCCAGGCGCTGCAGGGCGCCGGATCGCCGCAGCACGATGGGGTTGTTGTGCCCCGCGTTGACATAGGTCAGCCTGCGCGTCGCCGGCTCGTACTCGGCGATAAACGCCGTGGTGAAGCGTCGCCCGTTCTGGCTGTTCGTGCAGGCGTACCGGTTGATGCGCCCCACCAGTTCCGTCAGCGCTCCCGGCGTGTCGCTCAACGTCTTCAGGCTCGCCTGGAAAGTCGCCATCAGCATGGCCGCGGGCACGCTCTTCCCGGCCACATCGGCCACAGCCAGGAGCCAGGTCCTGTTCTCCGTGCCGGGCCGCGCGAAGACGTCGTAGTAGTCGCCCGCCACGGTATTCGCCGGTTTCGTGGCGAAAGCGATCTCCAGCCCCGGCACCAGCGGCGGCTGCGCCGGCAGCAGCCACGCCTGAATCTCCTTGGCGATCTGCAGGTCGCGCTTCATCACCACCCGATCGCCCACTTCCATCACGAGCAGAGCGAACATGAGCAGCGCGCCCCATAGCCGCAGGTCGGGCGTCCCGAGACTGACATCGCTCTGGCCCCACTTCCAGTGCCACTCCGTGCCGGGCACAAACGTGAGCACCAGCGCCAGCAACAGCAGCACGCGCCTCGCCGGCGACAGCTTCTCCAGAAACGCCCAGAAGAACTGCTTCGCCACTTCGAGAAATCGCCGCCCCTGCGGCAGGCCTGCCCCGCGCGTCGCGTCCACTTCCTGGGAATAGAGCCGGTAGCTGGTCCGCGCGTCGGTGTGGAACTGCTTCCACAGCTGATCGAGCTGCATCCCCTCGGTCACGCGGTGCCAGAACCGCGCGAGGTTCTCGCCGACGCCCGGATTCTTCCGGCGATACGGATCCATTCCGGTTTGTGTCGGCCTGGTTGCCATAGCTGGAGCGAAAGCTCTCTGATCAGGATACGCAACCATCGTTCAGCGGTTCGCGCGGTGGTGTCTTCTGCGCCTGGAACAACGCATGCCTAAGGCCGATTTCCTCCTCGATTCAGCCTCCGCTCCAGACCCGGAACGTAACTGGCCTGCGCATCCGCTTCCAGTTTCTGTGCCGCCGCCAGCGCCGCCTGCCAGGCGGATTTCGCCGCAGCCCGATTCCCCGATGCGGCCTCCGCATCGCCCAGCGCCTCCTGGGCAAGCAAATACTCCGGCGCCATCGCTGCTGCCTGTTGCGCCAGGGCCAGCGCCCGTGCAGTCTTCCGCTCACCGAGCAGCATGTCCACCATTTCGGCGCGGCTCAACGCCGCTGCATCCTCCAGAGGGATCCCTGCACCGTCCTGCTCCTCATAAACGAAAACGCTGTCGTCGATCGCTGCCGACGGCGGCATCGACTGAAAGCCGCGGTATGGATTCAGCATTCCGCTCGGCCACTCGCAGCCGCTCAGGTCGCCGGCGCTGATCAGCACCGCCCCGTGCACCACCGGCGGCACAATCTCTTCGCCGCCCAGCCACCACGTATCGATCGTCGGCAGCGCGTGGCAGCGAATTCCATACACCGCCGGATCGATCTCCGGCCGCGCAAAGTAGGCGAACCAGCACTCTTCGTCCGGGTGGCGATCCTGCCACGCTTTCACCTGATACAGCTGCTGCCCCCAGTCGACGTTGGCATCGCTCAGCAGATTGTGGGTATTCTTCGCTCCGCCCCACGCCGCATTCGCGTAGGCGATCTGCTGCGGATAATTCAGCAGCGACGAGGCGATGTGGGCGGCCACCAGCACGGCCATCGCGGCAGCCCACGGACGCGAGCCCCGCGCCAGCGCCGCCGCGCCCGCGCCCGCGAAGATCGCCGCCATCACGTAGAGCGGCAGAATGTGCCGCGCTCCGATGTCGATCCCGCTCGCCATCGCGATGGCCAGATAGACAGCTCCCGGCGACAGCACGTAGAAAACCTCGCGCGCCCGCCCGATCCTCCCCGTGAACGCCGCCCAAAGAGCAAGCGCATTCAGCGCCAGCAGTCCCAGCGTCGTCTTGATCAGAATCACCGCCGGAAAGTACCACCACTGGCCGTGCGCATAGACCCTGCCCAGCGCGAAGGTCGGATAGAACTGCGCCATCCGCTTCACATCCGCCAGGCCCATCAGATACGACTCCGGCAGCAGATGGAATCGTGCCGCCGTCAGCACCACCGACTGATCGAAGTGCGCCAGCGGCTGCACGTAATCCGCCAGCGACGTGCTGAGCGCCAGGCCTGCCGGCCGCGCCGCATAGCGGAAGCCGTAGAAGGCCCACAGTACCACGACCGCGATCAGAACCATGGCCGTGAACCCGCCGGCGATTCTCCCCGCGCGTTGCCCGCGCTCACCCCGCGGCGCCGCCGCAACTTCCCGGATCATTGCCGGGACCAGCATCGGGATCAGAAGAATCCCGGAGTGCTTCGTCGCTGCCAGCAACCCCGCCATCAGCCCCGCCACCAGTAGCCGCGTCACGGTCGGCTTCGTGGCGAAGCGGTAGAACGTCCAGATCGAAGCGAGGAAGAAAAGCGTAACACCCAGATCCGTGGTCACCAGTGCGGAGTGCGCCATGATGTTGGGATCGAAGACGACCAGAGTCATCGCGATCAGCGCCGCGCCGTCGCCGAACCATTCCCGCGCCGCGAAGAAGACCACCAGCGACAAGCCCCACGCCAGCAGACCCACCGCCATGCGCATGCGGAAAACCAGGCGCTGGCTCGCCCCATCGTTGTGTGCCAGCCAGTCGCGGCCGTCGAGGTAGGCTTCCTTCTTGAAACTCCACCCATGCAGTGGCGGAATCCACAGCTGGTCGCCGAGCAGAGGCGCCGCCGCCAGCAGTTTCACCAGCGGCGGATGTTCCGGGTTCAGGCCGTAGTCGCCGGTCTTCCACATCATGTAGCCGGCGAACATGTGGTCGTCTTCGTCGAAGGTCAGCGACTCGCGGTGAACTATCGCGACGACAAGAACCGCCTGCACCGCGAGCAGACCCAGGACGGTGGCCCACAGCAGCGGCGCTGGAATCGTCCCCGTCTGCCGCCGCTGCATCGGCAGCCCCCGCGCAACCGGAAATCTCCTCACCGGAACCAGTCTGTGGCGAGCGGGGGGACCTGCCATCCGAATCGCAGATTCCGCGCCGGTCATTCCGCCGTCGTCGGATCGATCGTCATCCGCACCTGCGCCACGCTGTTGGCGGGAAACCCGCCCATGGAGGCATGCTTGCGGACAGCGGCCTCGTCCGGCGCGATATAGATGCAGTAAATCTTGTCATCGGTGACGAAGCTCTCCACCCACTGCACGTGCGGTCCCAGTTCCCGCAGCACTCCGCACGACTTCTGCGAAATCGCGTGCAGCTGGTCCCGCGTCAGTTTTCCGGCTCCCGGTATTTCCCGTTCGATGACGAATTTCGGCATGCCCCCACTCTCCCTGGCAGTCAGTTGTCGCCCCTTCACCGGGATCGGCGTCGCGATCCGAACGAACTCCGGCTGACGCTCTGGAGTGTACAGCGGAAGGCCCGCGTTTCACCCGCGGAACGAAAATTCAGTGCCAGGCCTGCGCCGGCCTCTGCACCGTGGTGCTCCGCGGCAGCGCAAAACCGGCTGCGATCAGGAAAATCATCCCCGGAAACCGCGTGAGCGGGATGAGCGGGACCGCGTGGTGGAAGAGAAACGCGAACCAGCTCAGTTCCCCGCAGACCCCCAGCGCGATGCCGAAGACGCAGATCCACCTGGGCAGCAGCTTCATGATCAGCGCGGGAATCGAGATACCCAGCATCAGCAGCCCCATGGGCACTGAAAACCCCGGGCCTCCGGCCGCAAAGCTGAGGTAGTAGAGGGCGCTGGTCAGCGCCGGGGTCTGGGCGGCGCCGCTCTGGACCATCGCCCACGACCCAAAGGCGGCGGCGAAGCTGTCGAAGACCGTCGCCAGGCCTCCGAAGAGCGCGATACTCACGCCGGCCGCGCGCACCCCGAGGAACCGCATCTGGTTCACGATGGTCGCGGTGAAGAGACCGAGCGCCACCGAGGCGCCGAACTGGAAGAACACGCAGAGCAGCACGGCGTGCGCTCGCAGCTCGAAGAACCGGGCCATGTCGCCCACCGGCTGCCAGGGCCCGGGAAACCAGGGCTTGCCGCCGAACAGGGTCACCGGGGCCAGCCCAATCAGAAACAACACGGCATAAAGGCTGGCCAGCATCCCCGCCGGGGGGCCCTGATGCCGGATGCGGGGCTGGGGAACGGCGGAACTCGATGCGCTCATGGGAATCCTCCTCTTTGCGGCAGAACGTTTCCTGATAGAATCGTTCTACTATAGAATGATTCTCTTGTGCAATAATCGATTCCGTGAAATCGCAGAAAACTGAGGAAAATCTTCCTGCGGACTCGCGGCAGCCTCGCTCCTTCGGGCCTGCCTTCTTGCTGGCTCAGCTGGGCAGCCACGCCGGCCGCCGATTTGCCGAGCGCCTCGAGACCCTCGGCCTCTCCCCCGCCCACTCCGGCATCCTGTTCCTCTTGCAGGGTTCACCGGGGATGACGCAGCAGGCCCTCGCGCACCGCCTTGGCATGGTGCCCAGCCGGCTGGTGGCCCTGCTCGACGAACTCGATGCCCTCGGCCTGACGCAGCGGCGCGTCAGCGCGCACGACCGCCGCCGCCACGAACTGCTCGTGACCGAAAAAGGTCGGAAGACCATCGCCCGGATCGGCGAAATCTCCCGCGAACATCAAAGCGCGCTCCTGGCCGCCCTCTCCGAACCCGAGCGCGAGCGCCTTGGGGATTTCCTGCAGCGCGTTGCCGATCAGCAGGGGCTCACGCGCAACGTCCATCCCGGCTACAGAACGCTGCGGCCTCGCCGCGGCTGATCCGTTCCCAGCCCCGCATCCCCGCCGCCCGCTCTGCGTCAGGAGGACGGGGTGGGCGCAAAGATCGCGCGCAGAATCTTGCGGTTCTCCGCGTAGTTGGCATGGGCGCCCGTGGGCGAGACGATCAGCGGCGGAATGCGAAACGCGGCATTGTGCACCGAGATGTTCACGACGTGCACACCGCCGATCGCCGGGACGTTCCAGGAAAGCAGATCGTTGGGATCGCTCCAGGCCACGATCTGGGGCATGGGAGGCGCCTGCGAGGATTGCTGCTGGAGATATTGGGCGCGTTCGCACTCCCAGTGCGAGATCGAGGCCGGCGCCGCGGTCCCGGACGGATCGGCGGACGTGGGCGCGGGCGTGGCCGGCGCCGCCGAGGCTGCCGGTACCGCACACGGCTCGCTGGCTGCGGGCTGGACCGGACCGACGTGCGCCAGTTCGAGAAGTTCGATCTGATTCGCGAGGAAAAAGAAACTCGCCGTGTGGGCGGAGAGGTAGTCGATCGCCGTTCTCTGCTGCTGCGTGACCGCGAAGGCGGGCAGGATGCCGCTCTGCGGACCGAAGGACTGCGCGTCCAGCGTCGCGAGCGCCAGATAGCTGCCCAGGCTGTGCGTGATGAAGTAATACTCCGGTCCGGGATCGTTGGGGGCGACGTAGGAGAGGTCCACGCCGTCCGCCTGCAGCGACTGCACCAGCAGTTCACGAATCCCGGCATAAAGGATTTGCTGCGTGGGACCGAGAGCCAGCACCGCATCGGCGAAACCCCAGTCCATCAGGCCGTTTTTCAGGTTGCGATTGCCGATCGTGGCCAGGCGGCGCAGCCGGTCCAGGGTCGTCATCTGCGTGGCCGGGATCCACTGGTACTGCAGGAAGCGGCCGGGATGGGCCGGGTCGGCCTCGGTGCCATGCGGCGCGGCGGCGCAGATGTCCAGCTGGGCTCTGGCCGGGCCGGTAAGGGCCGCATCGTGCTCGATCAGCCATTTGCATTTCACCGGGTAGACGATCGGCCACCAGTTGATCTCGTCCAGCACGATCGGCACATGCCCGTTCCCCTCGATGCGGTAGCGGTCGATGAACGGAGCCGAAGCGCTCCAGTCCTGGGCGTCGGTCCAGATCGGCGCACCCATGTCGTCGAAGGGCGGAGGCGCCGCGCCGGCGGCGAAGGGCCCGGCGGCGTAGAAGCGGCCGGCGAGGGTCACGCTGCACTCGTGCAGGTAGCGGCAGATCGCCTTGCGCAGCTCGGCCGAGTCCCCGGCACCCACCTGATTGATGCCGTGCATATACAGAATGTGGATGGGCCGGGGCGCGACATTCGGAGTCAGCCCGCGCGCGTGCACCGAGCGAGCCCGGGACGCTGCCGCGTCGGAGGTGCGGACCGCGTCGCCGATCGAGACAATGCCGGATTGGGCCCAGCCAGGCAGAGCGGCAAGCAGGAGCACAGCAAGGAGCGTCGGGCGCAGCATGGCAAGAGCATAGCCGAGAGCAGGGAGCCTTTCGCCAAAGACTTTTCGTAAAAAATGAGCCGGGCGTCCGGCGCGCGACCCGTGCAACGCGGCCTACGCGGGCAGGCGGCTGAGGAATCGCCGCGCTTTGCGGAACCAGGGGCGTTCGCGGCGGCGCAGATAGGCGGGCATGCCCTGAGCCTTGGCCAGCAGCTTCCGGGCCCACTCGCGGGCTTCCGCCGTGCGGCCTTCGGAAGCCAGCAACTCGGCGTAGTTGAGATAGGTCTCGGACATCGTCGAGGTCTCCGTCGCCGCGCGGAAGAGCGTTTCGGCGCGCTCCTTCTGGCCGGTCAGAGCATACGCATGGGCCAGCAGGCCCTCGGCGCGGTGGAAATCCCAGCTCGGGTCCTTCGCGACCACGCGCTCGAGGTCGGGGATGGCCGCCGGCGCGTCCCCCATCAGCACGGCGCAGGCTCCCCTCTTGTAGAAGGGATCGAGCGTCGTCGATCCGCCCTGGATGGCGCGATCGAAGGCGGCACGAGCCTGGGAGAGGCGCCCTTCGTCCATGTACAGGTCGCCCAGCTCCTCGAAGTTGCCCACGGCAGTATTCACCTGCACCAGCGACTCGAGTTCGCGGATGCGTTTGCGCCGCGAGAAACCACGGGCCGACTGCTGCGAAAGGAAAGTGAGGTCCGGGGCGGCTTCCACGAACAAATAAATGAGCGCCCCCAGCGGCCCCAGGAACAGGATGACAAAAATCCACCAGGTGTCGGGGCGGCGGCGGATGAAGTGGACAATGGCGACGCCCTGGAGAAGGATGCCCCAGGGGAAGAAAAGTGAAGTGAGCAGTCCCATGGTCAGGATCAGGCTACAGGGTAACAGCCGCTGGCCGGCGAAGCGGTCAGTTGCCGGGCCGCTCCCCGAATTCCAGCGCCCCCGTTAAATCCGCCACGCGCGCGACATGATGCCGGGCGCACCACTGCTCCAGTTCCGAAGCGAGCCGCTCCGTCGCTCGCGGGTCGGCGTAGCTCGCCGTGCCCACCTGCACCGCCGTCGCCCCCGCAAGGAGGAACTCCACCGCGTCTTCGGGAGTGACGATGCCACCCAGCCCGATGATGGGAATCTTCACCGCTTTCGCCGCTTCCCACACCATGCGCACCGCGATGGGTTTGATCGCCGGACCCGAAAGCCCTCCGGTGATGTTCGCGAGGCGCGGGCGCCGCGTCTCCGTGTCGATGGAGAGCGCGCCGAAAGTATTGATCAGCGAGAGCGCGTCCGCGCCGGCACGCTGCGCGGTCCGGGCCATCAGCTCGATCGAGGTCACGTTGGGCGAGAGCTTCACGATGACCGGCCGCCCGGCACGCGATTTCGCGCGCGAGACCAGATCGAACAGCGTGTCCGGATCGGAACCGAAGGCGATGCCGCCGTGTTTGGTGTTCGGGCAGGAGACGTTGATCTCATACGCCGCGATACCTTCCGCCCCGTTGAGGCGATCGATGACCGCCACATAGTCCTCGATGGCCGAACCGAAGACGTTGACGATCACCGCGCACGCCGGGTAAGGGCGCAGCGGCGGCAGCTTTTCCGCGATAAACTTCTCCACCCCCACGTTCTGCAGACCGATGGCGTTGATCATCCCCGCAGCTGTTTCGATCAGCCGCGGAGCCTGGTTGCCGGTCATCGGTTCCGGCGAAATCCCCTTGGTGACGAAGCCGCCGATCTTCCTGAAGTTGACGATCTCCTCGAACTCGACCCCGTAGCCGAACGTGCCGCTGGCCGCGATCACCGGGCTCACCAGGTCGATGCCGCAGAAGGAGACGCGCATGTCGGGTTTCATGGCCGGCGCCTCCGCACCCGCCCGGCATTCATCCTTCCGTGTTCCGCTTTCCGTGCCATCGTCAAGGATGCGCCGCCTTCGGGGTCGTCGCTGCGTGGTGAACCGCCGGCTTCGTCGCGTGGTGCGTCCGGACCGGCGGAGCCGGTTTCGGCTTCGGGTAGATCACCTCGGATTCCGGTTTCAGAGCCTCCGTCAGGATCTGTCCCACCGACGCCGAAGGCTGATTGATGCCAAGCAGCGCCGCAAACGTAGCCGCCAGATCCACCGGCTGCACACGCTGGCGATAGATCCCCGCTGCGAAGGGCGCTCCATAAAAGCCCAGAGGGACGTGGCGATCGTAGGAGTACGGAGTGAAGTGCGTGGTGTGGCCCGGGCCCATCGCCTCCATTTGAAACGCGGCCGGAATCACCATGAGGTACCAGCCGCCATTCGGCGAATAGCTGTGAGCCAGCAGTTCGCCCCACGGCGTGGGCGGATAGGGTCCGTCGGCCAGCTGCTCGCGGGTGTAGCTGCGGAAGAGCACCGGATGCGGCGGTAGCCGCGTGTCCGAAGGCTGAGGCGCCGGCGGCGCGGCCGCCTGTGTGCCGGAGGTCGTGTCCGAAGGCGGCGGCTCGGGCGCCGCGGGCGTCAGCGAGGCGACCGCAGCCGGCAGCAGTTGCTGAACGGCGGCCTCGGCCTCCTGCTCGTTGATGCCTGCCTTCATGAACTCCGCAGCATTCAGCGAGAGGTAGGGCAGCTCCTGATGCGGAAGGATGTACTCGATCTTCTCGCCCGGAGAAAACTTCATGTTGATCGCGTAGTCCAGAGCGTCGATCAGCTTGTCCAGATCCCAGGGCGCCGCGTTGAGCCCGTATTGCGCCGCCGTGGCCGGAACCGGCGCGACCCCATGATCTGCCGTCAGCGCGATCCACACGTTGCCAAGGCCCCCTGGAATGTTCTTGTCCAGCCAGGTGAAGAACGTGTCCAGCTGCGTGTCGAGCGTGTCCACCATCTCCCGCTCGTCGGTCGAGTCGGGCCCCACCTGGTGGCCGAGGATATCGTTGGCCGAAAGGCTGATCGTCAGCAGGTCGGTCACATCGCCCTGCCCCAGTTGTTCCCCCTGGATGAGGGCTTCCGCGAAGTTCAGTTCATATTCGTTGGCCGCCGGGGTGCGGCCCACGACCTCGTAGAACTCCTTCGTGTTCGGCGGAGCATTGGCCTCCTGCTCGGCCAGCGGGATTGCGCCCCCCGTGTTGAACGCGATGGCCCAGTCGGGCAGCTGGCGCATGTAATAGGTTGAGCTAACGAAGTACCCCGAGGCAGGATCGATCCAGAAGGCGCCGTTCGCGGCCGCCCCGGCGGTCAGGATCGCCGCACGGTCTTTCAGGGAGATGCCGAACACCTTCCCCTGGCCCTCCGTGGCCAGACGGAGCTCATCGCCCACCGTGGAAGCCAGCAGATTGCGCGGCGAAGAGCCAACCAGAAACTTCGGGGCGTTCGCCGGAGCGCCCGGCTGATCGCCGGGGATGCTGGAGTCCGGCTCCCCCACCATGCGATAGCGTTCATCCTCAACCGAGGAGACGGGGCGGTTCGGATTGCGCGCCAGGTCCCACCAGCTATTGGCGGAAATGCCGTGCCCGTCGGTGTAGGCGCCCGTCCCGATGGTGGCGTGCCCGGGGGCGGTCTTCGTGTTCGCGTAGTCGTAGTAGCAGTCGGGGAAATAGGCGCCGTGGTCGAGAAACAGATCGAAGCCGCGATTCTTGAAGTCGGCGCGCCAGCGGTCGAGGTAGTCGCCCCGGAACTGATCGATGACCAGGATGATCGCCAGTTTTGGGTGGTCGTTGTAAGCGCTGGGAGGCGGCAGCGGCTCGGCCTCTTTGGCGGAGCGGTGGGCTGCAGTGTCGGAGCGAATGTCCGCCGGCGAGTCGGAGTGCGATCGCGCGAAAGCAACTGGAACGATCAGGAGACAGGCAAGCAGAACAGAGGGGGAACGCAAAAATTTCATTGTATTCAGCTTACCGTGGAGCGCGCTTCGCTGAAAGATGGGGTAGCCCCGGGAGTAACAAGCCGGAAGCAGGGGAAACGTGCAGGCGAAGAGTGCGCGAGGCCGAGGACAACCGCGCGAGCGAACGCAGCCATCTGGAGTAATGGGCCCACGGAACCGAAGACGATGGCCGTACTCGCGCATCCCGCCGCCGGAGCCAAACGTCGCGTTCGCGCCACGGAAGCCGCCATCACCGGGCTGATTGCTCTGACGATGATTGCCGTCCACCTGATGTTCTTTTTCTGGCCGTTCCGGTACCGCATGGTGCATCCGCTGCTGGAAAAGGTCTTCGAGAGCCGCGTGGTGGTACGCGCTTATCATCGAACCTATTTCCCTCATCCGGGATTTGTAGCCGAAGACGTTACGTTTGATCGGCACGGCGACAC
>DATJNE010000083.1:0-32048 GCA_035508305.1 Acidobacteriaceae bacterium | reverse complement strand
GCGGGTGAGGGCGGAGGCGGAGCCGGGGTCGGGTTATACGAGGAAGGCGGGAAGATATTGGCCGGAGTGCCGGCCAGCTGCTGGATTTCGGCAAAGCCCTGGGGCGGTGTGGAGTTGCAGGCGGCATCGCTCTGGGAGCAGTGGTACTTCTTGTACCAGTATTCGGCAGCATCCTCGATGGTCTTTTTGTAGCCGGCCTGGGCGAACTGGGCGGCGCGGGTGAGATACCAGACGGCGTCCTTAATGTCCTTGGGGTCTTCGTTGAGGTAGGCGTTGCCGAGGTTGTAGGTATCGACGAGAGCGGGGCCGGATTCGGTCTGGGCGGGATCCTTATAGGACTGGAGTTCTTTGGAGTAGGCGTCGATTTCGCCTTTGACGTCCTTTTTGGCCATGTCGTCGGTGCCGATGGCGCTATAGAAGATGGGGGTGGCGAGGTCCTTGATCTTGTCGTAGTCGGCCTGGCTCATGCAGGGATCTTTGGCGGCGTTGAGGCCCTTCTGGGCCATGGCGGCGGCGTCATCGAGCATCTGCTGCTTGTTGGCGGCGTTGGCCGGTTGATTGGCCTGCTGGTTCTCGATGTAGACGATGGTGAGGATGGCGCGAAGGTTGGTGGGATCGGCATCGGCGAGGCGCTTGGCGGCGTCGAGCATTTTGGGAGCATTACCGGCGGAGCGATAGGACTCCATCAGATCGGCGAGCATCTCGTTTTTGGCGACGCTGTTGGGATACTGCTGGAGAAAGGATTCAATGGCCTCGGCCTTGGCGGCAGGATTGGACTGGCTGGTGGCGTTGGCGTAGGCGTTATATTCCGCCGCGTCCTTAATGGTGAGCCCGGCACACGGGTTGGCGGAGGCCTGGGCAAAGGCAGGCAGGGCACCGGCGCAAAGGGCGGCCAGCGCAATCGAGGCAATGACAAGCTTCTTCATTCAACGCTCCTGGGACAATTCGTGTGATGCAAATCGCAGAATTCCAGCGACGGGTGCCCAACCAGATCAGACGCAGCCGGGCCGACTACGTGATCGGTGAACCGTTGCAGCGATGCTGGATTATAAAAACCAATTTCGCGAACTGACAAGTGAATGGTATGGGCACGGTGCACTGCAAGGGGGGATACAGCCGGGCGGGGGTTGCGCCAGGCCCCCTGGGCAAAGAGCAAGATTACACGAGGTTGCCGAAAATCCGGGGGGAAAATTTTGCGAGTGTGAAATTCCCGCGGCGGGGGCGGGCAAGCGCGGCACTAGCGGGACGAGCGGATGAGGCGGATGCGGGTGGTGAACGCGCGGCCGAGCGGCTGGGAGAAGGTGAGGTAATCGGGAGAATCGATGTTGTTGTAGACGATGTAGGGATCGGCGTTGCCGGTGATGTTGTCGGCCACGCCGCGCAGGCCGAAGTATTTGCCATGGAAATGGAAACGCCACTCGAGGCCGGGACTGAAGTCGAAGTAGTCGGGAAAGCGATGGGAACCGGGAGAACCGACCAGCTGGTTATTGGCATCGATGGAATCGAAGGGAAAACCGGTATGCCAGTCCGTGGTGTAGACGAAGTCCCAGTTTTTGTGAACGGAGGGGAGCCAGGGAGCCCAGGCGGGGAGCCAGCCCCAGGAGAGGACGCGATTGGGGACATCCCAGAAGAGGGGACCCTTCTGCTGCGGGCCGAGGAGGGGGATGGTGGGGACGTAGTCGAGGGCGGAGTTGGTGGTGGCGGAAGAGCGGGTCCAGGAGGCGAATAAGGAATAGTTGCCGGAGAAGGATTTGCGGGCGTCGATTTCGGTGGAGTGGTCGTGGTCCTGGCGATTGTTGGTGAGGAGGTAGTTGCCGGAGAGAGCGGTTGAGCCGCTCTGGTTGGCATAGACGAATTCGTCGGAGAGCCGCTTCTCGAGGAAGTTCGCGCCGACGTAGATGCGGCCGGGGAGCCGGTGCTGGACACCGACGCTCCAGTTGAGGGCATGGGCTTCGCGCAGCGAGGAATCGTTGGCGGTAAAGGTGGTGGTAAGGGCGGGGCCGGTGGGGGTGGCGCCGTCGGCGGCGTAATAGGTGTCGTAACGCGTGCCGGCGAGGGCGCGGGTGAGGTATTCGAGCTGGGTGTGTTCGTAGTAGATGCCAATGCCGCCGGTGAATTTGGTGGTGGCATCGGCTCCGGGGGGAGAGTAGTTCAACGCGATGCGGGGAGAGAAGAGGGGACGGCGGATGATCTCGTCCCAGTCGTAGCGGAGGCCGGGCTCGATGAGGAGGCCGTTGAAGGGCTTCCAGCGATCTTCGAGGTAGGCGCCCAGCTCGAGATTGTGGCGGGTAAAGGGAGCGAAGCCGGGGAAGGTGCTGCGGCGCAGGAGGGTGCGGTCTTCGCGGAGGTAGTTGACCGGGGCGAAGTTTTCGTACTCGGTGTAGCCGATGTAGCCGGCGTCGACGCCGGCGCGCAGCTGGTGGCTGCCTTTCCAGTGGCGCGGCGGGAGGTAGAGGTCGGTGTAGCCTTCGAGGCGCTGGGAGCGGGTGGTCTGGGTTTCGAAATTGCTGCCGGCGGGGAGCTCGGGCGTGAGGTCGTAGGGGATTGTTCCGTGGGGCTCCCAGCCTTCGCGATAGCGCAGGACGCCGAAGCCGCCATCGAGCATCACGCCGTTTTTAAAGCTTTGCTGGTCGCGCACGTAGGGCAGCCACGCGAGGATGTCGTGGTTGTCAGTGCTTTGCTGGGGCGTGATGGCGGAGATGCCTTCGTAGGGCGAATGGTAATCGTTGAAAAGGAGACTGGTGCTGAGGCTGTTGTGCTGGCCGAGGTTCTCCTGGAACTTGAGCAGGTTGCTGCCGCGGATGAGGTGATCGGTGTCGGCGCTGGAGGGGAGCTCGGGGATGTAGATATCGCTGTACTGGGCGTCGACGGCCTCAAAGAACCACAGCTTGTTGCGCACGATGGGACCGGACCAGGTGAAGCGCGGCTCGAAGGTATCGAAGCGGATGCCGTTGAGGTTGCGGAAGGAGGGAATGAAGTCGGTGGCGTCGTACCGGAACTTGTTGTCGCCGGTGCCGGAGGTGAAGGCGATGACACCGCCGGTGGCGCGGCCGTACTGGACGGGGTAGCGGGTGGTTTCGGTATCGATGGATCGGACCGCGTCGGTGTTGAAGCGCATATCGAGCGTGCCGAAGACGGGGTTGCGGATGTCGAAGCCGTCGAGGGTGTCGAGGGTCATGTAGGTTTCGCCGCCGGCCACGTGGACCTGGCCGGAAGAGTCGGCGATGACGCCGGGGGTGAAGGGCAGGAGATTGCGGATATCGATATTGGTGGGGTAGGGGATGTTGACGATCTCCGGGACGTCCATGGCTTTCTGGTCGGAGAGCTGTTCGGTGTCGATGCCGGGGGCGGAAGCGGTGACGTTGACCTGCTGCTGGATGAGCTCTTCGCGCGCGAGCACGATGCGCAGGGTTGCAGCGCGGGGATCGACGGCGCCGGTGGTGGATTCGTAGAAGCCGGGTTTCTCGACGCGGATGGCATAGGGCTGGGACTGGCGGGGGGTCCAGGAGCAGCGGCCGGCGTAGTCGGTGGCGAGGCGGAGGGGTGGGCGGGATGGCTCCGCGACGGTGACCTCGGCGGCAGGGACGGCGACGCCATTCTGGTCGACGACGGTGAGGGTGACGGAGCTGGGGGGCGCGAGGGGCGAGAGGAGATGCTGGACGGGGCGCGCGGCCTGGGCGGCGGCCAGGGAGCAGGAGCCGGCGAGAAACGCAGCGGCAAGGAACGCAAGGAGCAGAGCGGCGCAGGGCAGGATTCGCCGCGAAGGCTCGGGCGTGCAGTTCAAGCGAGCCAACTGGTTGGACGCGCAGAAGAGGTGGATGCGGGTCCGGAATGCGGTTTTGTCATTTTGCGTTCATGCGTTGCGGCGCGGCGCCTTCATTGTCCTGCACGGTTACGATGCTGTTCCATTGGGGCGTGGAGATCAAGGGGGTTCGGCCGGGCTGCGCCAATCGAAGGGACGAGGGAGCGGGGGTTAACTGCTGAGGTAATCGACGGAGCCGCCGATGGGTACTGGGGTGGCCGGGCGTGGGACAGAGGAGACGGGGCTGGGCTGGCGTGGAACCATTCTCGATCCTGGATTTAACGGGAATTTGCTTGCCCTTTGGATCAAAGCGGGGCTAGGGTTAAGGCATCTGGCAATTCTCCGCGTCGCCGGGCAGCGTTGGATCCCCTGGAAGTTGGCAGCGGAGCCTAATAGTTGGGTTTGGTCCCCCTTATCCACAAGATGTTGGGGTGCCTCTGTTGACCATGCTTCGTGCGGGCGCTACAGTCGTTTCTAACGGCTCGGTACGGCCTTTTCTTTCTATGGTTCAGGAGTGATCCAACCCCCCTATGCTGAAGCTGAAAAAGATTCAGATCCTGGGCTTTAAGTCCTTTTTTGACCGCACCGAGGTGCAGCTGCCCGGCCATGGAATGGCGATCGTGGTGGGGCCGAACGGGTGCGGCAAGTCGAACATCCTGGATGCGGTGAGCTGGGTGCTCGGCGAGCAGAGCGCGAAGAGCCTGCGCGGCGGCAAGATGGAGGACGTCATCTTTGCCGGCACGCGCGAGCGCCAGCCGCTGGGGATGGCCGAGGTGTCGCTGACGCTGGTGGACCCGGAGGCGTACGAAGGGACGATGCCCGGCGAGCCGGAGGTCGTGATCGACGAAGGCAATCCGGACTGGGATGAGGAGAAGCTGCGCGAGCAGAGAGCGGCGGAGGTCGAGGAGATCATCGCCGAGACGCAGCCCGGAGTGGTGATCGGGGAGCGGGAAGTTGCGGGGCAGGGTGAAGGCGCGGCGCCGGACGGGACCGCCGAGGACGGCGGGACCCATGCAGCGGAGGGCGAAGCGCGGGGTGACGCGCAGGCTGAAGAGCGCGAGGCCACGGCCGGGGAAAAGATTCCGGAAGTGGTGCTGAAGATTCGGCGGAGAAAATTCAACCGCACGCCGCAGAAGGGCGAGATGGTGGTGACGCGGCGGCTGTTCCGGACCGGGGACAGCGAATATCTGCTGAACGGGAAGCTGTGCCGGCTGCGCGACATCCAGGATATTTTCATGGGCACCGGCCTGGGGCCGGAGTCGTACGCGATCATCGGGCAGGAGCGCATTGGGCAGCTGCTGAGCTCGCGGCCGCACGACCGGCGGGCGATTATCGAGGAAGCGGCGGGGATCACGCGCTTCAAGACGAAGAAGCGGCTGGCGGAGCTGCGCCTGGAGCAGGCGAGACAGAACCTGGCGCGCGTGAACGACATCTTCGAGGAAGTGACGCGACAGATGGCGTCGCTGAAGCGGCAGGCGGCGAAGGCGGAGCGGTACGCGAAGCTGCGCGACGAGATGCGCGACAAGCTGAAGGTGGTGCTGGCGAGCCGGATTGCGCAGATGGATGCGCACCAGGCGGGGCTGGAGGCGGAGATCGCAGAGCTGACGGGGAAGATCGACGCGGGCGCAGAGAAAGTGGAGCAACTGGACCATGAACACGCGGCGCTGATGGTGCGCGGCTACGAACTGGAGGATGCGGCGAAGGACGCCGAGGCGCGGGCGAATCAGCGCGCGGTGGAGATGGAGCGCGCGGATGCGCGGCACCAGACGAATCAGGAGCGCATTGCGGAACTCGATGCGCGCATGGCGGCGGCGCAGGCGGAGCTGGGGCAGGTCGAGGAGCATCTGCGGGGGACGACGGCGGAGCGCGAGGGGCAACGGAGCTTTCTGGAGTCGGCGGCGTCGGAGACGGCGGAGGCGCGGGAGCGCACGCGGCTGAAGCAGGAGGCGATGCGCGAGGCGGTGGCCGCGGTTCTGGCGGCAGAGGAGCGGTCAGAGGGTGCGCGGCGGCAGGCGGCGCAGGTGCTGTCGCAGCTGGGCCAGGCGCGCAACCAGATTACGCAGGGCGAGGAGTCGCTGGCCTCGCTGCAGCGCGATGCGGAGCGGCTGGGCGTGGAGATGGAGGCGGCGCGGCGCGATCTGGAAGCGCTGGGCGCGGAGCGGGGGCAGATTTCGCTGACGTTCGAGTCGGTGACGGAGACGCTGCATCGGGTGGAAGGTGAAATTGCGACGCTGCGCACGGAGATCGAGATGGGACGCGCGGACGAAGAACAGGCGCGGCGGCACGCGGATCAGCTGCGCGCCGAACATGCGACGCTGAGCGGGAGGTACGCGTCGCTGGAGGCGCTGATCCGGGAGCACAGCTATTCGACGGACACAGTGCGCAAGCTGTTCCAGGCGAATGCGGCGGGGGGCGGGCTGAAGCCGGTGGGGACGCTGGCGGATTTCCTGGAAGTCGGCGATCAGTATGAGAGCGTGGTCGACGAATTTCTGCGCGACGAGCTGAACTACATCGTGGTGAAGAGCTGGGACTCGGCGCACGAGGGGGTTCGGCTGCTGAAGACGGGTGTGGATGGGCGGGCGACGTTCCTGGTGCATCCGGAGGACGCACAGGCGAAGTTCTCCTTTGCGGCCGAGGAGGCGACGCCGTATCAGCACTCGGGGCGGAGCGTGGTGCCGCTGCGCAACTGCATCCGCGTGCTGGACGGATTTGGGCGGTCGCTGGAAGTGATTCTGCCGAGACTGCGCGACGGGTATGTGGCGCCGGATTCGGAGACGGCGCGGTCGCTGGCGCTGGAGAATCCGTCGGCGTTTTTCCTGGCGCCGACAGGAGAGTGCTTCCACAATGTGACGGTGACGGGAGGCAAGCCGGGCGCGGAAGGTCCGCTGGCACTGAAGAGGGAATTGCGGGAGAGCCAGCAGAAGCTGGCGGGGATCGAGCGGGAACTGTGGCAGGCGGAAATGCGCGTGGCGGAGCTGACGAAGACGCTGGCGGAGCTGACGAAGAGGCTCGACGGGAAGTCGGAGGAGCGGCGGCTGGCCGAGCGGGAGAGCGCGAACCAGAGCGCGGCGCTGCGGCAGATGGAGATGGAAGTCCAGCGGCTGGAGCGGCGGCTGCAGGAGTGGACGTTGCAGAGCGAGCGGAATCGCGATGCGCGTGCGGCGAAGGAGACGTTCCTGGAGCAGCGGCGCGAGGAAGCTGTGCGGCTGGAGGGTGAGCATCAGACGGCCGAAGCCGGGCTGGAGGCGCTGCAGCGGTCGGTTGCGGAGCTGCGGACGAATCGCGATCTGGCGCAGCAGGAGGCTGCACAGCTGTCGGCGGAGCTGGCGGGACTGGAGGAACGGAGCCGCGGCGCGCAGCAGGCGTTCGAGCGGATCGACCGGATGTTTCGCGAGCTGGAAGCGCGGGTGGCGCAGATCACGCAGCAACTGGCGGCGGCGAAGGCGGAGCAGGAGCAGCGCGGGCGCGAGAACGAGCAACTGGCGGCGACGCGGGAGGGGTTGATCGAAGCGCGGGACACGGCGCAGCGGGAAGCGGCCGAGGCGCACGAGCAGATCGCCACGCTGCGTGCGGAGATCGCGACTATGGAGCAGAACCTGAAGGCGCTGCGGACGGAGATCGATGCGCAGCGCGAGGCGCGCGGGGCGTGCGGGAACCAGGCGGCGACGCTGGCGGCGGAGCTGCGGCATGCGGAAGAGGCATGCGTGGCCGATCTGAGCGTCGAAGCGGGCGTGCTGCGCGCGGATGAGACGCTGGCGCGGATGGAAGGCGAGGCGCTGGCGACCGAGGAAGCGGCGTGCCGGGAGATGAAGCAGCGGCTCGAAAACATGGGGCCGGTGAACATGATGGCGCTGGAGGAGTACACGGAGACGGCGCAGCGGCATGAGTTCCTGGAGACGCAGAGGAAGGATCTGATCGATTCGATCGACAACACGCAGTCGACGATCAAAGAGATCGACGAGATTTCGCGGACGAAGTTCGACGAGGCGTTTGCGCGGATCAACGAGAACTTCAGCCTGACCTTCGGGAAGCTGTTCGGCGGGGGGCAGGCGTTCATGCGGCTCACGGACGAGGAGAATGTGGCCGACAGCGGGATCGACATCGTGGCGCAGCCGCCGGGCAAGAAGCTGCAGAATGTGCTGCTGCTTTCGGGCGGCGAGAAGGCGCTGACGGCATTGTCGCTGCTGATCGGAATCTTCCTCTTCCAGCCGAGCCCGTTCTGCGTGCTGGACGAAGTGGATGCGCCGCTGGACGAGACGAATGTGGGGCGGCTGGCGGATATGCTGCGCGGCATGGCGGAGGAGACGCAGTTCGTGATCGTGACGCACTCGAAGCGCATGATGACGGCGGCGGATATGATCTACGGGGTGACGATGCAGGAGCCGGGCGTGTCGAAGGTGGTGAGCGTGCGGCTGGGCGGAAACGAGCACGCACACGGACGGGGAAGAGCGAGAGAACTGGCGACGGCGTAAAAACCAGCGTTCAGCGTTCAGCGATCAGAAACCGGCGGAGGCCACCACTTCGGATCCGTGGAGGCTGTTGGCGAAGTTTCCGTGTTCGAATACCGGCTCTCCACGCAAATACGTCGCTGTCACGGTGCCGAATAGCGTTGCGCCCACGTAAGGCGAGATCGCGTGGCGGGTGTGGATCTGTTCGGCGGAGATCGTTCTCTCGCGATCGGGCTGGAAAACGACAAAATCGGCGTCGTGACCGGGGGCGAGGGCTCCTTTGCGGCCGGCGAGACCCGCTAATTGTGCCGGTTGCTGCGACAAAAGACGGACGAGATCGCTGAGCGTCAAGCCGCGAGCGCGCAGGCCGGTCCAGACCGCGGGCAGAGCCGCCGAAACACTGGCGATGCCGCCCCAGGCGGTGAGGAAGTTGCCGGTGTCGCGATGCTTCATTTCGGGCGGACAGGGGGAGTGGTCGGTGGCGATGAGATCGATGAGGCCTGTGCGGACAGCTTCCCACATCTGCTCGCGGTTTGCGGCGCTGCGGAGGGGCGGAGCGCACTTGTGGAGGGTGCTGCCGTCGGGGATTTCTTCGGCGGCGAAGTGGAGATAATGCGGGCAGGTCTCGACGGTGAGAGGCAGGCCCTCGCTTCTGGCGCGGCGAATGTCCGGCAACGCCTGCGCTGTGGCGAGGTGGACGATGTGGAGGCGGAAGCCGTACTCGCGGCAGAGGCGAATCATGAGTCGAATGGCTTCGACTTCGGCGGCGTCGGGGCGCGCATGGAGCCAGGTGGAGTAGCGGCGCGGATCGGCGGCGCGATCGGCGGGGGCGAGAAACTCGGGGAGTTCGGCGTGGACGAGCAGCGGCAGGCCGGTGCGGGCGAGATGCGGCGCGGCAGCGCGAAGTTCGGGTTCGTCGACGCGGGAGAAACCGTCGATGCCGGGCTCGGCGAGAAAGCATTTGAAGCCGCGGACACCGGCGCGGGCGAGGGGCTCGATCTCTGCCGTGTTGCGATCGGAGACGCCGCCCCACGCGGCCCAGTCGACGAGACACTGACCGTGAGCCGCGGCGCGTTTGGCCTCGAGCGCGGCGACGGTGGTGGTGGCGGGAAGGCAATTCAGCGGCATGTCGATGAGGGTGGTGTAGCCGCCGGCGGCAGCCGCGCGCGTGGCGGAGGCGAAGCCCTCCCACTCGGTGCGACCGGGCTCGTTGATGTGGATGTGGGAGTCGACGAGACCGGGGAGCAGCGCGCCGGGGCAGGCGATGCGGCGGTAGTGCGGCGGGATTTCGGATTCGTTGCCGATGGCCACGATTCTGCCCGCGTCCACGAGGATGGCGCCGGGGCGGATGGCGTGGGGGGTAACGATCTGCGGCGAGAGGAAGGCGTCGGGCATGGGTGGTGAGGAGTTTGGCGCGAAGGGCGCGCTCTCGTGTATTCCTTTATAGAAACCATTCTGACAGGTGACCCGATGAGCGAAACAATTTCCGCACCGAGATCCGAGACCCCGGGGACGCTGACCACGCAACAGGTGGTGGAGCTGACGAAGAAGCTGAATTACGGGACGTGGCGGTTCCAGAAGAGCTGGAATCCGATGCACATTGCGGATGCGGAGGGATGCTATTTCACGGATGGGGCGGGGAAGCGCTATCTGGACTTATCGTCGCAGCTGATGTGCGTGAACCTGGGGCATAAGAATCCCGCGGTGATCCGGGCCATTGCCGAGCAGGCGGAGGCTCTGGCGTATGCGTCGCCGGCGTATGCGACGGAGGCGCGCGCGGAGCTGAGCCAGTTGCTGCTGGATGTGCTGCCGGAGGGGCTGACGAAGTTCTTTTTCACGACTTCGGGGACGGAGGCGAATGAAGCGGCGTTCAAGATTGCGCGGATGTACACGGGGAAGACGAAGATCGTGGCGCGCTACCGGTCGTATCACGGGTCGACGGCGGCCTCCATTGCGGCGACGGGCGAGCTGCGGCGGTGGGCGATGGAGCCGGTGGGCGGCAAGGCGCAGGGATTTTTGTTTGCGCCGGAGGTGAACTGCTACAAGTGCCCGATCAAACATACCTATCCGCAGTGCGGGATCGCGTGCGCAGAGTATCTGGAGCACATGATCCGCAACGAAAGCGATGTGGCGGCGGTGATTGTGGAGCCGGTGGTGGGGACGAACGGGGTTTTAGTCCCGCCGAAGGAATACATGCCGATGCTGCGGGAGATTTGTGACCGCCACGGTGTTCTGTTGATCGCCGATGAGGTGATGAGCGGGTGGGGACGGACGGGCGAGTGGTTCGCGATGGACAACTGGGGGGTGAAGCCGGACATTCTGGTGACGGCGAAGGGGATTACATCGGCGTATGTGCCGCTGGGGCTGTGCGCGACGACGGAAAAGATCGCGGCGTACTTCGACGATCACTATTTTTCACACGGACACACGTATGAGGCGCACCCGCTCACGCTGAAGCCGGCGGTGGCGACGATCCACGAGATGCAGCGGCTGGGTCTGGTGCAGCGGGCGAAGAAGATGGGGGCGTGGCTGGAGCCGAAACTGCGCGCCCTGGGGGCAAAGCATCAATCGGTGGGCGAGGTGCGGGGGCTGGGGTTGTTCTGGGCGCTGGATCTGGTGAGGAATCGGACGACGAAGGAAGCGTTTAACACCATGCAGGACAAGGTGGAGGGCAAACCGGCGGTGGTGGACAAGGTGGTTGCGGAGATGCTGAAGCGCGGGGTAGCGGTGCAGGGGTGGGTGAGCCATCTGGTGATTGCGCCGCCGCTGATTGTGGAGGAGAAGGATCTGGAGTTCGCGGTGGAACAGCTGGACGGGGCGCTGGGAATCGCGGATGGGGAAGTGGGGTAGATCAGCGTCCCGGCTTCCCACATCTGCCAAAAGCGGGCAGATGTGGGGCACCCAGGGTTCCGTTCTCTCAGCGGTGCTTGATGAAGTCGCCGGTTTGCAGTTCGGTCATGGCGGTGCGGAGTTCGGCCTGGGTGTTCATCACGATGGGGCCGTACCAGGCCACGGGCTCCTCGATGGGCTTGCCGGAGACGAGGAGGAAGCGGATGCCTTCCGGGCCGGCCTGGACCTGGATCTCGTCGCCGCGATCGAAGAGAACGAGCGAGTGGTTGGTTGCGTCGTAGACAGGCTGCGCGTTGGGGTCGACACCGGATTCGGTGAGGACGGCCTGCGGATCGGAGGCGTCGCGGAAGGTTCCGGAGCCGGCGAAGACGTAGGCGAAGGCGTTGCGCGTGGTTTCGACTTTGAGGCGGCGGCGCTTGTTGGGCGGCACGGAGACATCGATGTAGCTGGGGTCGGCGGCGACGCCTTCGACGGGCCCGCGCTTGCCCCAGAACTCGCCGCAGATGATGCGCGCGGTGGTGCCGTCGTCTTCAGTGACCTCGGGGATCGCCGCGCTGGGGATGTCCTGGTAGCGCGGGTCGGTCATTTTGAGATGCGCGGGCAGGTTGGCCCAGAGCTGGAAGCCGTGCATGCGGCCGTGCGGGTCACCTTTGGGCATCTCCTGGTGGAGGATGCCGGAGCCGGCGGTCATCCACTGGACGTCGCCCGCGGTCATCTTGCCTTTGTTGCCGAGCGAGTCGCCGTGCTCGACCGAGCCGGCGAGGACGTAGGTGATGGTCTCGATGCCGCGATGCGGATGCCAGGGAAATCCCGCGATGTAGTCTTCGGGATGCTCGTTGCGGAAGTCATCGAGGAGGAGAAAGGGGTCGAACTCTTTTGTTTTGCCGAAGCCGAAGGCGCGCTGGAGGCGGACGCCTGCGCCTTCGAGGGTGGGTTGGGTGGAGAGAATTTCCTTGACGGGTCTGAGTGACATAAGGTGCCTTCCTGGTGCAGCCGGCCGGGACGATGGAGCGAAAACCGGACAGAGATAAGATTCGCCTGGATGCAAAAAGATTCTCTGACTGGGGCGGTGAGCGGGAGGCGGAGAGCGGTTGGTCCTGGTAGATTATCCGGCACATTTTCAGTCAGATAGGGGCGTTTCCGAGAAATGACTGGAAGTCGATAAGGGGGTGACGGGAGGCGGCTGCCGGGATGGGGTAGCAAGGGCCGCGGCCAAGGCTGGTCCATGGCAAAGAAGAAACCGCGACAGAGACTCCGCGCCGACGTGGACAGCCAGAAGCGAAGAGAAGATCTGCGGCCGCGCGGCGAAGGCGCGGAGGGTGCGGGCGCAGAGGCGGGGGTGGCGGTCGAGCAGCAGCAGGAGGGAGGCCATGCGCTGCGGCAGGCGAAGGAGCGCGGCGTGGCCGGACTGGTAGAGGGCAAGATCGCCGGCGGCGAGCGAGCCGGCGAGGAGCAGAGCCTGGCGGAAGGCGAGGGCGAGGCCTTCGCCGGTGATGGCGTCGACGGAGCCGGAGGCGTCGCCGAGGAGGGCGATGTTGCCACGGGTGACGCGGCGGAGATGACGCGTGATGGTGAGGCAGCCGCGTTCGGCGGAAAGGGGACTGGCACTGGCGAGCCGGGTGGCGAGGGAAGGGATGGCGCTGAGAATCTGGTGAAACCGGAGGTTGGCGCGATGGGTCATCGCAGAGACGCAAATCTCGGCGGGACCGGTGGGGGTGATGTAGGCCTGGCCCAGCGGTCCCCAATGAACTTCGACATGGGCCGGCAGGGCGATGCCGGGCGCGAGGCGGAAGTGGGCGCGGAAGCCGAAACGGCGGCTGAGGAGGCGGGAGGTGTCGAGTCGGGCCCAGGCGCGCACGCGGGAGGAGACGCCGTCGGCACCGATGATCCAGCGTGCGGCGATCTGCCGGCCGGCGAGGGAAGGCGGCTGATCGGGCTGGAGGGTGACGGGAATCCCGAAGGCGATGCGGACGCCCAGGGCGGAGGCGCGCTCATAGAGAAGCCGACACAGAGTGGTGCGGCGGATGCCCAGTCCGGAGCCGTCGGGGAAGCCAGCGGAAACGTGGCTGTGCTCTGAGGCGAAGGTAATGCCGGTGAAGGGGGCGCCGCAGGCCTCAAGGGAGACGCCGAGAGCGGCGAGTGCGTGACGGGCATCGGGCAGGAGGCCTTCGCCGCAGGGCTTGTCGATGGGCGGGGGAAGCGCGTCGGCGACGAGGACGTCTGCTCCGCGGAGACGGAGGGCGATGGCGGCGGCGAGCCCGGCGGGGCCGGCTCCGACGATGAAGACGTCACAGGGGGTGGTCCTCATGACTCACCACGACGAGGGCGGAGTTTTCTGAGGGCGGAGAGGCATCCCTCGGCGGCTAAAGCCGGTTCCGGCCGGCGATCGGCACGGCACGGCTGAAGCCGTGCCCCTTCCAAACGAATCCTTGTCACCATTCGAGGAGGAGCATTTCCGCGTTGAAGCCGGGGCCCATCGCAGCAAGGATACTTTTTGTGCCAGGGGCGGGGCGGCGGTGCTTCATGACCTCGTCGAGGACGACGAGGACGGACGCCGAGGAGAGATTGCCGACACGGCGCAGGGCGTCCCAGGAAACGGCGAGGTCCTCCTGTGAAAGGCCGAGAGCTTCGGCGGTGGCTTCGAGGACTTTGGGGCCGCCGGTATGCATGATCCAGGAGCCGATGTCGCAGCGGGTGAGGCCCTGGGAGGCGAGAAAATCGTCGACATTGCGGCCGAGATTTTCAACCACGACTTTGGGGACGTCGGGGGAGAGGACGATGTTGAAACCCTTCTCGGAGATGCTCCAGCCCATAACGTTTTCGGTGTTGGGGTAGAAGACGCGGTCGGTGGCGAGGATGCGCGGACCGCGACGCGGCACCTGATCACCGGCGACGAGGACGGCGGCAGCGCCGTCGCCGAAGAGGCCGACGGAGATGAGGTTGGCGACGGACTTGTCGTCGCGCTGCCAGGTGAGCGAACAAAGTTCGACGGAGAGCAGGACGGCGACCTGATCGGGATACGCGCGGACGTAGTCGGCGGCGCGGGAAAGCCCGGCGGCACCGGCGACGCAGCCGAGGCCGAAGATGGGGTTGCGGCGGATGTGCGGCGAAAGGTTCATGCGGTTGACGAGGCGCGCGTCGATGGAGGGACTGGCGATGCCGGTGACGGAGACGAAGAAGATGGCGGCGAGCCGGTCGGCGGGCAGGCCGGCCTGCTTCAGGGCGCAGTCGATGGAGCGGTGGCCGAGATCGAGGGCGGTTTCGATCCAGGCGTCGTTGGTTTTGCCGAAGGTGTCGAGAGCGAGGTAGTCGGTGAGGGGGCGCGCGAAATAGCGGCCATCGACGCCGGTGCGCAGATGGAGGCGTTCGATGATGGAGGCGACTCTGGGATCGGAGCCCCAGTAGGGAAGCAGGGCGTCGAGGAACTCGCGCTGGGTGACGTAGTGCTCGGGGTAAGCCGTTGCGGTGGCAAGGATGTGCATGCGGTTCTCTGGGTGAGACGGGACTTGACGGCCATGCGCTTCAAAAATGGGAGGCGGCGATGAGGATCGGGGACGGGCGCCGCTCTTCTGATGATGGGAGGCGTTTTGGGGCCGCGTGTCAAGGCGACGTGAGCAGATTGTCGGGGAGGGGCTGCAGGTTGGAGGCGCTTTGACCGGCGAGCGGGAATTCGACGACGATTTGCGCGCCACCGCTGGGGCGATTGCAGGCGGTTGCGCGGCCGGCGTGAGCGCCGGCAACAGCGCTGACGAAAGCCAGGCCCAGACCGTGGCCTTCCGAGTCGCGGCCTTTGACGAAGCGCTGCAGGACGCGGGGGAGGAGATCGGGAGCAAAGCCGGGGCCGTCATCTTCGACGAGGATCGACGCGAGGGAGTCTTTGGAAACGACTTCGACGGAGATGTGCGCGCTGGCGCCGGCGTAGCGCAGCTCGTTTTCCATCAGGTTGGAGAGCATGCGGGTGCAGAGGGAGACGTCGGCGGCAATGCAGACCGGCTGGGCAGCGAGGACGGTGAGCTGCTGGTGGCGATCGGCAAAGGCAGGCGCGTAGAGTCCGGCAACGCGATGGACGAGGTCGCTGAGGTCGACGGTCTCGCGGCGGAGGCGCAGGGCGCCGCCATCGGCTTCGGCGAGATCGAGCGAGGTGGTGATGACTGCGGAAAGGCGGTCGAGGTTTTCGATGGCGCTGGCGACCAGTTCGTGGGACTGCTCGCGGTCATCGAGGGAGAGAGCGATTTCGAGGCTGCCGCGCACGGAGGTGATGGGGCTCTTGAGGTCGTGGGCGACCGAGTCGGTGAGGGTACGGAGCTGGTTCACTGAGGCGGAGATGCGGTCAAGCATGTTGTTGAAGGTGCGGGCGAGGCGGGCGACTTCATCCTGCTGGCGGCCGACGGGGACACGGGTGCCGAGGTCGTCGGAGCGGATGCTGGCGGCCGCGCCGGTGATGGCGTCGACGCGCTTGAGCATGCGGCGCAGGCCGAGCAGGGTGAGGAGGAAGCCGAAGGCGACCATGATGATCCAGCCGAGGAAGAAGCGGAGCAGGAGCTGGCGGAGAAGGTGCTCGGCGCCAAGGTCGAGGAGGCCGAGGTAGATGCGTCCGCCGCCGGAGCCAACCTCGACGGCGACAACGCGGAAGGATTCGCTCCAGCCGGGCACCTGAAGCGTGACGGCACGGCGCGGGGGGATGTTCATGGCGCCGAGGGCCGTCAGGAAGGCGGTGCTGTCGCGGGGTCCGACCCAGAGGGGAGGGTGGGAGGGATCGCCGGCGAGGGCGAAGAAGACGGTGTTGCCGGCGGTGCGCTGGCCAGCGCCGTCCCAGGAGAACTCCTGGGTGGCCAGTTCGGCGACCTCTTCGACGATGCGGTCGTAGAGGGCGTCGCGGGGGGTGCTGAGGGCGACCTGGCGGAGGGTTTCGCTCTCGCCCATGAGCCAGGAATCGCTGCGCTCGCGCACGGTGCGGGCGACGATGATGTACATGGCGAGGAAGACGGCGGCGCTGCCGGCGGCGAAGACCAGGGTGCTGCGCGCCGTGAGGCGCCACGCGGCGGTGCGGTAAAACGAGCTGCCGAAGCGGGAAAGCATGATCTAGTCGCGGAGCAGATAGCCGACGCCGCGGATGGTGCGGATGAGGGGGCGCTGCGAGCCGGCGTCGACTTTGTTGCGCAGGCGGTGGATGTGGACGTCGACGATGTTGGTGGAGGTGTCGATGCGCATCTTCCAAACATGATCGAGCACCATGGCGCGGGTGACAACCCGGCCGGCGTTGCGGCAGAGGTATTCGAGGAGAGCGAATTCCTGCTGGGTGAGCTGCAGTTCGATACCGGCGCGGCGGGCTTCGCGGCGGATGAGGTCGATTTCGAGATCGGCGACGCGGAGGCGGGTGGTCTCCGACTGGCCGGGAGTACTGCGGCGCAGCAGGGCGCGGATGCGGGCCTGCAGCTCGGCGACGGCGAAGGGCTTGGTCATGTAGTCATCGCCGCCACGTTCGAGGCCGAGGACGCGCTCGTCGACGGAGCGGCGGGCGGAGAGGATGAGAACGGGCGAGGCGACGCCCTGGGAACGAAGGCGCTGGATCAGCTCGAGGCCGTCCATGTCGGGCAGGGTGAGGTCGACGACGAGGGCGTCGTGGACGCCTTCGAGGGCCATGCGCTCGCCTTCGGCGCCCTGGGCACAGGCGTCGACGCGGAAGCCGGATTCGGTAAGAGCGCGGGTGAGGAACTCGCGAATGGTGGTGTCATCTTCGACGACGAGCAACCGCATCGGTACTCCCGGGAAATGGCCGCGACGGGCGGCGGCGTGGGTCCTCGCAGGAACGCGTGGAGGAGAGAAGGTGATGGACTCAGAGTACGTCTCCGCAAACCAGGCGCGGATTACAAACGCTTCATAATGCGTGTTGTTTGCGATTCCGTGATTGGACGCGAAAGGGCGGACCGGGGTAAGCCAGGGCGGGTGGCGAAGGCGGATGGCGTGCTTCAGTGCGCGTGCGCGGGTTCGGGAAGGAGCGCTGCCGCTTTCTCGGCGGCTTCGACGGTGTGGGCGATGAGGGTGGCGATGGTCATGGGACCGACGCCGCCGGGGACGGGCGTCCAGGCGGAGCAGCGGCCGATGACCGCGCTGAGCTCAATGTCGCCGACGCCGCCGGGATGATAGCCGGCATCGACGACGACGGCTCCGTCGCGAATCCAGTCGCCGCGGATGAACTCGGGCTTGCCGACGGCGCCGATGACGATCTCGGCGCGGCGGACGACGTCGGCGAGGTTCTTCGTGCGGGAGTGGCAGATGGTGACGGTGGCATTGGCAGCGAGCAGCATCATGGCCATGGGACGGCCGAGGATGGGGCTGCGGCCGACGACGACGGCTTCGCGGCCTTCGATGGGAATCTGGTAGCGGCGGAGCAGACGCATGATGCCGGCCGGGGTGGCGGAGCCCCAGGCGGGCTCGTCCATGGCCATGCGGCCGAAGCCGTGGGCGGTGACACCGTCCACGTCCTTGTCGAGGGCGATGCGGTCGAAGCAGGCGCGCTCGTCGATCTGCTTCGGAACGGGATGCTGCAGAAGGATGCCGCGCACGCGGGGGTTGGCGTTGAGGTCATCGATGGCGGAGAGCAGTTCGGCGGTGGTGGTGGCGCCGGGCAGCGCGATGCTGAGGGATTCCATGCCGACGCGGCGGCAGGCGTTGCCTTTCATGCGGACGTAAGTGGCCGAGGCGGGATCGTCGCCGACGAGGATGGTGGCGAGGATGGGCGGATCCTGGAGAGGCAGGCGCGCGACGCGGGCGGTGAGCTCCTCTTCGAGTTCTTTGGAGTAAGCCTTGCCGTCGAGAAGGATAGGCATAAGAACAGGGTACAGGGAGCAGCATGATGGGAGATGGTGCTGCGATTCAGATGGCGCGGATGAGACGGGCGGGGAGGGTGATGACGGCACCGACCAGGTCGAGGACGCCGTGAACGGCGATGCCGAGGAGGCGGAAGGGAATGAGAAGCAGCCAGACGATGGGGTAGGCCACCAGGGCCAGCAACGCGACGGGCCAGCAGAGGATGAGAAGAATGCAGAAGAGAAGAAACTTCGCCATGGCGGCGCCTCGGGTACGACAACAGTATTACGCAGACACGCGGGGGAGAGTTCCCCGCGACGCGGCGGTTGGCGCCCCGGTCCGCGCTCGCAAAGGCGCTGTGCCGACCCGCCGATCGCCGGCCGCTATTTTCATTGCGGCATGTGCAGGCCGAGGGCGCTGAGCACGTCCGGATTGGGAGTCGTCGCGCCATTGGCTTTGGTCACGACGCTGAAGCCGCCGGAGTAATCCCACATGGCCCAGCCGATGTGGTTCCTCTCGAGGGCCACGCGCATGTCGTGCAGCCACTGGGCGCGGTCGGCGGGCGGGGCATAGTCCTGGAAGACGCCGAATTCTCCGCAGTAAACGGGGACGTGATGGAGTGAGGACCACTTCGCGGCGAACTCGATGGAGTTCTCGATGCGGGCCGCATCCCAGCGGTTCTCGCCGTACTCGTCGAGGAAGTACTGTCCGGCGAGGGTGGGTTCCTGGTCGAGTTTGGGCGCGATGTTCTCCGGGGTGGAGGGATAGGGAATGCGGCGCTCGGGGCGGACTTCGGGGCTGGTCCAGGTGGCTCCCTGGTGGGTGAAGGGGAAGGGCTCGTAGTCATGGAAGGTATAGATGATGTTGTTGTCGGCAAGCGGCTCAAGAACGAGGAGATCGCCAAGTCCGGACCAGTGGGCTCCGGAGGCGATGATGGTGTTGGCGGGAGCGGCCTGGCGGATGGCGTCGACGACGGTGGCCTGGATGCCCTGCCAGCGCCAGGGGTCGTTTTGCTCGGGCTCGTTCATGATTTCGAAGAAGATGTGCTCGGGGTCGACGGGCGCGAAGTGGGCGGCGAGAGCGCGCCAGAGCTCGACGAAGTTGCCGACGCCGCTCGATCCCTGGAAGAGCTCGGCTTTGAACTGGCTGGTGGGGTGGATATCGATGATGACGGAGAGATGATCGTCGAGCATGGTTTTGACGACGCGGTCCAGCTCGTCCATGAAACCGGTGGAGTGGTGGACGTCGCGCTCGGTGTAGAACCAGGTCATGAGCTGGTCGCCGTCGACGGAGAGGCGGCAGTGATCGAAGCCCATTTTGGCAATGAGAGCAATGTCGTCGGGGGTGGTGTAAGTCTGCAGGCGCTGCACGGAATAATCGCCGGCCTGGGCGAACCACATGCTGGTGTTGATGCCGTGGCGGAGATGCTGGGCGCGCTCGAAGGCGATACCGGTGGGCGCGTTCTGGGCGGCGGCGGAGCAAAGCGGGAGGAGAAACGCGAGAGGCACAAGGGCAAGGCAACGCAGACCGATTCGCATAGGCGCCCAGTGTACTTCGTTGCGCGCGCGCCGGAAGGCAATCCGGCTGCGCTATGCTGACGTTTGCGAAACGGAAGTCACAATGCGGGATCGCGGCCGGCGGGAGCGCTGGATGAGGCGACGTCGGCGGAGCTGGTGCGGGAGATGTTCGACCGCATTGCGCCGCGCTACGACCTGCTGAACCATGTGCTCTCCTGCAATGTGGACCGGACGTGGTGGTGGCGGACGGCGCGGCGGTTCCGGCACATTCTGGCGCGGCCGGAGGCGCAGGTGCTGGACATTTGCTGCGGCACCGGAGACATGACTGCGGCGCTTGTGGGACGGCGGCCAGCGGGCGGCGAGCCGGTGATGGCGGCGGATTTCTCGGAGAAGATGCTGGCGCGAGCGCGCGTGAAGCTGGCGGGGCGGGCGGTGAGGATTATCGAGGCCGATGCGATGCGGATGCCGTTTGCGGATGGGTCGCTCGATCTGATCACGACGGCGTTCGGCTTCAGGAATCTGCCGAATTACAGGGCCGGCCTGGTGGAGTTTCTGCGGGTGCTGAAGCCGGGCGGGGAAGTGGGGATTCTGGACTGCAGCCAGCCGGGCGGCGCGGTGGGGAAGGTTTTCGGGTTCTATTTTCGGCATGTGCTGCCGGCGATCGGGGCGCGGATTTCCGGGGACGCGGTCGCGTACGGCTATCTGCCGAGCTCGGTGGAGGGGTTTCCTCCGCCGCCGGCGATGGTGGCGCTCATGCGGGAAGCGGGGTTCACGGAGGTGGAGTGGACGCCGTATACGTTTGGGATCGCGGGCTTGTGGCGGGGGAAGAAGACGGGGGCAGCCGGCAGCCTGTAGCCCGTAGCTGGTGGCGAGTGGTGCAGAATCAGCTGCGGAACGGCGGCGGCGGCAGGCCGGCGGGGGGCCATGCGCCGCCGGCGCAACATTCGTTTAGGCTGAAGCTGACGATGTCGAGCGTGACCATGATCGGAACGTCGCGCGCCAGCGCCGAGAAGCGATGGGTGGCTCTGGTTTCGGTGGCGGCGGCCTGCGCGATGACCGTGCTGAAGGCGACGGTGGGGTTCCTGACGGGCAGCCTGGGCGTGCTGTCGGACGCGGCGCATTCGGGGCTGGACCTGATCGGCGCGATGATGACGTTCGTCTCGGTGCAGGTGAGCGAGCGGCCGGCGGACTGGAACCATCCGTACGGGCACGCGAAGATCGAGAACGTTTCCGCGTTCGTGGAGACGGGGCTGATGGCGGCGTCGGCGCTGTGGTTTTCCGGCGAGGCGATCAACCGGATTTTTTTCCATCCAGTGGCGCTGCGGTATTCGTGGTGGCCATTCGGGGTGCTGGCGATTTCGATGGGGGTGGATCTGTGGCGGTCGTCGCAGCTGCGGCGGGTGGCGGTGCGGCACGCGAGCGCGGCGCTGGAGGCCGACGCGCTGCACTTCGCGACGGATATCTGGACCAGCGTGGCGGTGGTGCTGGGGCTGGCGGCATCGTGGCTCGGGTCGGTGCGGCATGTGGCATGGCTGCGGTATGCGGATCCGGCAGCGGCGCTGGTGGTTTCGGCGATGATCCTGATTTTCGGCTGGCGGCTGGCGTGGCGGGCGGTGGGAGCGCTGACGGATCAGATTGCGCCGGAGCTGCACACGAAGATGCTGGAGGCGGTGCGCGCGACCGATGGGGTGCTGGGGATCGATCAGGCGCGGGTCCGCAAGTCAGGGAACCACTACTTTGCGGACGTAACGCTGTCGCTGCCGCGCCAGCTGACGTTTCAGCGGACCGAGGAGGTGGTGGGCGCGGCCACGGCGGCGGTGGAACGGGTGCTGCCGGGGGCGGACGTGGTGATCCACACGGTGCCGCGCCCGACGCTGGCGGAGAGCCTGTTCGACAAGGTGCGCGGGGTGGCGGCGCGCAACAACGCCCTGCTGCACGATGTGAGCATCGAGGCATTCGCGGATGGGCTGCATGTGGAACAGCACATGGAGGTGAAGGAGACGATGACGCTGATCGACGCGCATCGGTTCGTGCATGGGCTGGAGGAGCAGATTCGCCACGAGGTGCCGCAGGTGAGGTCGGTGCTGACGCACATCGAGAGCGAGCCGGCGACGATCGAAGCGCCGGTGGTGGTGGAGCGGGACCGGCGGATCGAGCAGCTGCTGCGCGACGCGGCGGCGAATGTGCCGGAAGTGGTGGACATTCACGAGGTGAGCGTGGATCGGGTGGGCGAGCATCTCCATGTGACCTGCCACTGCACGCTGCCCGATGCGATGGAGATGCGGCGGGTGCACGAATCGATCACGGAGCTGGAGCATCGCTTTAAGCTGGAATGTCCGGAGGTGGACCGGCTGCTGATTCATCCGGAACCAGCGTCGGACAACCGGCATCCGCAGTGAGGAGGGTGGCGTGATCGCGAGCGCGGAGTGGAAACAGGGCGAGATTTACGAGGGGAAGTCACAGAGCGGGCACGCGCTGACGATGGAGGCCTCGGCGGAACACAAGGCGGGGATGAGCCCGATGGAAGCGGTACTGGTAGCGCTGTGCGGCTGCACGTCAGTGGACGTGGTGAGCATCCTGCAGAAGAAGCGCGAGCCGCTGGAGGGGCTGACGGTGAGCGCGAATGCGGAGCAGGCTGCGGCGCCGCCACGGACATTCACCAGGATCCACCTGACGTATCGGATCAGGGGCCGGGTGAATGAGAAGGCGGCGGAGGATGCGGTGGCGCTTTCGAAGAACAAGTACTGCTCGGTATCGAAGATGCTGGAGAAGGCGGCGACGATCGATTACTCGATCGAATACGCATGATTGGGTTTTTCCGCTTCGTGCTGGTGGTGATGCTGCTCGCCGTGGTGGCGATGACGTCGGCGATTCTGACGATGCATTTCGCGATTCACGGAGCGGAAGTGTCGATTCCGGACTTCAAGGGGATGACGGTTCGCGATGCCGGAGAGCGAGCGGCGGGACTGGGGCTGACGCTGCAGGTGGAGCAGCATTTGTATTCGGCGGATGTGCCGGTGGGGCGGGTGGCGTATCAGTCGCCGGCGGCGGGTTCGATTGTGCGGCGTGGGTGGCGGGTGTGGCTGACGGAGAGCCTGGGACCGCAAAAGCTGGCGATCCCGGATGTGCGGGGCAAGGACGAGCGGTTCGCGACGATTGCGATCCGGCAGGCGGGGTTCCAGATGGGGACGGTGGCGGAGATGCCGTGGCCGGATGCGCCGGCGGGCACGGTGATTGCGCAGAGCCCGGATCCGAAGGCTTCCGGCGTGGAGAGCCCGACGATGAACGTGCTGGTGGCTGCGCCGGTGGAACCGGATCAGCAGGGAGGTCTGGTGATGCCGAATCTGGAAGGGCAGATCTTCACCTCCGCAGCGCTGGCGTTGACGCGGATGGGGTTGCATCTGGCGCCGGTGAAGGAAGAGGACATGCATGTCGCGGCACCGGCTGCGAGCGGGGCGGGTGCTGCTCCGGCGCCGATCTACCCGCCAGGGACCGTGGTGGGCCAGAACCCACCGGCGGGATCGCGCGTGGATGGGGCGACGTCGATTGAGCTGACGGTGGCGAAGTAGGAGGAGGCCCGCTTGCGAGGGCGGCGTTCAGGAGCGGCGTCTGGACTTCTTTGCGGGAGGGGAGGCGACGATGCGCAACGGGTTCTCGAAACGGATGGCGTTTTGCACGAGGCCTGCGGGGAAGGATTTTTCCAGGGCCCGCAACTGGCGTTCGGTAAGGCCAGGGACAACGACGTCCACCTCAAAGGCGCCGAGATGGAGGGCGCGGCTGGAGGGTTGCGTGCGGACGCGGACCGCGAGTCCGCGGGCGGAGAGACTACGAGAACTCAGGTACTGGGCCACGTATTGGCCAATGCAGCCGCCCAGAGAGGCGAGCAGGAGCTCGGCAGGCGACAGGCCCTGATCGGTAGCGCCGTCTTCGGCCGGCTGGTCGAGGACGATACGGTGGTGGCGCGCCACCGCGGTGAATCGAGCACCGCGGTTGTATTCGAGAGTGATCTCCACGCAGACTCCGGCTTGCGCATGGATGGGGCAAGTTGAGGGCCATCGCGTATATCCCTTTGAATCAACAGAGAGAGCGCAACGTGCGGACGCCGGGATGCGCGACGCGGCACGGTGGATGCCAAACGATGCGCCAAATGGCGCACCTGATGCAGGTCAGAAGAGTCGCGGGTACACTACAGCCTGCTCCATGAAGGCAAAGAAGAAATCCACCGCGCGGCCGGGAGCGCGCAAGCGGAGCCGGGAGAATGGGCCGAAAGGCAGCAACCCCGCAGCGGCCGCCCCGCCGGATGGCGACGCGCTGCGCGCTCTGGTGGACCACCTGGATGAAGCGGTCGTGATGCTGGCGCGCGACGGCGAGGTGGTTTTCGCGAACGCCGCCGCGGAGCGCCTGTATGGCATCCGTGCGGACGGGCCACCGGTCGGTGAATGGAGCGAGGCCTACGGGATCTACCTGCCGGATCGCGAGACCCTGTGGCCGGCCGAGGATCTGCCTGGGGCGGTGGCGTTACGCGGACAGGCCATCGAAGGCGAGCAGTACGTGCGGCCGGCGGGCGCGACGACTGGGTACTGGATCGGTGTGCGCGCACGGCCGCTGTTCGACGCGAAGGGGCGCCTGCGGGGCGCGCTGCTGACGTGGCGAGATATCTCCGAGGAGAAGAAGACCGCAGAGAGCCAGCGAAGACTGCTGGCGATTGTGGAGAACACTCCGGATCTGGTGAGCCTGACGGATCCGACCCTGAAGACCATCTATCTCAATCAGGCGGGGCGTGCGCTGCTGGGCCTGCAGGAGCGGGAGGACGTGCGCAGCGTTCCGGTGTTCGACACGGACTACGAGAACCAGCGGGAGCAGTTCGATGCGGAGATCCTGCCTGCGCTTCTGCAAGGGGAGGCGTGGGACGGGGAGTTCCGGCTGAGGCACGCACGCACCGGGGCGGCGATCACGGTGGACATGCGGGCCTTCGGTATTTTCGGGCGATTCGGGCAGTTGCTGGGATTTGCGAGCATCAGCCGGGATATCTCAGCGCGGCGGCAGGCAGAAGAAACGCGGCAGAGGCTGGCGTCGATTGTGGAGTTTTCGCGGGACGGGATCATCAGCGAGTCGCTGGACGGCGTCATCACGACCTGGAACCGCGGGGCGGAGGCGATTTTCGGATACACCGCGGACGAGGCGGTGGGGCGGCCGATCACTATGCTGGCCTGGCCGGGGTACGAGGACGATATGCACGAGCTGCTCCGGCGGGTGGGAACCGAGGAAGTGGTGGAGCACTACCAGACGCTGCGGCGGCACAAGGACGGACGGCGCCTAGCGGTGTCGCTGACGCTGTCGCCGGTGCGGGACGACGCGGGGAGGCTGATCGGAATTTCAAAGATTGCGCGCGACATCACGGAACAAAAGCAACAGGAGGAAGTGGCGGAGCGGCAGTCGCAACTGCTGGACCAGGCGCACGAGCCGATCGTGGTGCGCGATCATCGGGACCGCATTACGTACTGGAACAAAGGGGCGGAGCGGCTGTACGGATGGAGCGCTGCGGAGGCGCTGGGGCGGGTGAGCCACGAACTGCTGCAGACGACTTTCCCGGAGGCCCTGGGGGAAATCCAGAGACGCCTGGAGCGGGACGGTCACTGGGAGGGCGAGCTGCTGCACCGGACGCGGCGGGGACAGCGGGTAATGGTGCTGAGCCGGTGGATTCGGGAGCTGGGTGTGGCCGAGCCGCACGTGATGGAAACGAATATCGACATGTCGGAGCGGCAGCAGCGGCTGGCGGCGGAAGAGGCGACGCGCCTGGAGCGGCGATTCCGGCAGCTGCTGGAAGCGGCGCCCGACGCGATTGTGGAAGTGGCCGCGGACGGAAAGATCGTGGTGATGAACCGGGTTGCCGAAGAAATGTTCGGGTACGTGCGCGACGAGCTGCTGGGAGAGTCGGTGGATGTTCTGGTGCCGGATGCGATCCGGCATCAGCATTACCGGCATCGCGACAGCTATCTGGAGCAGCCGCGTACGCGACCGATGGGTTCGGGACTGGATCTGCACGCGCGCCGCCGGGATGGATCGCTGTTTCCGGTAGAGATCAGCCTGAGCCCGATCCACACAGAAGATGGAGTTCATGTGACGGCGGTGATCCGCGACGTGACCGAGCGGCAGCGGGCGGAGAAGGAAGTGCGGCGGCTGCAGCAGCAGTACACGGCGGAGCTGGAGCTGCGGAATCAGGAGGTGGAGCGCGCGAACCGGCTGAAGAGCGAATTTCTGGCCAGCATGAGCCACGAGCTGCGGACTCCGCTGCACACCATCATCGGCTTTGCCGAACTGCTGCAGGAAGGACACGACGGCCCGCTGAACGAGAAGCAGGGCCGGTTTGTGGGACACATACGCCGCGATTCGGAACACCTGCTGGAGCTGATCAACGATGTGCTCGATCTGAGCAAGATCGAGTCCGGCCAGATGCAGCTGAAGAAGGAGACTTATCCGCTGGCGCGCAGCGTGGGTGAAGCGCTGGACGCGATCCGGCCGCGCGCAGCCGCGAAGGGAATTGCGGTTGAGGAGCACGGCGAACGCGATGCCCTGGTCGACGCCGATCCGCTGCGGGTGAAGGAAATGCTCTACAACCTGTTGAGCAACGCGGTGAAGTTCACCCCCGAAGGCGGAAAGGTCTGGGTGGAGGTGCACGCGGAGGCCGGCTTCGCGCGGGTGACGGTGGGCGATACCGGGGTGGGGATTCCCGCCGACGAGCAGGAGAACATCTTCGACAAGTTCTACCAGGTGGGCAACACGACGCGCGGCGTGCGCGAAGGGACAGGACTGGGGCTGTCGATCACCCGGCAGCTCGTGGAATTGCATGGCGGATGGATCGAGGTGGAAAGCGCTCCCGGGGAGGGAAGCCGGTTCACCTTCACGCTTCCCACGGTGAGTGCCGGGTTGTAGCATGGCTGCATCTCTCCCCAGGGCAATACGGGCCGGAGAGGTGTGCTCGCATGGCTGAACCTTGCGGAGGCTGAGTACGCTCTATGTCGATGTCTCCTGGCAAGCCGCTGATCCTGATTGCCGACGACCGGCCGAGCAGCCGGGAGTTGCTGGGTCTTGTTCTGGAGCGGTCCGGATACGACGTCGTGGAAGCCGAGGACGGGACGCAGGCGCTGGAGAGGGCGCGGGCTACGGAGCCGTCGCTGATCCTGCTCGATCTGCAGATGCCCGGTCTGGACGGCTACCAGGTGCTGGCGGCTTTGCGGGCCGAGCCGCGCTTTGCCCAGCTTCCGATTCTCGCGCTGACGGCAAGCGCCATGCGCGGCGACCGGGAGAGAATTCTGTCGGCGGGATTCACGGATTATCTGGCGAAACCGGCGGGCCCGGAAGTACTCCGCGAGACCGTGGCGCGGCTGCTGAGCAAGGGTGGAGAGCGGGCCGGCTAGCGATGCGAACAGAGGGCTGATTTTCGGCGTCTCCGGGCTGTTTCTCAGAGCAGGCCGTATTTCTTCATCTTGTAGCGGAGGGCGTCGCGGCCGATGCCCAGGGCGCGTGCCGCCTGGGACTGATTGCCCTGGGCTTTTTCGAGGGCGCTGACGACCATCTGGCGTTCGTGCTCGGCCAGCGATGCGTCTTCGGGGACGGCGTCAGCCTGCGGCGGACCGGGCGGAGCGGAGGGCATCGCCGAGTCGCCCGCGGTGCGAGACGCGGCTTCGGCAAGGAGGGAAGCGGGCAGATCGCCGGCGTCGATCTCATGGGCTTCCGCCATCATGGCGGCGTGGCCGATGGCGTTCTCCAGTTCGCGGACGTTGCCCGGCCAGGGATGACGCTCCAGCACGAGGCGCGCTCGCGGCGTGAGGCCGCGGACCGGTTTGCCGAACTGGCGGGCGAACTTTGCCACGAAGTGCTGGATGAGGAGCGGGAGGTCTTCGCGGTGTTCGGCCAGCGAAGGAACGGGGATTTCGACCATGGCGAGGCGGTAGTAGAGGTCTTCGCGAAAGAGGCGATCGGCCACGGCCTGGCGCAGGTTGCGATGGGTGGCCGCGATCACGCGGACGTTGACTTTGCGCGCCTGGAGCGAACCGACGCGCTGGATTTCCTGATTTTGCAGAGCGCGCAGCAGCTTGGCCTGCGTGGCCATCGGCATGTCGCCGATTTCGTCGAGAAAGAGGGTGCCGTCATGGGCGGCTTCAAAAAGGCCGGCTTTGTCGCGGTCTGCGCCGGTGAAGGCGCCGCGGACGTGGCCGAAGAGCTCGCTCTCGAAGAGCGTCTCGACGACGGCCGAGCAGTTCAGCACGACGTACTGCCCTTTGACGCCGCTGCGGGCATGGAGGGCGCGGGCGACAAGGTCCTTGCCGGTGCCGGTGGCGCCCTGGATGAGCGCGGAGCGGTAGTGGGGCGCGATGCGCCGGATGCGGGCGAACATCTCGGCCATGCGGGAGCCGGCCCCGACGATTCCTTCGAATTCGGGCTCTGCGCCGAGCTGTTGCCGTCGCCGCGCGTCGTCGATGAGACGGCCGACGCGCTCGCGCAGGACCGGCAGGCGAATCGGCTTCTCGAGATAATCGGCGGCGCCGCTGCGGATCGCCAGGACGGCAGTTTCGGTGGTGTAGTGCGCGGTCATGAGCACGACATCGGTGGCGGGGGCGGTTTCCATCACGCGGTTGAGGACGTCGAGGCCGGACATCTCGGGCATGACAAGATCGGTGAGGACCAGCTGCGGACGATGCTGGCGGATCAGGTCGAGCGCTTCGCCGGGGCGGGCGGCGGTGTGGATGATCACGCCTTCCTGGGCCAGGGCCGTGGAAAGCAGCTCGAGGCTGCCGGGGTTGTCGTCGAGGATGACGATGGAGAGGTCCATGAGGCAGGGAAGAGGTCCAGGGAACAGGGTACAGGAGCGGTAGACTGACGAGTGGCGCGGAATCTCTACATCCTGGCGGGGGTCCTGCTGCTGTTTGCCGCGATCTGTTTCGTGATGTCGCTGACCTCCGGGCATTTTCAGCCGGCGCTGCCCGCCAACGGAACGCTGTGGAAGACGACGGCGCTGTTTTTGACGTTAGGCGGCCTGCTGGTGGGCCTGCTGGGCGTGATGACAGCGCTCTTCGAACAGGTGGACCGGCGCGCCGAGGAGCGGCGGTTGCGGCAGCGGGGCGGGCGGCCGCGAAGGGCGCAGTCCGGGCGGGACGTGCGCGGCAGATAGAATAGAGGCAGCGCGTCTTGCGCAGCCAGGAACCATCGACAGATATGTACGAAGTGACAGTGGAGCGCGGATTTTCTTCGGGACACTACCTGAGGAATTACAAGGGAAAGTGCGAGAATCCGCATGGGCATAACTACAAGGTACGGATCACGCTGTGCGGGGAAACGCTGGACCAGGCGGGACTGCTGCTGGACTTTCGCGATCTCAAGCAGGTAATGCGGCCGGTGATCGACCGGATCGATCATCAGATGCTGAACGAACTGGAGCCATTCACCGAGATCAACCCGTCGGCGGAGAATCTGGCGCGATATTTCTTTGACGAGACGAACCAGCAGCTGCGGGCGATGACCAGCGGGCGCGTGCGCGTGAAGGACTGCACCATCTACGAGACGGATACGACGACGGCGACGTATTACGAGAGTTGAAAGTTGGGGGTTGGAAGTTGTGAGCGGCGAGCGCGGGGCGAGCGAAGGTCTGATTCCTTGTATCTGATCGAAATCTACAAATCGATCCAGGGCGAATCGAGCTTCGCCGGGGTACCGTGCATCTTTGTGCGCCTGGCGGGATGCAATCTGCGCTGCGCGTGGTGCGACTCGGAATATACATTCACCGGCGGTTACAAATTATCGGAAGACGCGGTCGTGGCCGAGGTGGAAAAGCTGGCTCCGGTGAAGCTGGTGGAGTTCACGGGGGGCGAGCCGTTGCTGCAGGAGAAGGAGCTGATTCCGGTGATGGAGCGGCTGCTGGGCCAGGGCTATGAGCTGATGATCGAAACCAGCGGGGAGCGGCCGCTGGAGCGCGTGCCCCCGGCGGTGCACAAGATCGTGGACGTGAAATGCCCGGGTTCGGGCGAGGCGGGCAGTTTTCGCACGGCGAACCTCGACTGGCTGACGGAGCGGGATGAGGTGAAGTTCGTGATTGCGAACCGTGGCGATTACGAATGCGCGCGGGACTTCATCCGCGCGCATGGAGTGGAACGGCGCGCGGGCCAGATTCTGCTGTCGCCGGCCTTCTCGAAAACGCCGAGCGGCGAGCGGAGCACGGAGAATTGCCTGCTCGATCCGCGCGAGCTGGTGGGGTGGATGCTGGAGGACGGGCTTCCGGCGCGGCTGAGCCTGCAAATCCACAAATACGTGTGGGAGCCGCTGAAGAAGGGCGTCTGAGAGCGGCTCCGGTCATTCCATGCGCAGGACCTGCATGGGGTGGATGGACGCAGCGCGCCGCGCCGGCCAATAGCAGGCCAGCAGAGCCGCGGCCATCAGCACCAGGCCGACCGACGCGAAGGCGAGCAGGTCCAGGGGATGCACATCGAAGAGCATGCTCTGCATGGCGCGCCCGACAAAATAGGCGCCGATCAGGCCCAGGCCCAGGCCGACGGCGGCCAGGATCGCGCCTTCCCGCACCACCATCCCGACCAGGCGGCCGCGCGTTGCGCCCAGCGCCATGCGCAGTGCCAGTTCATGGGAGCGCTGGGCAACGCTGAACGCCATCACGCCATAGATTCCCAGCACGGCCAGGAAGAGCGCCACGGCTGCGAAGGTTCCGAAGAGGATCAAGGTGAAGCGCTGGCTGGCCATGGTTTCGTCGCGGATCTGATCCATCGTCTCCGGCTGGGCCAGCGCGACCTCCGGATCGACGGAGTGCACGGCCGCAGCGATGCTTCTCTGCATGGAGAGCGGGTCCTCGGCGGTGCGGACGCCAATGCCCGCCTGGGGCCACGGAATCTGCCAGAAGGGAATCAGCATTTCCTCGTTGTGCTCCTGACGGTCGGCAGCATGCACGTCGTGATAGACGCCGACGATCTGCCATTCCTGGGGCGGGCCCAGCTTTTGCACGCCCGGAATAATCTGCTCCACCGAAATCTGCGTCCGCAGCGGGTCCTTGCCTTTGAGATACGACTTCACGAAGCTTTCATTGACCACCATCACTTTGACGGTGTTCGCCGTGTCCTGGTCGGTGAGCGCGCGTCCCCTCACCAGGCGAATTCCGAAGGTGTGAAAGTAGTCGCCGGTGATCATGCCGAAACCGGCTCCGGGGCGCTGCGAGGGATCGGCATAGGTGGGCCCACCGACAATGGTGAACGGCATGCCGAATCCGGCTCCGTAGAGGGGCACTCCGGTTTCGACGGAGGCGTGCTGCACCCCCGGCACCGCATCGATGCGCGACAAAATGTCACGGTAATAGGCACTGATCTGCGCCGGGTCTTTGGAGCGGGAATCGGGCACGGGCAGGAAGAAGGTCAGGACGTGATCGGTTCTCACCCCGAGATCCACGCGGGAGAGATTCCAGAAGCTGTGGATCGCCAGCCCCGCGCCGGCGAGGAGCACCAGGGCCAGGGTGAACTCGCCGACGACCAGAATGCGCCGCAGCCGGTGTTTGCCGGTGCTTGTCCCGGTGCGCCCGCCTTCCTTCAGCGATTCCGCGGGATCGATGCGCGAGGCATACCAGGCGGGCATGGATCCGGCCAGCAGGCCGGCCACGGTGGTGGCCAGCAGCGTGAAGAGCAGGATGGGAATGTTGAGGCGCAGGTCGGCCTCATAAGGCAGCGTGTCCTGGGGCATCACGGCGATCAGTCCCTGGAGCATGCCGTACCCAACCCCGACTCCGAGAACGCCGCCGGCCAGCGCCAGGAGGATGCTCTCCGTCAGCAGTTGTCCGAAAATGGTCCTGCGGTCTGCGCCGAGAGCGCTGCGCACGGCCATCTCCTTCTGGCGCGTCATGCCGCGCGCGAGCAGCAGGTTGGCGACGTTCACGCAGGCAATCAGCAGCACGAATCCCACCGCGCCAAGGAGCAGCCACAGCATCTGGATGCGTTCTTTCGGCATGAAGTCGTTCTTCAGCGGCTCGACGTAGGAGCCCCATCCCTTGTCGCTCTTCGGGTACACCTCCGCGATGTGCTTCGTCACCGCGTCCATGTTCTGCTGGGCCTGCCTGATGGTGACGCCGGGCTTCAGCCGCCCCATGACGAGCAGCCAGTGGAAGTCATGGTTCAGCTGCTCCGGCTTGAAGACCAGGGGCACGGTCAGCTGGGCCTGTCCTTTGTCCCAGACGCCGGGCGGCTGCACGCCGACGACGGTATAGGGCTGTCCGTTGAGGCGAAGCGTCGTTCCCACGATGTGCGGGTTCGCACCCAGCTTCACCCAGAACTTGTGGGTGAGGACGGCGACATGATCCTTGCCGTCGACTCCTTCCTCGGGCAGGAAGTAGCGGCCCAGGAAAGGAGGCTGGCCGATCATCGCCAGCATGTTCCAGGTCTCGGTGTTTGCCTGGATGTACTCGGGCTGATCCTTCGTCGCAACGTTGAAGCTGGTGCCGCTCCAGGCACACAGGTCCTGGAAGACCGTCGCCTGGTTCTTCCAGTCCGTGTAGTCGCCGGCCGAGATGGAGTTATGGTAGGTCTGGATCTTCGACCACACTTCCACCAGCTGGTCGGGGTGCGGATAGGGCAG